>JBARUR010000047.1:0-107131 GCA_049645845.1 Desulforhopalus sp. | reverse complement strand
CCTTTTTACCGCAAAATAATCTGGAGAATCCTCCTGTTATACCATGTGAAGACCCGAGGAATCGTGAGTCCATAGAACTCAATGCGATTCTGCCGGAAAATCCGAATGCCGCTTACGACATGAAGGAGATAATTCTTCAGACGGTTGATAATCGTGATTTTTTTGAAGTGAAGGCAAGCTTTGCACCAAATCTGATTGTAGGTTTTGCCAGATATAATGGAATGAGCGTCGGTATAGTTGCCAATCAGCCATCCCATCTTTCAGGTGTTCTGGACATTGACTCATCGGTTAAGGGTGCTCGTTTTGTACGTTTTTGTGACTGCTTTAATATCCCTGTCGTTACTTTTGTTGATGTACCGGGTTTTCTGCCTGGAACAGCGCAGGAATACGGCGGTGTAATAAGAAATGGAGCAAAAATTCTTTACGCCTTCGCCGAAGCCACTATTCCTAAGGTTACCGTTATTACAAGAAAAGCATATGGAGGGGCATATTGTGTGATGTCTTCTAAGCATTTGCGTGGGGACATCAACTATGCCTGGCCGAGTGCTGAGATTGCAGTCATGGGGGCAAAGGGTGCTGTAGGTGTATTATATGGTAGAGATGCCAAAAAAGCAGATGATCCTGCCTCTTTTCTAGTTGAAAAGGAAAAAGAATATCAGGATAGAGTGGCAAATCCCTATGTCGCAGCCCAGCGAGGATATATCGATGACATCATAGAGCCGGCCAGAACCAGGGTCAGAATTGTCCGCGCACTTGAATTGCTTCAGAATAAAAGGGATACTAATCCCATGAAAAAACACGGAAACATTCCCCTGTAATTACTGAATATTGAATTTACATATGAGGAGATTCACATGACGGTGAAAATTTTTATAAAACGTAAGGTGCAGGACACAAATGCTAATAAGCTAACAACTCTTCTGAAGCAATTACGGGCGCTGACTCTAGAGCAACCCGGGTATATTTCGGGAGAAACGCTCAATAGAATCGATAACAAAGATGAGTGTATGGTAATCAGCACCTGGCGGTCTGTTGAAGACTGGAATAGTTGGGTGAATAATCCTAAACGTAATGAAATTCAGACAGAAATAGACAAACTGCTCAACGAGGAAACTGAGTATGCAATGTATAGCGCATAAAGTTGTATTGCGCGGCTTCAGAGCGGAATGCTTAAATCTTTTATGCCCCCCCGGATAAAGACACTTGAGTTGAAAAAGATGACCTCAATACAAAACAATCAATGGGTGAGTTAATGGCAGATAAAAAAAAGAAATTGGCTGCTGCCCTGGCTGCTGTAAGTCTCTATCTGCAACAGGAGGAGGCAACAGCATATGAACAGCAGACATCCTTGAATAAAAAACAAGGCGCCGTGTTCAGTGCATGGGGGCAGAGCGGTTGTCAGGAGATGATGGCCATGCGGAGATTGATCCAGATAAGGGCGTTTACCCGATTTTAAAGAAACTAACGTAATCAGTTGATAGGAGACATAGGATGAGTGATCAAGTAAAAATGACCCCATTGAATTATGCTGCGGACAGACCAAAGGCAAAGAATCCTGTGAAGATAATGGATCTCTCTCTGCGTGATGGACATCAGTCCCTGTTTGCTACCCGCGGACGTACGGAAGATATGATTCCTGTCGCAGAGTTGATGGACGAGGTCGGATATTGGGCAATTGAAACCTGGGGCGGTGCAACTTTTGACACGATGCACAGGTTCCTTAACGAAGATCCATGGGAGCGGCTGCGTACTCTGAAAAGATACATTAAAAAGACTCCCTTTTCAATGCTGCTGCGGGCGCAAAACCTTGTTGGTTATCGAAACTACGCCGATGACCTTGCTTACGCCTTTGTTGATCGGGCCGCTGAAAACGGGATGGATGTTTTCAGAACTTTTGACGCTCTGAATGACTACAGGAATTTCGAGACAGTGGTCAAGCAGATTAAAAAAAGCGGCAAACATTTCCAGGGCTGTATTTGTTATACTCTTACTGAGCCGCGCCTTGGTGGTGAGGTTTATAATCTCGACTACTATACTGACCGGGCCAAGACGTTGGAAGATATGGGAGCGGATTCAATCTGTGTGAAGGATATGGCCGGTTTGATGGCGCCATATGATGCCTATCCACTGATCAAGGCTTTAAAGAAGGCAGTAAGTGTGCCCATTCATCTGCACAGTCACTTCACTTCAGGTATGTCACCAATGACTCATCTGAAAGCTATCGAAGCAGGCGTAGATATCATTGATACCTGCATGACACCTTATGCTTACAGGACATCCCACGCAGCAGTGGAACCACTTGTTATGGCCCTGCTCGGCACAAATCGGGATACCGGTTTTGATATCAAGAAGCTCGCTGTCATAAACGAAATTTTTGAAAAAGAGGTAATGCCGAAATATAAGCACCTGCTTGATGATTCAAAAGTTTCCATCATAGATATTAATGTTCTCCTGCACCAGACGCCCGGAGGGATGCTGTCGAATCTTGTAAATCAGTTGCGGGAAATGGATGCTCTGGACAAGATCGACGAAGTATATAAAGAACTGCCGAGGGTACGAAAAGATCTGGGGCAAATTCCTCTCGTTACTCCAACAAGTCAGATAGTCGGTGTACAAACGGTTAATAATGTCCTGCACGATACTCCGGATGAAAGATATAAGATGATTACCGGTCAGGTGAAGGATCTTTGTTATGGTCTGTATGGTAAGACTGCAGTTCCTATCAATCCGGAATTGCAAAAGAAGGCATTAAAAGGGTATCCCCGTGGAGAAGAGCCGATTACCTGTCGTCCGGCTGAGGTACTTGAACCTGAACTTGAAAAAGCCAAAGCTGAGATTGGTGATCTGGCCGTTGATCTCGACGACCTCATTCTCTACGCTCAGTTTCCGGTCACCGGTCGAAAATTTCTTGAATGGAAATACGGTAAAGCCGAGCCCCCAGCGAGCGTTAAACCGATCACGATGGAGGAAGTCAGGAAGAAAGATGAGGTTATCAAGAAAGCCAAGGCTGGAAAACTTATAGAAGCTAAAGGTGACACACCTCCAAAGTCCACTGCTGTCAGAACTTTTAATGTTTTTGTCGACAACGAATATTTTAATGTAGAAGTCGATCCAACAGGAGAAGTTCAAGCTGTTCCTGCAGCAAGAGCTACTGCTCCGGCAGCAGCACAAACTGCACCGGCAGCACCTGCGCAGACGGCCGCTCCTGAGCCTGCGCCTGCGGTAGCCGCGGCAGATGGAACTCTGCTTCTTGCGCCGATGCCCGGTATGATCGTTAAATATGAAAAGAAAGCGGGAGATATAGTAAAAAAAGGCGATACTTTGGTTGTTCTTGAGGCCATGAAAATGGAAAATGCACTTTCTGCTCCCTGTGATGGAACTGTTCAAGGAATAAAATTTGCCAGCGGCGACAGTGTTGCCAAAGGTGCTGTGCTCTGCGTCATAAGTTAATTTCTATTGTTGTAGCCTTTTTGGGGCGTGAGATTCGCAGCGGTCGTTCCCGCGTATCTCATGCCCCATTTTGTATTTATCAAAACTTGAGCAAAACGCGCATTGTTATCGGGCCATGAGGTAGGACATGATTATCAAGGAATTGAATGGGCATACTCCAGAATTTGGTGAAGATTGCTATTTAGCTGAAAGTGCTGTTGTTATTGGCGATGTGGCGATGGGTGATCAATGTTCTGTCTGGTTCAATGCCGTGATTCGAGGTGATGTGCATTACATCAGGATTGGTAATAAGGTGAACATCCAGGATGGCGCTGTTGTGCACTGTACATATCAAAAATCTCCAACAAATATCGGAAACAATGTTTCCGTTGGCCATAATGCTATCATTCATGGCTGTACAATACATGATAATGTTTTGGTAGGGATGGGTGCAATAATTATGGACGATTGTGTGGTCGAGAGCAATACTATTATAGCCGCAGGAGCTGTGGTCACACAGGGAACCCATGTTGAATCCGGAGTAATTTATGCAGGTGTTCCTGCAAAGAAGGTTAAAGATATAAGCCGGGAACTTATCTCCGGTGAAATTGAGAGAATCGCAACTAATTATATTCAGTACTCAGGCTGGTATAAGTAACGGTTAATCTAAATATCTGTTGTTATATGGTTTTTATAGTAACTGTTCAGCGGGAATAGCAAATAACCTGAGACCTGTAATCGTTTACGTTTTATACATTCTCTTTTAAAAAGGCGAGCAGGGTATCGGCTGCAGCAGTAGGAGACGTTCTCTTCTTCTCAACATCGTTTCGTAGGCCGGGCATTGCCGCTTTTACCTTTGAATCGGAATAAAACCATTGTCGCAACCCCTCATCCAGAAGAAAACTCATCCACTCAAGTGCCTGATGCTTTCTCTTCTTGGACATTTCTCCACTGTCAGTCAGCTTCTTTCGATGGTCCTGAATTGTTTCCCATATTTTATCAATGCCCCGATGCTCTAGTGAGCTGCAGGTAAGAACCTGAGGGCTCCAGTTGGGACTGTTAGGCATAAGCATATGCAAGGCTGTTTCATATTCTTTACGCGCGATATCCGCACGCATAACATTGTCTCCATCAGCCTTGTTAATAACGATGGTATCCGCTACTTCGAGGACTCCTTTTTTAATTCCCTGTAGCTCGTCACCCGCTCCTGCAATCATAAGGACAAGGAAAAAATCAACCATTGATGCGACAGTGGTTTCAGACTGACCGACCCCAACCGTTTCAATGATGACAACATCATAGCCTGCAGCCTCACACACAAGCATAGTTTCTCTTGTTTTTCTACCTACGCCGCCAAGAGTTCCACTTGAAGGAGAAGGGCGGATGAAGGCATCTGGATTGATGGCTAATTTCTCCATACGGGTTTTGTCACCAAGAATGGAACCCCCGCTTCGACTACTGCTTGGGTCGATGGCTAAAACTGCAACCCTGTGACCCATTTGTGTCAGCATATTGCCAAAACTCTCTATATAGGTGCTTTTTCCGGCACCAGGAACGCCGGTTATACCAATTCGAAAGCCTTTGCCGGTATGAGGAAGAAGGTGGTCTACGATAGTTCTGGCCATTTCCTGATGAACAGGCAAGGTACTTTCTATAAGGGTGATGGTCCTGGCAAGAGTCAGACGGTCCTGTTTTAGAATGCCATCGACATATTCTTGTGGATTTTTAAGCATGTGAAATAATTTGAGTTGTTGGTAATTAGAGGCAGCAAATGTAAAACACAACGAATCCGGCGATCAAGCGAGGGAAAACCGCCGGATCCATTGTGGGTACTACCTTTTTATAACTGGCTTATGAGTAAGGCGCAAACACCCCTTAAAGATATTTTTCTTCAATTAGAGCAAGAGTTTTATCTGCTGAAACCGGAATTGGAGTACCAGGTCCGAAAACAGCCTTTACTCCGGCTTCATAGAGAAAATCATAATCAGCAGGTGGTATGACTCCACCGGCGACAACTATAATATCCTGTCCGCCGATCTTCTTCAGTTCTTCTATCAGAGCAGGAATAAGTGATTTGTGGCCTGCAGCAAGACTGGAGGCACCAACCACATGGACATCATTCTCAACGGCCATTTTGGCAGCTTCTTCCGGTGTCTGGAACATCGGGCTGATGTCCACATCAAAACCAAGATCGGCATAGGCGCTGGCAATTACTTTGAAGCCACGATCATGACCGTCCTGACCCATTTTTGTGACCATCAATCGAGGGCGCCTGCCTTGTTTTTCGAGAAATTGGTTCGTTCGTTCCTGGATAGCGGAAATGATGGTATTGTCTCCTTGAAATTCTGAAGAATATGCACCTGAAATGCATCGGGTAGTGGCAACGAAGCGCCCAAAGACCGCCTCCATTGCATCCGATATTTCACCAACAGTTGCTCTTGCCCGAACGGCAGGTAGAGCTGCTTCAAGAAGATTTCCGCCGTTTTTAGCAGCATTGGTCAAATCGGCGAGGGCTTTTTCTACAGCAGCCTGATCGCGGCTGGCTTTGATCTCTTTAATGCGGGCAACCTGTTCGTCCCTAACTGTTGCAGGCACTTCACGGACCTCGAAGTCAATCTTTTCGTCGGCAAGTTTATATTTATTTACCCCGACAATAACATCCAGGCCCTGATCTATTCGGGCCTGTTTGCGGGCAGCTGACTCCTCGACACGCATTTTCGGCATCCCACTTTCTATCGCTTTGGCCATTCCGCCAAGATCGGCAATCTCGTCAATGATTTTTTGTGCTTCCTCAACAATACTATTTGTGAGGGATTCGATGTAATAGGAGCCACCTAACGGATCAACGACGTGGCAAACCTGCGATTCTTCCTGAATGATGATTTGGGTGTTTCTGGCAATGCGGGCAGAAAAATCAGTAGGCAGGCCGATTGCCTCATCAAAGGAATTGGTGTGCAGGGATTGGGTGCCGCCGAGAACCGCAGACATTGCTTCAAGCGTGGTACGAATCACGTTATTGTAAGGATCCTGTTCGGTAAGGCTCCAGCCTGAAGTTTGACAATGTGTTCTCAGCATCGAGGATTTTGGATTCTTTGGATTGAATTCGCTCATCAGTCGATGCCAGAGAAATCTGGCCGCTCTTAACATGGCAATATCCATGAAGAAATTCATGCCAATGCCAAAAAAGAAGGAAAGTCTTGGTGCGAAGGTGTCAATGTCCATACCGCTTTTCAGCGCGGCCTTTACGTATTCGACACCATCGGCAAGAGTGAAGGCCGTCTGCAAAACACTGTTGGCACCAGCTTCCATCATATGATAGCCGCTGATGCTGATAGTGTTGTATTTAGGCATATTGGTAGAACAAAAAGCCATGATGTCGGAGATTATCCGCATGGAGGGCACGGGAGGATATATGTAAGTGTTTCTTGTTAAATATTCCTTCAGAATATCATTTTGGATTGTCCCGGAAAGTTGATCATGGCTAACTCCCTGTTCTTCGGCTGCTACGATATAACCGGCAAGGATCGGAATAACCGCTCCGTTCATGGTCATAGAAACTGACATTTTATCGAGTGGAATTCCGTCAAAGAGAATTTTCATGTCTTCAACGGAATCTATGGCAACGCCGGCCTTGCCGATATCTCCTGCGACTCTGGGGTGGTCGGAATCATAGCCCCGGTGTGTTGCCAGGTCGAAAGCAACAGACAACCCTTTCTGGCCGGCTGCAAGTGCCTTATGATAAAAGGCATTGGATTCTTTTGCTGTTGAAAACCCGGCATACTGACGAATTGTCCATGGACGTCCTGCATACATCGTTGTCATTGGACCACGAGTGTACGGGGCCATTCCCGGAAGTGTATTTATATTCTCAATACCTTCGAGGTCTTCAGCTGTGTAGAGTGCTTTAACCTTTATACCTTCGGGAGTTATCCAGTCGAGTGTGTCAACGGATTTTCCTTTCATTTGTTTGGAGGCGAGTTCTGCCCATTTTTGTAGTTTCGGATGCTCAGACATCAGTTGCTCCTTTTTGCATATAGCCACAACCCCTTATGGGGTGAGATTAAAATTGGAATTATCTATTAACGTTCACAAAGCTCAACCAGAATTCCGCCTGTTGCCTTGGGATGGAGGAAAGCTATTTTTGCACCACCAGCTCCAATTCTTGGTTGTTGATCTATAAGCTGAATCCCTTTTTCTTTTAATTCTTCCAATGCTTCTTCAATATTTTCTACTCTGAAGGCTACATGTTGGAAACCTGTACCTTTTTTTTCAATGAATTTAGCGACTGGGCCATCTGGTGCAGTAGACTCGAGAAGCTCAACTTCACTTTCTCCAACCGGGAAAAAAGCAGTTGTTACCTTTTGGGTCTCGACAGTTTCCGCCCCTTCGAATTTTAGGCCGAGTACTTCAGACCAAAAGTTTTTTCCATCATCGATGCTATTGACGGCAATACCCAGATGATCAATTTTAAGTATTTTCATTGTATTTCTCTCCCAAAGTAAGGTTGGTAGGATTGTTGCCCCAGGATTATTATCGATTATTGTTGGTCTGCTTCAACCTGTTATGAATTGTTATAACAAACTCATAATGAGTTTTGTTCTAATGCACTAAGCCCTCTTGGCGGAGAGCACTAAAAAGAATCCGGGTTTTCTTCCCTTCTACTGGAATTAGAAGTATGGTTAAGTTCTTGAGGATTCGCCATTCCTTGCCAGACCATCTCAAACATGGTATTAGCCTGCTCTGACAGTGATCCATTTTTTCCGCGTAGAATCCACATGAAAAAGCTGCGCTGCACAAAACCCATCAGGAAATCGAGCAGGGTACCGGCTCTGACATGAGGATTCAGGATTCCCTCTTTCTGTCCTTGTCTTAAAACATCAATCATGAGCGACATCATTCTTGGTTGATCAAATGTTTCGTCCGCCATCCAGGTCTTCATAGGCAAGGTCATAAAAACTATCCTGCCGAGGCCTTCGTGTCGTTCGTAATAATCGAGCTGCAGCCAGAAAACCTTACGCAATTTTTCTTTAAGGTTCTCAATTCCCTGTAGGTGATCGACAATTCGATCAGTTAATTTTCCCATCCATATGTCAACGAAAGCGAAGACCAATCGCTCTTTGCTGCCATAGTGCTTGTAGATTGTGGTGAAGCTGACACCAGCTTTATTGGCAATGTCACGAATAGAAGCACGATGGAAATCTGAACTGGAAAAGACCTCGAGAACTGCCTTCTCGAGCCGTTTATGTATGTCGCCGTTCAATTCTTCTGGCATAATGAGTGTATGGTGATAGTTAAAAATCTTGTTCTATAGATGGTGAAAAAAATCGAGAGTTTTGGTCTAATACAAGCCTTATGTCGGGATACGTGTAGCATCGTTATTCGTTTTTGTGAAAGTTAATTAACTGAATTACCGTTTAAAAAATAATGTATAATCTGAGTGTTTTTCTCATTTGGATAACAATGTTACACTCTCTTTGTAATGTATTGCCGGGAATATTACAAGTAAAAAGCTGTGTATCGTACGTAATTTTGTATTTTGGCAACGAACATGATCTACAGTGGTTCGCTGCCAAAAAGGATTTAAGCCTGACTAAAAAATGGCCTGGGTGAAAGGCGGGTTAATTGCCAAAAAGCGACAGCATCACACCCGCTGAAATTGCCGAGCCTATAACGCCTGCAACATTAGGTCCCATTGCATGCATAAGCAGGAAATTGCCCGGATCTTCTTTTTGACCGACTACCTGAGAGACTCTTGCGGCCATGGGAACAGCAGAAACACCAGCCGAACCGATGAGAGGATTGATGTTAACATTCATCAGTTTGTTCATAAGCTTGGCAAGAATAACACCAGAGGCTGTCCCTATGGCAAAGGCTGCAACACCGAGAGCGAGAATGGCCAAGGTTTCAATTTTTAAAAACTGTTCGGCGGTTGCAGTAGCGCCAACTGTTACACCCAGGAAAATAGTAATGATATTGATTAATGCGTTTTTGGCAGTATCTTCAAGTCTTCCGACCACGCCACATTCACGGAAAAGATTACCCAGCATCAACATCCCAATGAGAGTAGCTGCAGGTGGGACCAGAAGTGAGACCACAATTGTTACAATGATCGGAAAGATTATTTTTTCTCTTTTGCTTACTTCGCGCAGTTGAGTCATTTTGATAATTCTTTCTTTTTTGGTAGTGAGCAGGCGCATAATCGGAGGCTGAATTATCGGCACCAGTGCCATGTATGAATATGCGGCAATGGCAATAGGGCCAAGGAGGTGAGGAGCCAGTTTGGATGACAAAAAGATAGCTGTGGGACCGTCAGCCCCACCGATTATCCCGATTGAGGCAGCTTCCTGGGCAGTAAATAGTCCGGAAGCGATAGCGCCTATGAACGTTATGAAGATGCCGAATTGCGCTGCCGCGCCAAGCAGAAGCGACTTGGGATTGGCAATGAGTGGACCAAAGTCCGTCATTGCTCCTACGCCCATAAATATAAGGGGTGGGAAGATTCCGAGATGATCCCCCTGGAAAAGATAATAGAGCAAACCACCAGGTTGGATGGTATGGATGGCGTTAGCTTTTATTTCCATTATCGGTTCTGCCATTAGCCCGGCAAAAGGGAGATTGGTCAGCAAAACGCCAAAAGCGATTGGAACCAGGAGCAACGGCTCAAATTTTTTGACGATGGCCAGATAAAGCAACAGGCAAGCTACGCCTATCATTATGATTGATCCTATGGTCAAGCCATAAAATCCTGTGCTTTTTGCGAAGTCGAGAAGAGCTTCCAGCATTGTAGTTGTCTCCCTTTATTATGACAGGACAACCAGGACATCTCCGGCGTTAACCGATACGCCCTGACTAACATTCAGTTCCTGGACCACACCATCAGCGGGGGCCATGATTTCATTTTCCATCTTCATCGCTTCAAGCACCAGAAGCATCTGACCTTTGCTGACATTGTCTCCGATATTGACGGCAACCTGAAGAACAGTGCCCGGCATGGGAGCGATAACGCTTCCTCCTGCCACAACAGGTTCAACTTTTGTCGTTGCGGGTTTTGGTTGCTGTGGTTTTGAAACTGTTTTTTGCTGGCTGCCTGACGGAATAGAAGGAGCAGCTGGACGTTCTGCAGTCTGCGATGATTTTTCTGCTGCGATTTCTTCAATTTCAACCTTGTACTCGCTTCCGTTTACAACAACTCTGAACATTTTCATCTATGCGGCCTCCGTAATATTTATAATCTACTGTTCATTTGTTCGATAATTCCTGCCCGGTTCCAGGCGGGAGATCGATCATCAAGTTTTTCAATGTTTTTAATAACTATGTTGTCAACGGATGTTTTCATTTTCATAGCAATTGCTGTGGCGATAACAGCCACCAGTTCTTTGTCGTCACTGTAAAAGCTCTCTTTTCTGTCTTTAGGCTGTTCTGTCGGGCTAACATTAGCGGCGGCAGGATTTGGATGAGCTTTTTTCCCATTGTTGAGGATTTTGTCCATCCATGAAATGATAAACTGCAGCAGGATGAGCGCTGTGAAAGTTATGCCCATGCCAAGTATGGTCGTGACTAGCCCTGCCGTAAGTTTGTCCGAAGTCGATAAAGTCTGTATCACTTCGGGATTGGCGAAACGGGTCAGCAATTCTGTTACTGTCATATTCTTTTCCTCCGTTTATCCAATTAAAGTGGTATGTTGCCGTGTTTTTTAGCGGGACGTTTTTCCCGTTTACCTTCAAGCATATTGAAGGCATCGATAATTCTCTGGCGGGAAGTATGGGGTTCGATTACATCGTCAACAAAACCACGTTCGGCGGCTTTGTAAGGTGTAGCAAATTCAGCTGCGTATTCCTCAAGTATTTTCTGCTTGGTTGCGACCTTGTCCTCTGCTTTGGCTATGTCGTTTTTGAAAATGATATTTACCGCACCTTCTGACCCCATAACCGCTACTTCGGCTGAAGGCCAGGCAAATACCATATCTGCGCCGAGCGATTTTGAGCACATGGCAACATAAGCCCCCCCATAGGCTTTGCGGGTGATGAGTGTTACCTTGGGCACGGTTGCTTCGCTATAGGCATAAAGAATTTTTGCTCCATGTCGAATGATACCGCCATATTCCTGAGTCGTTCCGGGAAGAAATCCCGGAACGTCTACAAAGGTGAGCAAGGGGATGTTGAAAGCATCGCATGTTCTGATAAATCTTGATGCCTTGTCGCCGGCGTTCATATCGAGGCAGCCCGCCATGACTTTTGGCTGATTGGCGATTATGCCTACCGACTTGCCGTTGATGCGGGCAAGTCCGGTTATAAGGTTGGTGGCGAAGTATGCTTGGTACTGCATGAAGTCACCATCATCAACAATAGGAAGAATTACATCAAGTATGTCGTACGGTTTGTTGGGGCTGTCGGGGATTAAATCATCAAGTTCCTCGATATGTCGATTGATGTCATTGCCGCAAGGCTTGGCAGGACTTTTTTCCATGCTGTTGGAAGGCAGGAACTGAATCAATTTTCTGATATGGGAGAGACATTCCAGTTCCGAATCAGCAATGAAATGAACATTACCGCTAAGGCTGTTATGGGTCATCGCTCCTCCAAGTTCTTCGGCGGTAACTATTTCACCGGTAACAGTCTTAATGACTTGGGGCCCTGTAATAAACATTTGTGAAGTCTTGTCGACCATAAAAATGAAATCGGTGAGCGCCGGCGAATATACAGCACCACCGGCGCATGGCCCCATTATCGCGGATATCTGTGGGATAACGCCAGAGTATATGGCGTTTCTGTAGAAAATGTCACCGTATCCGGATAGGGCGTCAACCGCTTCCTGTATTCTTGCTCCTCCGGAATCGTTCAGCCCGACAATAGGAGCGCCAACCTTAGCTGCACTGTCCATGGCTTTGACGATTTTTCTTGCGTGCATTTCGCCTAGGGCACCCCCGGTTATAGTGAAATCCTGAGAAAAAGCATAAACGACTCTTCCCTCGACTTGTCCATATCCGGTGACTACGGACTCACCTTCAAAATCGAGTTTGTCCATGCCGAACCTGGTGCATCGGTTTTTGACAAAAGCATCTATTTCAATAAAAGTTCCTTGGTCAAAAAGGTGTAGGAGTCGTTCTCTTGCGCTCATTTTGCCGCTGGCATGTTGCTTTTTGACTCTTGCTTCTCCTCCCCCCAAAGCTATTTTTTCTTTTTTGTTCCTCAAAAGTGTTCTTTTATCCAAAGACATATTCTGTGCTCCCTCTTTGTGATTAATCTGATTTAATGCAAATCTTATTGCTGTGGGGCTGTGGGACGGTTTGTTGTTTGGTTTAAGTTTTTTTCTGCCGGTCCGGGGTGACTTTTGGGCCGATGTAGCGAACGATTTCCGGGTTGGCCATACCTTGCCAAACCATTTCAAATAAATTGTTTGCTTCTTCGACGAGGCTTCCTTGCTTGCCTCGTATTATCCACATAAAGAATGATCGCTGGATAAACCCCAGCATGAAGTCCAGCAGTGAACCGGCCCTTACATTGGGATTGATCAAGCCTTGTTTTTGTCCTTTCTTTAGAACGCTGATTATTAAACTCACTCTTTTTTTTTGGTCAAAGGATTCATCAGTCATCCAGGTTTTCATGGGTAGGGTCATGAAAAGAATTCTTCCCAGTCCTTCGTTTCGCTCATAGTAGTCAAGGTGAAGCCAGAACACTTTTCTTAGCTTTTCCTTGAGGTCTTCAATGCCGTTAAGGTGATCTGCTATGCGATCTGTGAGTTCACCCATCCATATATTGACAAAAGCAAAAAGAAGCCGTTCTTTGCTTCCATAATGTTTGTAAATTGTTGTAAAGCTGACGCCTGCTTTTTCCGCAATGACTCTTATGCTGGCTTTATGAAAATCTGAGGTGGAGAAGATTTCCATCACTGCCTTGCCTAATCTTTCTTGTACTTCTGGGTTAAGTTCATCTAACATCGTTACATTATTGAGAATCGGCTGAAAATGATATGGCTGAAGTTTTGGCCATAGATAGTTGAAAAGTTTACAAAACAAGAAGTAAATTTAACAATCACGTGTCAAATTCGTTGAAGATTATTATGTAGATTGAAGAAAACGTTATATTTTATAAGTTACGTAAATTATATAAAAAAAAATTAAAAAGAGCTTATATTTAACCATCGTGAGTAACAACGTTACGCTTAGTTTTAATGTATATTCAATTTGTTTGTCAAGAAAAATCCATATAAACCTCGTGGCGATTTTATCTATATGTTTAAGATATTGAAAATAAACGTTATTTATTATTAGTGATGGCAGTTGGTTCATATGGTTTTTTAAAAAAGAAAAAAATGCTATTCTCAAATGCTATCCTGGGATATAGTTCAGGAATTGGTATTCACGAAAACCCAAAGTATCTGAGCGCTCACTTTGTCCTTATTTTACAAAAAGAGAAGTAATTGGATGCTGTATCAGTGATGAATGCCAGGATAATCAGCATCGGAAAAATTAGGAAAATTGGATAAATTCATTTGAGAGGTTTTGAGCTATGGTCCAAAAAATATTCCGTGCCATGATAGTTGAAGAAAAGGAGCATCATTTTTCCCGTTCCATTGTCGAAAAAACCTTTGACCGACTTCTTGAGGGTGAGGTCCTGGTAAAGGTCAGCTGGTCCTCGCTTAATTATAAAGACGCTTTATCTGCTAGTGGGAATCGAGGTGTCACCAAAAAGTATCCTCATACTCCTGGTATCGATGCATCGGGTGTGGTCGAGGAAAGCCGTAGTGATTTATTCCGCCCGGGCGATAAAGTGATTGTTACCAGCTACGACCTGGGAATGAATACTTCCGGAGGTTTTGCTGAGTATATCAAGGTTCCGGCTGCATGGATTGTTCCTCTTCCCTCCGGACTCGATCTCAGGGAAAGCATGATCTTTGGGACAGCAGGTTTTACTGCCGGGATGTCGGTCATGGCATTAACGCAATCAGTACCTCCCGATAGTGGGGATATTCTTGTAACGGGTGCAACTGGAGGTGTGGGAAGTCTGTCTGTAGCTCTTTTGGCAAAACTTGGTTATTCGGTTGCAGCGGTCAGTGGTAAACCTGAATCTGAACCATTCCTCACTGGACTCGGAGCTCGAAAAATCCTGTCGAGAACCGAAGCGATTGTTGGTAATGAACGTCCGCTGCTGAAAGCTCTCTGGGCAGGCGTGATCGACACGGTCGGCGGGGATATTTTGGCCACAGCTGTCAAGTCCACCGATTTGCAGGGTGTTGTGACCTGTTGCGGTAATGTAGCATCTCCCGATCTTCCCATGACTGTTTTCCCGTTCATCTTGCGTGGAGTTTCTCTTGTAGGCATTGATTCCCAGAATTGTCCTATGGAACGCAGACGTCAGGTCTGGAATAATCTTGCCTCCGATTGGAAACCGGCACAATTAAACGATCTTTGTAGAGAGGTCTCCCTTGAAGAATTGGGAAGCGAGATTGACCTGATCCTGAAGGGAGGACAGACCGGCAGGGTTATTGTTAAAGTAGGTTCCTGACAGTTGTGTGCGCAGACAATAGAGCATGTGTCACCGAAATAACTGAAAGAATATTGAACGTGTTATTTTTAAACATCTTATGTCAGGGCAGAAGTTTAAGAAAGGCCAAAGAGATATTCATTTACAAACAGGAAACTTTATGAAAAGAACTGGTTTTGTCTATGACGATAGGTACTTACTGCACGATACCGGTGGATATCATCCAGAATCACCTGAAAGGTTAAAGGTGATCTGCAAGAGACTTTCAGAATCCGGCATACTTGAGAAACTGACTCTGATAGAAGCGTACAAGGCAAATCAGAAGTGGATCGAAATGGTGCATAGTATACATTATATTATGCGCTTTGATGAGGCCTGTATTGCTGGTTTTCCGGAATTTGACCATCCTGATAACGTTATTTGCAGGGACTCGTATGAAATAGCTTATTTGGCAGCCGGTGGAGTGCTTCGAGCCATCGATATGATTATGGATGGTGAGATAGACAATGCTTTTTGTGCAGTTCGTCCCCCCGGCCATCATGCGGAAATGGATAAGCCTATGGGGTTCTGCTATTTCAACAATGTCGCGATTGGTGCCAGGTACGTGCAGAAGGAGTATGGCATTAAAAGAGTAGCTATAATTGATTTTGATGTGCATCATGGCAATGGAACCCAGCACATTTTCGATCGTGATCCCACTGTTTTCTATTATTCAATACACGAACATCCTTCTTTTGCCTATCCTGGAACCGGCAGGGAATTCGAAGTAGGTGTAGGCGAGGGTGACGGATGTACTGTTAACTCTCCTGTCCTGCCGGGAAGAGGCGATGATGAGTATCGACGACTGATTATGCAGGATCTTGTCCCTGCTATTAAAAAATTTAAGCCGGAATTTTTGATTTTATCCGCCGGCTTCGATGCTCATCAGAGTGATCTGATGTCCGGTACCAACCTGTCGACCGATGGATATGATTTTGTTACCGAAGTTATATTAAATCTGGCGAATCGGTTTACGGAAGGCCGGGTTGTATCGGTTCTGGAGGGCGGATACAATCTCGATGTTTTACCCATCCTCGTTGAAAATCATATTAAAATGCTGGCAGCCATAAAGTGAAAAGGCAATCGGAAGCAACTCAATTGTTGAGATAAAGAAGAGTAACTGGAGGTACTATGTTTGTAGGCGATAGAATGTCAAAAAACCTCATCACAGCCGGTCCGGAAATGACGATTTTTGAGGCGCAAAAACTCATGATGGAAAAAAACATCCGCCACTTACCTGTTATCGATGGGGGTGGAAAACTCATAGGTATAGTCTCGGATCGTGATGTACGTGATGCCATGCCGTCATCCCTGCTGAAAAAGCCAGATTATGACATAACTCTTGCGAAAATAGGGAGTCATCCTATCGGTAGTATCATGACTAAAAAACCGATGGCTATTTATGCCTACTATACTCTTCAGGATACTTTGTTAGTTATGCAGTCGCGAAAAGTCGGAGCCCTGCCGGTAATTGATGAAGAAGGGTATCTTAAGGGTATTTTGTCCACACGGGATCTATTGAAGGCATTTGTAAATATAATGAATATCGATGAACCCGGTACTCTCTTATGTATTGTAGTCAAAGAACAGCATGGACAGATGAAAAAGGTTGTCGATATAATAACGGAGGAAAATATTGCCCTTGGGAGTATTCTGGTAGCAAGAGTCTGGGATACGGAGAAACGGGCGATTTTTCCTTATTTGCTGACCAACAATGTGATCAATGTAAAAAGGAAGCTGTTGGAGATTGGATTTGAACTGATCGATCCTATGGAATGGTACCTGGATCAGCTGCCTAAAAAAAATGAGTGATCCGGCAGAAAATTATGACAAGGGAAGGGCGGGATATTTTTTACACTGATTGATATCCCGCCAACACTCTTGTTTGCTCGGCCTGAGTGCCTCAGGAGGTGATTCTGATATTCTGTAGCTTTCTTGCTGTTCAGTGGTTAAAATTTGGCCAGCTTATTGACGGATGAGGAGGCTGCTATCTCTCCGCTTCCGGTATAATTTTCATGGTTCTTCTCGATATCAGAGAGGTTGTAGAGGTAATTTACCATTAAGCCCCCGGATTGAGTGACACCTTTCTCTGATAAATCAGCCGCCCAGTTTATTCGTTCTATTCTTGCCCCATTGGATAAATGGAAATGGCTGACCCGGTCGAATGCCTGCGTGCCTTTTTTGGCTGAGAGAAGATATCTGGCGCAGAGCCTCAGGAGAATCTGTCTGAGTGGTATATCTCCTTCTGTTGGCTGATTTTCCTTTATCGCCTCGATTTTTTTAATAAAATGATCTTTTTCATCTGCTGTGTCACTCGCTTCCCCAATAATCTTTTTTTCACGATCGGTAAAATCCCATTCATCTTTATATGTGTTGAGGTAGGAGAGCAAACCCGGGATAGGTGAAAGGGTGGAGAATGTTTTCAGGTTTGGCAATTTGGCGCTTAAATCCTTGACGACATTTTTGATGAGAAAGTTGCCGAAATTGACACCGGCCAAGCCTCGCTGGCAATTAGAGATGGAGTAAAAAATTGCGGTATCCGCTTTACCGGGGTCTATAGCCGGCCTTTTTTCATCAAGCAATTCGTGAATGGAGGAAGAGATACCATTGACTAGCGCAACTTCAACAAAAATTAATGGTTCCTGCGGCATACGAGGATGAAAATAAGCATAGCAGCGACGATCATCGCGTAATCGATTTTTCAGGTCCTGCCATGACTGAATCGCGTGTACCGCTTCGTATTCGATAAGCTTTTCAAGTAGTGCGGCTGGTGTTTTCCAGGTAATGCGCTGAAGATCAAGAAATCCAACATCAAACCAAGAACACAATAATCGGTGAATATCCTGATCCAGTGCAGTCAGTTCGGGGTTGTTGCGTGCAAGTGGCAAAAGTTCTGCCCGGAGGTCAACGAGAAACTTGACTCCTTCCTGCAGTTCGTTAAACTGTCTGAGAAGTTTGGTGCGTGGGGGGACAAGGAGATTTCGCAGTTGGAGAGTCAGTTCCCGACTTTTATGCGGGTCTTCGCAGTTTTGACGTTGTTCTATTTTTTCTTCGACTGCATTGTTATCAATATCATATTCCACAGCGAGAAGTTCGAGAAAACGTTTCCGGCCGACGCTATTGAGTATGAGATAGGCTTCGCCGAGTTCAGCGGCTCGGGTCCGTGCAGATACTTCGCCTCCGCGACTTTCAAGGCATCCATTAATTCTTTGGCGTAACTTCTGCAAATCACTATCGGGAAGGCCAGGGTCAACCGAATTCTTTAAGGCATGATCCCCGAGTGGCCAAATGAAACGAATCCGGCGCAACGTTCTGTCCCATAATGGTTCATCGCTGTCAAACATGTCGCCTCCTTGTGTGGTGTTTCTTGTGTCTTTGGTCAGCTTTGAGAACTTTCGGAGAAAAACATTGAAATTTATTGGATTCATCCTATCATCTTCTGGTATCTACGACAATCAATAACCTTTGGAATATTTCCGGCTAAAGGTCGTTATCCAATGAGTGGAGTATGAAAATTCAAAGGATTTCATTAATAAAAATGACAGCTGTGTTCTTACTGAACCAGCTCCTCTTTTTCTTTTCTGTACCCGCTCAGGCAGCTATTTCGAAAGAATTATCGGATGAAGCCGAGAAGGAAGAAGCTGAAGCTCAGTTGCACCTGGCCCAAAAGTATCTTGACGGAATTGATATTGAGAGGGACCCTGAGCGAGCCTATTATTGGTTTCTTCAGGCTTCAAGAAATGGAGATCTGAATGCACAACTGAAAGTCGCTCAGATGTATTTCCTCGGGGAAGGGGTGGCAAAAGACGATCAGAAATCGTTTTATTGGACAAAAAAAACAGCTGAGGCAGGAATTGCCAGCGCACAATATAACCTGGCGATGATGTTTGATGCCGGAACGGGAACGGAGAAATCGAGCACCCATGCATCTGTATGGTACGAAAAGGCGGCCGTTCAGGGATATGTTCTGGCACAGAATACTTTGGCCTGGAGATATGGTAAGGGTATTGGATTAGGCCAGGATAATGCTAAGGCTGCATATTGGTATCGAAAATCTGCGGAAAATGCTGACCCTTTTGGTCAGTATAATTTGGGGAGAATGTTAATTAAGGGAGAGGGCGTTGAGCGCGATGAACAAGAAGCTTTTTTTTGGTGGATGAAAGCGGCCCGGCAGGGATTTGTTCTCGCCCAAAGTAGATTGGGATATAGTTATGCACAGGGAGTGGGTGTACAAAAAGATCTCCAACAAGCCTTCAGGTGGTGGTCCATTGCAGCGGGGGGAGGCAATGCGGTCGCTAGGAAAAACCTCGATATATTATGTCACGACAACCCCAGAGTCTGCGTAACTGGAGTTGTCGTAGATTAATCTTATCATTTTTAATTAGAAGCTAATTCCTTTTTCAGTTCCTCAGGGCTCAGGCTCCAAAAAGGAGTTCCGTCTTTGGTTAAACGAACCTTGAACACGAAATTTTCACCCTGTTTGACTTTTGCCGCAATAAAAATATCCTGTCCTTCTATCACTGCCCAACTGCCACTTACTTTAGTTTTGATTCCCTTGCGGATACCTGTTTCGTCAGGGCCGCTAAAAGCCATAGGGCAAAGATGAACAAGGATTTTGTCATCACCCTCTGCAAGGGTAAAAGCGGTTCCTGGAGCCATCCCCGGCAGGGGGGTGACTTCCTCGAATTGAAGAACTTCCCCTTTCAAAGAATCCCTCTCCTTGTATTTATAATATTCATCATATGTAGAATCTTTTTCCCATCCGTTGTAACCGTCTTGTTTA
This sequence comes from Desulforhopalus sp., assembly GCA_049645845.1. Classification (GTDB taxonomy): domain Bacteria; phylum Desulfobacterota; class Desulfobulbia; order Desulfobulbales; family Desulfocapsaceae; genus Desulforhopalus_A. The sequence goes on along the minus strand of JBARUR010000047.1, from coordinate 87,397 downwards.
GTTGCGTTGGCTGCCGTAAAGAGACTGAGGATGATAAAGGTGAATACATATGTCAATGCGGATTTTTGCAGGAGCATTTGCATGATTTGTCTCCATATAGAATTGGAAGTCTGATGAAATTCGTGTTAATCATCGTTCCTTTGTTCTGTTTGTTGAAAAAACAAGTCTTTCAAAACCATTAAAGAGAACGGGTAATCATTTTTTCCTGTTTTGTCTGAAAAAGTCTTCAAGAAAATGTTTTCTCCAGCCGTCAGTCTGGCGTAATTGTTTTGGGTCTTCAGCTTTTGAGGTATTGAGTGTTTTTACCAGGAGTTTCAGTTCAGAGCTATTACCGAGAAGTCCTGGCGCAATTCCTAGTAAATTACATTTCAGCACAATTAATTTATTGAGCTTTTCAAGACTTAATTTTTCGTGATCATTGAGTCGAATGGAGCCGTGTTGATCAGGGTATGTATTGTCCGGTTGTTCTGAGGTCGTTTCAATTATAGCAAGAATATTCCTGCCATATTTGGCTGTTGCTTTTTCCGAAAGTCCTATTTTGCTCCTGAGGTCTTCAGCACTATTCGGTTTTTGTCTGCAGATCTCAAGGAGAAGAGTGTCTTTAATGATATGACCTCGAGGCTTGTCTGCTTTTTTGGCTATTCCCTCACGCCAGGTCGTCAGGTTTCTCAGAATAGCTAACCCAAGCTTATCGAGATGGCTGTTACCCCTGATTTTTCGGAATCGCTCATTCTCCGGCGGTCCGGAATAGCTCGCAGGATTGTTAAGCAGGTTCAGTTCTTCCTGCAGCCAGGATTTGATTCTTGGTCCGATAATCCTGGTAAGCAGCACTACTCTAACTGCCCGGAGATATCTAACATCATTAAGTGCATAGCATATCTGCTCGTCGCTGAGAGGGCGTTGCAGCCAATTTGTCCGAGTTTCATCTTTGACAAGATTAATGTCGAGCAGTTCGCTTACAAGGTTTCCAAGAGAAAGTGTCGAGGAAAGGTTGGAAAAACCAGCCGCTAATCGTGTGTCAAAGATATTTTGCGGTGTTGCACCGGTTGCGCGCTGGAGAATAGCCAGGTCCTGGGGTGCGTCATGAAGAATCTTTATGACTCCACGATCTGAAAGAAGTTGTCCTAGCGGCTTTAGATCCTTTATCGCAATAGGATCAATAAGATAACAATCTTCATCGGATAGTGCTATCTGGATGAGACCCAGTTGAGGATAATAAGTCCGTTCCCAGACGAATTCAGTATCCAGAGCAACAGCATCAGTTTTTCGGGCCCTGTGCATCAGGGTCTCCAGGTCGGCTTCATTTTGAATGAGAGAATTTAGTTTTTCCATATGGTTGGCGATTTTGGGTGAAAATGCTGTTATATTCAGCTCGATATTGTCGTTTCGTTTAAAATGATCTCTGCATAAAGAGACATAAAGGTAGATAAAAGACAAGAAATATTCTTCTTTTGTCTATCCATTTGCCAATTTTTTCTTATTGTAATTGGAAAAAATAGCAAAATATAATCTTGCCGGTGAGAAAATGCTCTTCTATATCCTCAAAAGAATTCTTCTTATGGTGCCGACTCTATTCGGGGTGATGGTGATTACTTTTGTGATCACGCAGTTTGTTCCCGGAGGGCCTGTTGAGAAAATGATCGGTGAAATTGAGGGCCTAAGCGGAGGAGGAGGAGAAGTGCGGATAAGCTCATCCGCGCTGTACAGAGGCGATTCAGGTCTAGATGAAGAAAAAATTGATCGACTAAAAAAACTTTACGGTTTCGATCAGCCACCTTTGACCAGATTTATCAAGATGATGAAAAATTATTTGGTCTTTGATTTTGGTACTTCCTATTATTATCACCAAAGTGTTGTTGATCTAGTCATTTCGAGACTGCCGGTATCCATGTCGCTCGGTTTATGGGGATTTCTAATTGTCTATGGAGTTTGTATTCCTCTCGGGATTAAGAAGGCTGTTGCAGATGGTTCACGATTTGATATCGTCAGTTCATCAATCATACTGGTCGGATACGCTATCCCTGGATTCGTATTGGGGATACTGCTGATAGTGCTTTTTGGAGGCGGAAGCTTCTGGTCGATTTTCCCTCTTCGCGGTTTGGTTTCGGATAATTGGAGTGAGCTGAGTATCGGCATGAAAATACTCGACTATCTCTGGCACATGGTTTTACCGATCACAGCAACTGCGGTCGGCAGCCTCGCTGTTATGACCATGCTCACGAAAAACTCATTTCTGGAGGAAATTCGTAAACAATATGTTCTTACTGCAAGGGCAAAGGGGCTTTCAGAAAATCAAGTTTTATATAAACATGTATTTCGCAATGGCATAATTCCCATTATTACCGGCTTTCCCGGTTACTTCGTCGCTTCATTTTTTACAGGCAGTCTGCTGATTGAGACTATATTTTCGTTAAACGGCATGGGGCTGCTGGCCTATGAGTCGGTTCTTAATCGTGACTATCCGGTGGTTCTGGGTACCCTTTATGTTTTCACTCTTATCGGGCTTATTTCTCGCTTGTTGTCCGATTTAAGTTATGTGCTGGTCGATCCTCGCATAAGCTTTGAGGGATTAGATGAGTAGTACACAAATCGAAGAAAAATTGAAACTGGCCCTGTCAAGGCGAAGAGCTAAGATTTGGCAGCGTTTCAAAAGGAATAAACGAGGATATTATAGTCTCATTTTGTTTGCTGTTTTTTTTGGAATCAGTTTGGCGGCAGAGATTGTCAGCAATGATACTCCCTTGCTGGTGAGATATAATGGAAATTATTATTTCCCGATTTTCTTTTCATATCCGGAGGTTACTTTTGGTGGTGATTTTGAAACTGAAACCGACTATAAGGATCCGTTTATTTTGAAAAATTTGAATAAATCTGGCAATTTTGTGATCTTTCCTGTAAATAGCCACAGTTTTAATACTATTAATCTTGAGATAGACGGACCTGTTCCATCACCTCCGACCTTCGATAATTTTTTAGGCACCGATGATCGAGGACGCGATGTGCTGGCAAGAATAATCTATGGTTTCAGGCTGAGTGTCCTTTTTGGTTTGGCTCTCACTTTTACGGGAACCATAATCGGGATTATCGCGGGGGCCGTTCAGGGGTATCTTGGCGGGAGAACTGATCTGATTTTCCAGAGGTTTATTGAGATATGGGGGGCCATGCCGGAGCTGTATCTCTTGATAATTTTTGCCTCGATTTTTGAACCAAGTATATTGTTTTTACTTGTGCTGCTCTCTCTATTCAGCTGGATGGGTCTATCGGATTACGTTCGGGCAGAATTTTTACGAGGCAGGAATCTTGAATACGTTAAAGCAGCCAGGGCGCTTGGTGTAGGGAACATGACCATTATGTGGCGGCATTTGCTGCCGAATGGTTTGACTCCTGTCATTACTTTTCTTCCCTTTCGTGTTTCTGCGGCGATATTAGCTCTCACAAGTCTTGATTTTCTTGGCCTTGGAGTACCTCCGGCAACTCCAAGTCTGGGTGAGTTACTTGCACAGGGAAAGGGAAATATTGATGCTTGGTGGCTATCATTATCCGCTTTTGCTGTCCTCGTCGGTATGTTGGTATTGCTCATTTTTATAGGTGAAGCACTGCGGGAGACGTATGATCCGAGGAAAAACTGACCGGGCTTAAGCGTAATGTGACGGGAATTGGTATATTGGAAAGCTACCCAAGATATTTATTCCGGATTTCTTGTTTGGGTACGTTACTCAGAAAAACCACCCGATGAAGCTCTTCTCTGTCAATTTAATTATGCAGAATATCTAATCATTGACTTCTTAAGTCTCAGATTATATCGTAGTGCCTGACGTGTTTCTAAAATTCAAGAATCGATCAAAACTTTCTGGTCGATGTATATAGGTATTTGAAAACATATGAAAAAAAACCCTGTCGCTCGACTCGGCGACACCGGACTTTACATTCTGACCGATCTTGGCCGAATGGCAATTTACCTGATGTATGCCTTTCGCGGAACATTCAGGCGTCCCTTTCGATGGAAAGAAGTTGTCCATCAGGTCCATTTTATTGGTGCAGGCTCCCTGATCGTTATATTTTTTACAGCCTTATCTACTGGTATGGTGCTGGGACTTCAGGGATATTATTCGCTGAGTAAGTTCGGGGCTGAGGGAATGCTTGGTTCTGCAGTCGCACTTACGCTCATTATGGAACTTGGACCTGTACTGACAGCTTTGATGGTTGCAGGACGAGTTGGCTCGGCCATGTGTGCTGAAATAGGTATTATGCGAATCTCCGAGCAGATTGATGCATTGGACTGTCTGGCTATAGATCCATTCAGGTATTTTATTAGTCCCAAATTCCTGGCCATGCTTATTTCCTTGCCTCTCCTGACTGCTGTTTTTGATGTTGTCGGGATTATCGGTGGCTACATTGCGGGTGTAGGACTTATGGGGGTGAGTCCCGGAAGCTATATTCAGGGCATGCAGACAAGTGTAACCAATCACGATATTCAGCTTGGCATTATTAAATCTTTTGTTTTTGCTCTGCTGGTGGTTTGGATCTGTTCAGCGCGAGGGTATTTTGTCGGAGAAATAAGGGGTGCAGGGTTCGGTGCTAAAAGTGTAAGCAGGGTAACCACCCAGGCAGTTGTTTTCTCTTCTATCTCTGTTCTTGTTTTTGATTATCTTTTAACTGCGGTCCTTTTATAATGACTGTCGCCATAGAATTTAAAAATGTAGTCAAGTCATTCACCAAAAAAGATGAGGGTATTCAGTACATACTCAACGGTGTTAACTTCTCTATTCCTGCTGGGAAAACAACAGTAATTGCCGGAGGAAGTGGCCAGGGAAAAAGTGTAACGCTGAAACTTATTCTTGGGTTGATGCAGGTAGATTCTGGACGGATATTCGTTCACGGTCAGGATGTTACCGGCGTCAGGGGCAGAGATCTTGAACAGCTTCGCACTGAATTTGGGGTCTTGTTTCAGGGATCGGCACTTTTTGATTCGTTGACTGTTTTTGAAAATGTTGCTCTGCCACTCAGGGAGCGAACCCACAAAAGTGAAGAGGAGATTAGGGAGCAGGTTATGTCGACACTTGCTCAGTTTGAATTAACGGGTCATGAAGAAAAATACCCGGCACAATTGAGCGGCGGCATGCAAAAAAGGGTTGGATTAGCCCGTGCAATGCAGCTTAAACCTTCAATTATGCTTTTCGATGAACCGACTACCGGGCTAGACCCGGTTATGAGTCAGGAAATTTATCATCTTTTTGCAAGAACAAAAGCTGAATTCGGGTTTACTTCTATCATCGTCAGCCACGACATTCCGAAAATATTTAATTTAGCCGATCAGGTTATACTATTACAAAATGGAGAGATGGATATATTTGGCAGCCCGGAGGAAATCCAATGGTCTGATAAACCTTATATTCAGGAGTTTGTTAAAAAAACGATGGGAGACATCTATCAAAGTCACCTGGTGGAATAATGAAAAAAAACACTTTAGAAATGGTTGTTGGACTATTTATGATTATTGGTTTTGCAGCTTTTGTATATCTTGCTTTACAGTTGGGAGAAGTATCGTTTTTAACTCGCAGTAAAACCTATATTCTTGAGGCCGAATTTGATAATGTTGCCGGAGTGAAAAAGGGTGCTTCCGTACAAGTTGCTGGTGTTAATGTGGGCGAGGTAGTGTCAATTGAACTTGGGCCAATGGATGTGGCCCTCTTATCTCTCCAGATTACCAATAAGTTGAAAGTCCCTGTCGATTCAATGGCTTCAGTTAAGTCTCAGGGGATAATTGGTGATAAGTATATTCAATTGAGTCTGGGGGGTGACGTAGAAATATTCAAACCTGGTGAGACGATTGTAGATACGGAATCGTCTATTGATATTGAGTCTCTTATTAGCAAATTCGCCTTTGGAAGTGTGGAGTAATAAGCGCCAAGTGGCATATAAGAACCAACTTGTGATTATTGTATAACGACTACTCTTTCTAATTGAGATAAATAATGAAAAAAACACTTATAATAATAGGCCTTTTTTGTACTTTGTCTATTGGGATGGCTTGGGCCGAGCCTACACCAACTGCTGCTCTTAAACCTGTACTTAATGATCTTACTGCTGTGCTGGAAGATGATAGTTTGAAAGGCAGAGAGCACCGTGATGAGCGACGAGATAAGATAATGTCGCTTATTAAAAGGGGATTTTCTTTCAAAGAAATGTCTCAACGTATTCTCGGTAAAACCTGGCGGCATATCACCGATCAGGAAAGAGACCGATTTACTGTACTTATGACGAAATTGCTTGAAAATGTATACATTGGCAAGCTCGAAAGTTACTCTGGGCAAGCTATCGAATTTGATGCAGAGATAGTTAAAGGAGACCGGGCCCAGGTGACGACTCTCGTAGAAAATAACAATGAGAAAATCCCTGTCCATTACATCATGAACAAAACTGATTCCGGATGGATGGTGTATGATATTAATATTGAGGGAGTTAGTCTGGTGAGTAACTATCGCGAGCAGTTCAAGTCAATACTTCGAAAAGACGATTTCAAAGGTCTTGTTAAGATGTTGGAAGACAAAAATCGATCTTTTCTTGAAGAGGGTGAGTGAGCTTTCCATGGCAGAATATAGTACAGAATTACATGATAGTTGTTTTCCTTTTCTCGAAAAACATGAAACAGAAATACTTCTTGGAGTCATGGAAAGCGTTTTTTTTACAGCAGGAACTGTTGTTTTCCAGAAAAATGATTCGGCTGACTGTGTTTATTTCGTTCAAGCAGGACAGGTTGCTGTGCAAAATAAAACAGGATTTGGAGAAAGAATGCAGGTTATTGCCCTGCTCACTAACGGAGCTCCTGTAGGAGAAAAAGGTTTGCTTAAATCACTTTCACGTGGCGCTACGCTTATCGCGGTAAAAGATTCAAGGCTTCTCTCATTATCTAAAGAATCTTTCAATGCATTGATTGTTGAATCTCCGGATATAGCAGTCAAACTGCTTAAGTGGTTATTAGCCAAGGTTTCATTGCGTTTGGAGAAGAATTCTGAACGTTTGACTCATGTACTTTGATCAGGCAAGTTTAATTTATTTATCACCTGGACGTTATCAACTATATGTCATTTCTTCGTTTTTTAGGTCCATCTGAATTGATTTTCTCTTCCGAGGTGTTTTTTTCTAGCCAATCTTAAATAAATTGATTATTTTTCCTTTCTTTTATTTTTCGGATTCGCTTTTTGATTTTTACTTTTACGTAGTTTTATGAAGCTTCTTTTTGAAGAAATCACCGGTAAAACCAGGCAATACTCGATAAATGACGGTTGTTGGCTACGTGATGAGAAAGTGGATTGTCATATCACTGCTGCTACAGCAAATTTTCTTGTCTCCAGGCAGGAGAGCGACACTGTCTTTCTCGCTGGTAAAATGGAAATACAACGCTCAGCTCTTTGTGATAGATGTGGAGAGCAGGTGAAAGAAAAATTGTATGGTGAGTTTGAGTACCGGATCACAACCAGAAAAGAAGAAGCTGTTGAACTGCGCGACGTTGAATGTAGTGATGACGACGCCATTACTTTGTATGTGAAGGATCCTGAAATTGATGTTGATGAAATCTTACGTGAACAGACTTATTTGTCTTTCCCGTTAAGAACGCTCTGTAGTGAAGAATGTAAAGGTATTTGTGCCGGATGTGGGGTTGTTCTGAATAAAGGAGGCTGTTGCTGCTCGTCGGATAAGAGTACTTCCGCGTTCGCCGTTCTTAAAAAGCTCACCAACCGTTAAAAAATTAACAAGATGGTATGACTCATACCAAATTTGGAGGATAAAATGGCCTTACCCAAAAGAAGACATTCCCATTCCCGTACTCGAAAAAGACGTTCTCATGACGCTCTTACTTCGCCCGGACTATCTCTTTGTGGAGATTGCGGTGAACCAAAAGAACCACATCGTTTGTGTGGCAGTTGCGGCAAGTACAAAGGGAGAACAGTTTACTCTCTTGATGCTGAAGTAGAATAGGAGAGTGGTGTGCAAATAGCCCTGGATGCCATGGGGGGAGACTATGGCTCAGAGGAATTGATTGCCGGGGCTTTGCTTGCCGTTAGGCAGACCGGTCTGAGTGTAAGCCTGGTTGGGAACGAAAGTCTTTTAAATAAGCACCTCGATATCTTAGCTCCCGATTCCAAAACAGCCAAGTTGATCAAGATAGTTCATTCATCTCAAGTCGTTGATATGAATGAACATCCTGTAGATGCAATTCGAAAGAAGAAAGATGCTTCAATTATGGTTGCCTTTGACCTTGTGCGTCAAGGTGAGGCTGATGCTGTTGTAAGTGCAGGTAATTCAGGCGCAACACTTGCTGCTGCATCCCGCAAATTGGGTAGATTGGAGGGGATTTCCCGTCCAGGCATTGCATCTATTTTTCCAACACTTAAAAAACCAGTAGTGCTCATGGATATTGGCGCAAATGTAGATTGCCGTCCACAGCACCTTTTTCAGTTTGGAGTGATGGCGTCAGCATTCTCTCGCATCAATGATGTAAGTAATCCTCGTGTTGGGTTGTTGTCTATCGGTGAAGAAATAGGCAAAGGTAACAGTCTCATAAAGGAGACATATCCTCTTCTGGAAAAGAGCTCACTCAATTTCATCGGTAACGTTGAAGGACGAGATGTATTCCAGGGTGAAGTCGATGTTATTGTATGCGATGGATTTGTTGGTAATGTGTGTCTCAAGGTAAGTGAGGGACTTGCTGAGGCTGCTATGCAGATGCTCAGAGATGAGATTATAAAATCTATTCCTGCGAAGATTGGTTACCTGCTTGCCCGTCACGCATTTAAAGCTTTTAAGAAACGTGTTGATTATGCAGAGTATGGTGGAGCGCCACTCCTTGGAATAAATGGAATTGGAATAATCTGTCATGGAAAATCCAGCTCTCATGCGATAAAAAACGCCATTCTGGAAGCTGCTAAAATGGCCAAAGGTAATATCAATAAGGATATCCTCGAAAGTCTTGCAGCCAGTAATGTCGGTCACTTGGAGATGTAATGGGAACTGTAGTATTAGGAACCGGTTCATGTTTACCTGAAAAGATTCTCACAAATGAAGATCTTGAATCAATAGTAGATACAAGTGCCAGTTGGATACAAAGTAGAACCGGTATTGAAGCCCGGCGTATTGGTGGTAAGGGAGAAAAAACCTATCAACTGGCAACACAGGCAGCAAAAAAAGCACTTGCAGCTGCGGGAGTGACACCTGAAGAACTTGGTCTGATAGTTGTCGGTACGATAAGTTCCCATATGCTTATGCCTTCAAGCGCTTGTTTTGTTCAGAAAGAACTCGGTGCTAAAAATGCATTTGCTTATGACCTCAATGCTGCCTGTTCAGGGTTTCTTTACGGATTAGATCTTGCTGATAAATATATCCAGGCTGATCATTCCATGAAAGTATTGGTGATTGGTGCAGAAACGCTGTCGAGCCGTCTCAACTGGGAGGACAGAAATACATGTATCCTTTTTGGTGATGGTGCGGGCGCTGCTGTCTTTGGTCATTCCGATTCTGATCGCGGGATTATTGGCTCTAATATGCATTCAGACGGCAGCTTGTGGGAGCTTCTCTGTATGCATGCGCCCGAGAGTTTTAATCCTGATCTTATCGTAGAAGGAAACACCGGAGCCTATATCCAAATGGAAGGGAGAGAGGTGTTCAAACATGCAGTGCGCGCTATGGAAGATGCGGTATGCGGACTACTTGACAGAGAAAAGGTAAGTAAAGATTCTCTTAGTCTGGTTATTCCGCACCAGGCCAATATGCGCATTCTGAATAATTTGATTGATCGGCTCAATATCCCACAGAGTAAAGTATTTATAAACGTATCCAAGTATGGTAATACATCCGCTGCATCAATTCCGATTGCTCTTGATGAAGCAAACAGCAGTGGCTTGATCGCACAAGGCGATACAATTTTGTTCTGTTCTTTTGGTGGTGGTTTCACCTGGGGAGCAACCCTGATCAAGTGGTAAACAGGAGAATAATTATGGATTATTTCTTATCTGAAGAACAACAGATGATCGTCGATATAGCAAGACAGATCACTGATGAACGTATAATACCCCAACGAGCTGAACTTGACGAAAAGCACGAGTTTCCTCGTCAGATTTTAAACGAAATGGCGCAGGCTGACCTTTTTGGCGTACCGATTCCCGAAGAATACGGTGGGTTCGGTGGTGGATGTTTTGACATAGCTCTTACCGTTGAGCAGCTCGGACGCGGATGTATTGGTGTTGGTACTGCTTTTGCTGCAAATTTTCTTGGTGTATATCCAATTATTATCGGCGGCTCCGAAGAGATGAAGCAAAAATATCTTCCTGATGTTGCTACCGGTCAGAAATTCGGCGCATTTGGCCTTACTGAGGCTAATGCCGGCTCAGACGCCTCCGGTATCCAGACAACAGCTGTACTGGATGGAGATGAATGGGTCTTGAATGGCACAAAACAATGGATCACAAATGGTGGTGAAGCGCAGATCTATTCTGTCGTTGCCATTACCGACAGGAGTCGTGGACCTCGTGGGGCATCGCTTTTTGTAGTCGAAGAGGGAGACCCGGGTTTTAGCTGCGGACCCAAGGAAAAGAAGATGGGCATCAGAGCTTCATCAACGACTGAATTAATTTTTAAGGATTGCCGAATTCCAAAAGATCGTATGATAGGACGCCCAGGGACCGGTTTTATCACGGTTATGAAAACTCTCGATCTATCAAGGCCTGGAATTGCAGCACTTGGTGTTGGTCTTGCACAGGCGGCTTTGGACGAAGCAGCCAGGTATGCCAAACAGCGTCAACAGTTCGGCAAACCGATTATTGCTTTTCAGGCAGTCCAGCATATGCTGGCGGATATGGCTATCGGCATTGAATCTGCCCGCGCACTTGTCTATTCCGCTGCAAAACACATCCAGCAACATCCAAAAGATATGTCGAAGGCATCTGCGATGTGCAAGACTTATGCAACTGACGTGGCTATGAAGGTCACAACGGATGCTGTACAGGTCATGGGCGGATATGGTTATATGTGTGAGTATCCTGTTGAAAAAATGATGAGAGATGCCAAAATATTGCAGATTTACGAGGGAACTAATCAGATTCAGCGTAATGTCATAGGGCAGGAACTTAATAAAGAATATTCTTGATCCAGTAATCTCTTTTTTCGTAAGACTGAGTTTTGATAAGGTTGTTGAATGAAAATTATTGTTTGCATTAAACAGGTTCCTGACGCTAAAGATGTCCGACTGGATCCCGTTACCAATACTCTTGCCAGAGAAGGCGTGCAGTCTATCATGAATCCTTATGATCAACATGCTTTGGAAGAAGCTGTTCGTCTAAAAGAGATTAATGGCGGTGAGGTCGTGGTAGTAACAATGGGACCCCCGCAGGCTGAAGAAATGCTTCGTCAGGCTATCAGTTGTGGAGCTGACCGGGCAGTATTGGTGTCTGACAGGGCATTCGCCGGTGCAGATACCTGGGCAACATCATATACCCTTGAACATGCTTTAAAAAAGATCGGCGATTTTGATTTGATCCTTTGTGGAAAGCAGGCCATTGATGGTGATACAGCACAAGTAGGACCGGGGCTTGCGACAAGACTTGATATCCCTTATATGACCTGCGTCCAAAAAATACGTAAAGGCTCCGATACAGGATTAATTGTCGAACGGATGATGGATGATGGTTATGATGTTGTGTCTGTCGACTATCCTGTTCTTCTGACCGTTGTAAAAGATATTAATGAACCCCGTGTGCCTTCGCTCAAAGGAAAAATGAAGGCTAAAAAAGCCGAAATCATCAAATTAAGCGCAGAGGATATTGGCGCTGATCCAGCTTGTATTGGTCTTCCCGGCTCGCCTACCAAAGTTGTTAATGTATTTCCCCCGGATGTTAGAAGCGATAGATCGATGTTGACCGGCACACTTGATGAACAGCTCGATCAACTTGTTGAACGGTTGATTCCGTATTTAAACAGAGCGGGGAATTGAAAATATGTTGAATGTAAGTAAAGAACTTTGTATTGGTTGCGGAATTTGCGAAGACAACTGTCCATTTGGCGCTATAACTGTTCAGGATGGGCTGGCAATCGTTGGTGAATCCTGTACGCTTTGTGGTGCCTGTGTTGAAAGTTGTGAAGTTGAAGCCCTCACTCTTGATGTGGAATCTCGACAGGTTGCGTCAGACTTGGAAAGCTGGTCCGGTGTTTTGGTCTTTTGTGAATTCAGGCGAGGAGAACTCGCACCGGTTTCTCTTGAACTTTTGGGCATAGGGCGACAGCTTGCCGACAAACGAAAGGTTACGCTGAGTGCTTTGCTGATCGGCCACGATACCGGAGAAACTGCTCAATTATTGATTGGACACGGAGCGGATGTTGTATACCTTATCGACAATGAAACCTTCAGGGATTTCAGGGATGATTGCTACGGTGAGATAACAACCGCATTGATCAATGAACATAAACCCGAAATAGTTCTGGCAGGAGCTACCGCGATTGGCCGATCTTTTATACCAGGAGTAGCCACAACATTAAATGCGGGACTTACCGCTGACTGCACCAAGTTGGAGATCCGTGAAGAGGATGGAGCACTTCTCCAGACTCGTCCGGCTTTTGGTGGAAATATCATGGCTACGATAGTCTGTGAATCTACACGACCGCAAATGGCAACGGTTCGCCCTAAGGTCATGAAACAGCTAGAATTTGATGGTTCTCGCCAGGGAAAAATAGTTGAAGTTGTTCCAACGAAAGAACAGTTGCAAAGCAGGGTACAAGTGCTTGAATCAGTGGTTGCTGAAGGTGGACATGTTAATATACAGGAAGCTGATATTCTTATCTCCGGCGGTCGAGGACTTGAAAATGCAAAGGGCTTTGAGTTGATTCGGGAACTAGCTGAAACGATGGGGGCAAAAGTGTCTGCATCAAGAGCTGTTGTCGACGCTGGATGGATCCCGTATCCACACCAAGTAGGCCAGACCGGGAAGACTGTAGCCCCCAAGTTATATATAGCCTGTGGAATATCCGGAGCAGTGCAACACGTGGCAGGCATGCAGTCCGCGGAAACAATTGTTGCGATCAATCGAGATGAAAATGCTTCAATATTTAATGTTGCCGATTATGGAATTGTTGGTGATCTCTTTGAGGTAATTCCTAAATTGATCAGAAAAATTGAGGAGCGTCGTTAAATCATGAGCCTGGAAGGGAAAATTGCCGTAGTTACAGGTGGAAGCCGCGGAATTGGTCGTGCCATCTGTATTCGTCTTGCGTCCATGGGTGCTCTGGTATATATCAACTATGTCAGTCGATCAGATGCTGCTGACGAAACCAGAGAAATAATTAAAAAAGCTGGTGGAAAAGCAGAAATCACTCGTTTCAATGTTGCAGAGAGTAAAGCGGTTGAGGATGCATTTAAATCTATAATAACCGAAGCTGGTGTAATCGATATTCTTGTTAACAACGCAGGGATCACCCGAGATGGTCTTATGGCAAGAATGAAAGAGTCCGATTGGGATGAGGTAATGAATACCAATCTCAAAGGAGCTTTTTTATGTGCCAAGGCCGCATCAAAGATAATGATGAAAAAAAGATGGGGCAGAATCATTAACATCTCCTCAGTTTCCGGAGTCGCAGGTAATCCAGGTCAAGTGAACTATTCGGCTGCGAAAGCCGGTCTTATCGGTCTTACCAAGTCCATGGCCAGAGAGTACGCTTCCCGTAATATTACGGTTAACAGTGTGGCTCCAGGTTATATTGAAACCGAAATGACGGAATATTTGGATGAGAAAGCTCAGGAAAAAATTAAGCTGGAAATTCCCCTTGCCACTTTGGGAAGAGTTGAAGATGTAGCCGGTGCAGTTGCCTATCTGGCCTCTGAAGATGGGCGCTATATTACCGGGCAAACGCTTCATATAAATGGTGGTATGTATATGTAATCCGATTGCGGATAATGTGTGTTGAGTAAAGAAAAATAATAGCACATGGTTTTTGTGAACTATGTCTCATTTCAAGTAAGGAGAACGACAATGTCAATAGAACAGGAAATGATAGATATCATCGTTGAGCAGTTGAGCGTTGAAAGTGAAAAAGTTGTAGCAAATGCATCCTTTGTTGATGATCTCGGGGCAGATTCTCTGGATCTCGTTGAACTGATAATGGCAATGGAAGAAGGATTCGATATTGAAATTCCAGACGAAGATGCTGAAGGTATTACTACTGTCCAAGATGCTATTGACTACGTTAAAAAGCTAAAATAGCATTTGACGGTTATTCAAAGGTAGCAACTTTTATTTACTCCCGTTTACACGGTGTGACAGTAACAATAAATAAAAGGAGTAATTATTGTGAAGCGAAGGGTAGTAGTTACTGGTGTAGGATTGGTTACTCCTCTTGGTACTGGTGTTGAGAAGAGTTGGCGGAACATTTGTGCAGGAATAAGTGGAATTGATCTGATAACTCGATTTGATACCAGTGATTACGCTGTGAAAATTGCTGCTGAAGTAAAAGATTTTCAAGCCGAGGATTTTTTTGAGAAAAAGGCAGCCAAGCACCTTGATCTTTTTGTCCAATATGGTCTTGTCGCCGCACAAATGGCGGTCAAGGACAGCGGCTATGAAGTTACCGAAGAGAACTGCGGAAGAGTTGGCGTTATTACCGGATGCGGTATGGGCGGTTTACCTACAATTGAAAAATACCATGGTGTAAGTCTTGAGAAAGGACCAAAAAGAATTACACCATTTTTCATCCCTATGGTCATTCCGAATATGCCTTCCGGGCATATATCCATGGCTATAAAATCCAAGGGACCGAATCTTACTTTAACAACAGCCTGTGCAGCTGGAACCCATTCAGTTGGTGAGGCGTATCGACATATCAAGTATGGTTTGTGTGATATGGTTGTGAGTGGCGGAACAGAAGCTGTGATCTGTGGACTCGGGGTTGCCGGATTTTCTGCAATGAAAGCACTGTCGTCACGAAATGAAGATCCGCAGAAAGCATCCCGGCCATTTGATAGGGATCGAGATGGATTTGTTATGTCAGAAGGCGCGGGCATGATGGTTCTTGAAGATTATGATCATGCTGTAGCTCGAGGTGCAAAGATATATGCTGAGGTTTGTGGTTATGGACTAAGCAGCGATGCCTATCACATAGCAGCTCCTCCTGAAGATGGTGAGGGTGGTGTAAGGGCTATGAAAATGGCTCTTGAAGATTCTGGTCTTGCCCCGGGAGATATTGATTATATAAATGCACATGGTACTTCTACGCCTCTCAATGATAAGTGTGAAACACATGCTATTAAAACAGTGTTTAAAGATCATGCCAATAAACTGACAATCAGCTCTACTAAGTCGATGACGGGTCATATGCTTGGAGCTGCAGGAGGGATCGAGGCAGTTTTTACTGCACTTTCACTGAATGATCAGATTGCGCCACCAACAATTAATCTTGAAAACTCCAGTCCTGAATGTGACTTGGATTACGTACCTAATGTGGCACGGAAGATGAATATGCGTGCGGCACTCTCTAATTCTTTCGGCTTTGGTGGTACCAATGCAGTTGTCGCAATGAAAAGGTATGAACCATGAGTTTATTGGGGAGGCCTAGATGAAAATTGCCATAGCAGCCGATCATGGTGGTTATCAGTTGAAAGAAAGTATTAAGAAAAACCTTCTTCATGCCGGGTGTGAAATTCTCGATGTTGGCTGTGATTCAAATGACTCAGTTGACTATCCTGATTATGCTGAGCGAGCAGTATCAAGTATGTTGACAGGTGATTGTCAAAGAGGCATACTTGTTTGTGGTACAGGAATCGGCATGTCTATTGTTGCCAACAGGCACAGAACCATTCGTGCAGCAGTTTGTTTTGATGTTCATACTGCGAAATTATGCAGAGAACATAATGACGCAAACATACTCTGTTTAGGTGCACGGTTACTTGACCCGGATTATGCTATGCAAATGGTGACGATCTGGCTTGAGACTGAATTTTCTGGAGGCCGTCATCAAAAGAGGATTGAGAAATTCAGTGAGTAGCATCAGATGGGCCTTATTTTCTGATCTTTAATAAAGCCGATTTTGCGACTGCAAAATCGGCTTTATTGTTTTCTAATGTTATCTTTGCTCCATACTGGTATTTTATCATTTGTCGTGAGACGGTTGAATTATGCATTGTTTTATTGAAGCCAAAAGACAGCTTCAATAAAAATTTTGAGAACAGAGAGCTCTAGCCGGATTTCTCACCCAGTCGAGGTTGCCGTTTATCCGAGAAGTGAAGCAATGAACTATAGTTGCCTATGATTATTGCTTCAACGACGAAAGAGACACACAAGATCGGCTGGCCCTTGGTGAACATTGTGAAAATTTCAGTTTCAGAAAAGCGGAACCTAGCATATTCTGGTTTCGACAATTTATTGAAATAATTTACACAATGTTCATGAGAAATCCGGGTTAGGGATAAGATAATTTGCGGTGAAGCGTTGGTAATGAGAAAAATAGACGAATTATTTGCTTCACGAAGAGGTGTCCAATGAAATGTCCGTATTGTGAGCATCTCGATAATCGAGTGATTGATTCTCGCCTCAATAAAGATGCGACGATTACCAGACGGAGACGAGAATGCCTGGCCTGTGATCAGAGATTTACCACATATGAGCGCCTGGAAGTAATGTTGCCTATGCTGGTAAAAAAAGACGGACGAAGGGAAGGATGGGATCGGCACAAGCTCATCGCTGGACTCCAAAAGGCATGTGAGAAACGAACAGTCAGTCGAGATAAGATTGATGAATTCGCAGATGCTATTGAACATAAACTGCAGGATTATGGAGCAAAGGAAATCCGCTCAGAGGTTGTTGGTGAATGGGTTATGGAAGGTTTGCCACTTCTTGATGAAGTTGCATATGTTCGGTTCGCATCAGTCTATCGACAATTTAAGGATGTGAATGAGTTTATGGATGAATTAAAAACTCTGCTTGATTCTCGAGGAAAAAATGACGGAAAGTCTGGATGAACAGTTCATGCGTTTGGCGCTAAAAGAAGCGAAAAAAGGGTTAGGACGTACTTCGCCTAATCCATGCGTTGGCGCGGTTATTGTTAAGAATGGACAGGTTGTCGCTAAAGGTTATCATAAAAAGGCCGGAGCAGCGCATGCAGAAATAGATGCTATCCAAAAATCTTCTCAATCATTGAGTGGAGCTACTATCTATGTAACTCTAGAACCATGCAATCATACCGGAAAAACACCTCCATGCAGTGAGGCCCTGGTAGCATCTGGATTTTCTCGTGTGGTCGTAGGCATGACTGATCCAAATCCTTTGGTAGATGGTAGTGGTATTGATTATTTGAAAAATCACAGTATAGCGGTAACGAGAGGTGTACTTGAGGATGAATGCAGGTCTTTGAACTATCCCTTTATCAAGCACATCACGGAAAAAATGCCTTGGACTATCATGAAGGCTGGGGTAAGTCTTGATGGCAAATTGAATTACCAGCATGGTTATAGTGGCTGGATAACAGGTGAGGAGTCGGCTCTTGAGGTGCATAAAATAAGAAATCAAGTTGATGCTATTCTTGTTGGAAGAAAAACAATTGAAATAGACAATCCATCACTTACTACCAGAATTTCAGGTGGACAGGCTAAAGATCCGGTCAGGATAATCCTTGACAGTAAATTAGCGACTTCTCCAGTTTCAAAAGTATATCATCTCGATTCAGAGGCGCCTACCTGGATCATTTGTGCAACAGATGCTCCACAATCAAAGAGAAAAGAATTTGAAGCTGCCGGGGTTAGGCTTATTGCAATAGATAGGGAAGAAAACGGTTTAGATTTGCGGATCGTTTTGAAGACGATCGCTCAAGAAAATATATGTTCTGTTCTTGTTGAAGGAGGAGCAAGCGTGCACGGTGCTTTTCTTCGGGAAAAACTTTTTGATTATGCTTACCTCTTTTACGCGCCGCTTTTTGCTGGCGATCATGGGATTCCGTTGATTGAGGGATGCCAAGTGCAGGAACGTGAAACTGCTCCTCGATTAGTAGATATCACTCACAAACGTCTTGGTGAGGATATGTTAATATCCGGTCGGTTGAGCTACCAAAAATAAATTTTGGGTTGGATCTACCTCTTGTCTTTTGGGGCAAGATAATTTTTACAGGCAGCAATGTTTTTAAAAATAATGGATAGAGTAATTTCATCTTTTTCAAAAGAAGGTGAGTGAGAAATAGAGTAGTTTATTGGTAAATGCAAATCCTTAACCTGTTTTACAAAATCTCTCTCTGCTACTGAATATGATGGACTGATTTCTTGCTGAAGTAACTCACCGAGATGGTGTATTTTTTGCGGAACATTCATTTCTTCATGATCGAGAATTGCTCTAATCTTCTCTTGTTGCAAATATGAACTGATAGTTAATCCTTCTCGTAATGCAATGTCCCTTATAAGAGTGAAAAACCTCTTTTGCTTGCCATCACCCATACCGAAACTTTTAAATAGTTGAACTAATGCCAGTTTATCGCTTTCTTCAGCTAACGACAGAATTTCCGACACCATCCGATCCTGTAATCGCCCTGCATGAATCTCTTTGATGATTATTTCATCCTGTTGCAAAATCCTTAATAAATCGGAAATGGTCGACCTTCCAGTTTTTAACTGAAGTTCTTTCTTACAAATGCTTTTAACATCTTCAATATTTAATAATCGACAGGCAATTTCAACAAATCGAGCTTTCTCTGCAAGAGAGAGCTTTGAAGCGGTATTTTGATCGGCCAGAATAAGATTTAAGATGAGGCGGGGAGGTGTATTTTCCGCTAAAACCATGCAGCAGAGATGAGAAGGCCACGAAAGTCTTCTTGTAAATTCCAGACGCTTAGCACCAGAAATTACGGTAAAAGTCTTTGCAGAATCTGCAAGTACCAAAGGTGGATGGATGATTCCATTCAAGGTAAGCGATTCTTCTAACTCTGGAGTAATTATTCCGAATTCCCAAGGATGAAGATTCCAATCAGTACATAATTGGATAGAACTTAAAGGAATAGATTGGCAAGTGAGATACATGATTCACATTGAAGAATTGTTTTGCATTCAGGATTAATCCAGTAAAAGATAACTCTGGGTAAAGAATAATTTACCCAGAGTTAGATGAAAGAATGGGAGAATATCACCCAACTTCTGAAAAGATTTGTCAACTTTCGTTGATTTTTTCGCGAAGAATACCTGAAGGCTTGAAAGTGACTACTCGACGAGCATCGAGAGTCAATTCGTTACCAGTCTGAGGATTGCGGCCTCTTCTTGAATTCTTGTATTTAACATTAAACTTACCGAATCCGCTTAAAAGAAGATCTGAACCGTTTACAAGTGAATCTTTCGAAATACGAAGAAATGCCTCAACAGATTCAGATGCCTGGGCCTTCGTCAATCCTTGATGGTTTTTATATACCTGTTGCACTAAATCAGCTTTGGTAAGAGTCATATTCCCTCCATAATCGTCTGTTATTCTTCTGAAACCCTCTCTAACGATAAACTTTTGATAGAAAAAGTCAAACTTTCTGCATAAGAAAGAAATATGAAAAGGTCATAGACTTACACAACTGAGGCAATTTTGAATATTGGCAGGTACATCGCCACTACAAGCCCTCCAATCATTCCTCCAAGAAATACCATCATGAAAGGTTCGATCATGGCAGTGAGATTTTCTACCGCCTGATCAACTTCTTCATCATAAAAATCGGCAATTTTTTCGAGCATGGTGTCCAACGCGCCGACAGTTTCACCAACGTTTATCATTTGCACAACCATATTTGGGAATACGCCGCTTTCTTCCAGCGGTTCAGCAATTGGGCGTCCTTCGGCAATAGAATCACCGACGCGGAACACGGCGTTCTCGACAACTTTATTGCCCGCGGTCTTCGCGACTACTTGCAGGGCTTCAAGGATAGGGACACCGCTTTGCAACATGGTGCTCAGTGTTCTTGTGAATTTGGCGACTGCGACTTTTCGTAATAATATTCCGACAACAGGTGAGCGTAACAGTCCTCTGTCTATTGCCAGTCGCCCTTTTTCTGTTGCGTATATCTTTTTTACGATCATAACTACAATGAATAATCCTATTATTATAAAGATAAAATTATTCTTAAAAAAATCACTGAGATTGACGACTATTTGAGTTGGCATTGGTAAGGCTGATCCAAAATCGTCAAACATTGTGGTGAAAACAGGAACCACAAAAACTAGGATGATTACAAGAATAAGCAAGGAAATTGCAAGACAAATCGTTGGATAGGTCATGGCACCTTTGACTTTCTTTTTCAAAGTCATCGACTTTTCCATAAAGGTAGCTAGTCGCCCCAGGATGGTATCAAGGATACCGCCTGTTTCGCCGGCTTCAATCATGTTGGTAAATAGATTATCAAAGACCTTAGGTTTTTTACGCATTGAATCAGCCAGAGTCGAGCCAGCTTCCACATCCTGTCTGATATCACCAAGTGCTTTTTTAAATGTTGGATTACTTTGCTGTTTTTCTAAAATTTCAATTCCCTGTACTAAAGGTAACCCGGCATTGATCATGGTTGATAATTGCCGGGTAAAAACAACTATGTCTTTGCCGGTTACTTTTGGCTTAAAGAATGAGATATTTTCTAATAGATCCTTTGGCTTTTCTTTAACAACCGGGTTGGAAATTCTTAACCTTTTTACCTGGGCAAGTGCTCCTGCCTGATCAAGTGCTTCAACTTCTCCCTTCCTTTTTTCACCGTAATTGTTCTTTCCCTTCCATACATAAACAGGCATTTTCTTCTCCGATTTTGCGGATATCGTCATTAAAAAATCATTCGTTTCTTTATCTTGCACAAACACCAAATAATATCGATTGTATATCAGGATTTTTTTTAATACAAGGGTGGACAAATTTATGTGTAATTCATTTTTCCAAAGAAAAACCGAGGAAAGAAAAGTACATTTATAGGAATATATAATAAAGAGAGGACTATAAAAAGCTTGTCTACAGTAATGCGCCTTGGTATACTAACAAATTGCTAATCTTTAGCTGTATCAGTCGTTGAATTGCGGCGACTGTTGTCCCTGGTGTGAAAAGTAATCGCACCAGTAAGTGATTGAGACCGAATGGAGGATAAATATATGCAGAATAAGACCACTGTAAATTATAGTGATGGTCGTTTTCAGCCTGTCATAGATAAGTGTGAAGGGTGTGGACGTATTGTGGAGCAGGAAGAAGTTCAATATTGCAAAAGTTACTTGTATCCGGCAGCAAAATGGAAGCTGGGTCTTTGCAACTTTGCTACCCACGCAAAACCTGAAATTGATATTATCAAAGTGAGAATCAATCCTTTGAAAGCTGCCAAACGAGCTTCTAAAAGAAAATAATTCTCGTCGATTCATCGAAGAAGGGATCTGCTATAAGCAGGTCCCTTTTTTGTTTTTAGACTATTAGATAGGTTATCTTTGACCAAAGATCGCGGTGCCGACCCTTACAATGGTCGCTCCCTCTTCAATGGCGATATGGAAATCGCTCGACATTCCCATTGACAGTTCTGGCTTTTCTATTTTCGGAAAAAGGTTTTTTTGCGAAAGTTGGTCGGCCAATTGCCGAAGGCTTCGAAAGTATGGCCGTGACAGCTCCGGGTCTTCCACCAGGGGAGGCATGGTCATAAGCCCGCACACCCGGATTCTTTCCAGATTGTTCAACTGAAGAAGTAATTCTTCCGCTTCACTTTTTTGTACACCTGCTTTTTTTATGTCGTTGCCAATATTTACCTGAATAAGTACATCCATGGTTTTATTTAATGACTGGAGATGATTGTTTAAAGCTGTGCCAAGCTTTATTCTATCTACAGTCTCTATCATATCACATGTTGCAGCGGCGATTTTGGCTTTATTGCTCTGCAGGTGTCCAATAAAGTGAATGATGACAGAAGATGGTATTTGATCCTTTTTCTCCTGCACCTCCTGAATGTAATTTTCTCCGAATATTATCTGTCCGGCTGCATGAGCTTCTATGATTCTCTCGGCTGGAAAACGTTTGGAAACGGCTACAAGTTTTATATCCCTAGGAGGTCTGCCAACTTTTTGGGCAGTATCTGCTATCTTTTCTTTTATTCTCTGCAAGTTCTCTGAAATCATAGCCTTTCATATTATTTGAATTTGAAGATCTTCTCAGCATTGTCAGTAGTCTGTCTGCTGAGATGTTCAATATCGATTTCACGAAGCTCAGCAATCCTTCTGGCAGTGTGCAGCAAATAGGATGGTTCGTTTCGCTTGCCTCGATACGGATGAGGGGCGAGAAATGGACCATCGGTTTCCAAAACCATTGAGGTAAGCGGAATCTCTCGTGCCACTTCCTGTAAAACATGAGCGTTTTTAAAGGTAACTATACCAGGTATGGAAATCAGCATGCCAAGATCTAAAACTTGGTGAGCAAAATTAATATCTCCGGAGAAACAATGCATAATTCCTCCGTAATCGAGATGCTTTGCATTGCGAAGAATCTTTAGAGTATCGTCATTTGCGTCTCTGTTGTGGACAATCACCGGTAGTTTGAGTGAATGGGCCAAATCAAGTTGTCTGGCGAAATGTTCACGCTGATTGTTCGGGTCAGAGTGTTGTTTCACATAATCCAGACCAATTTCACCAAAACCGACTATATATTGGGCGTGATGAAGGTAAAGTTCTTCCAGTTCAGTGTAATGATTGTCATTAAGATCGTCGACATCATGTGGATGGATCCCGATAGTCGCTGATATCTGAGAATATTTGCTGGCAATCATTACTGCTTTTTGGGAACTGGGCAAATCGATACCGATGGTAACAATTTTTTTTATGTGGTTGATGCTTGCATTTATCAGCACATTATTCAGATCACTGGAATACGCCATCATGTCCAGATGACAATGTGTATCAACAAACTGGCAAGAGAGGGTGAGTTCCTGCGCGTCCTTTTCCGAGAGTTCCAAAAAATCTCCAATCTCTGTTTTTACAAAGTAACAGAAAGTTTCAAGTCCGTTCCTTCGTTTTAATGTTCATCACTATTGGCTGAACATATAATAGCAACGAAATCTCATTTGTAATGGAGACATTCTCCTATAACTATAAAAAGATAAAATATACCTTCATATCGCAAAAAATCTAGCGTATAGTTTTAAGAGCAATATTTTGTCGTCTTTCATTTTCGTGTGTTGTGTTGAAAACATTCATCTTTTATCGAGGGAACGTTGAGAAGAACACGGAATTTATGATACGTTGACATTTAAGTATCGATAGTATGTACTATCAAAATATATTTAAGAGCCCTCACAAAGGATTAGTCTCTTACTTTTTAATTGGCCTTCGAAAAAAAAGCTGATACCAGCGACCAACATTTACGATGAGGTTTGTGGCATGAATTATGGGATCGTCAGTCAAGAGCAACTCGAGCAGATAGATGCAATTTTGTCAGATAAGCTGATAAAACTCGGTGTTGATTGTGTCATTATCATAGACATGGCTGGAAATATTATTACTGCAAAAGATAATGGTGAAAGTAAGTATGATGTCTATTCCTTTGCCGCACTAGCGGCTGGAAACTTCGCAACCGTTGATGCTATGGCAAAACTTGTTGGTGAACAGGAATTTTCACTCCTGTTTCATAAAGGTCAGGAGTCAAACATACACTTCAGTAAAATCGATGATGAACTCCTTCTGATATCTATGTTCGGCAGAGAGATCTCTCTCGGCTTTCTCCGGTTGAATGTTGTGGATGTCGTTGAAAAAATAAGGAATATTTGGGGAGCAAAGTAGGCTTGGTAGCTTAAAAATGAGAGTGCCTAAAGCAGTCAGTCAATTTACTTGTTTTCCTGAATAGAAATCGATAGGGAGTAGAACGTTGAGTTTCATCAACCTAAAAGACAAAATTGTTCAAGTTAAAGTAGTGTATTATGGACCGGGGCGATGCGGAAAAACTACAAATCTTGAGTACATCAACCGCACGTATCGCAAACAGATCGTTTCTGAGATGGTTAGTCTTAAAACCCATGGCGACAGGACGTTGTTTTTTGATTTTCTGCCCTTCGATATGGGGAAAATCAAAGGTTACGATATCAAAATTCAACTTTACACTGTGCCGGGGCAGGTCAAATATAATGCAACTAGAAAGCTTGTTTTGAGAGGTGTTGACGGGATAGTTTTTGTTGCAGATGCGATGGAGAAGCAACGGGAAAAAAATATTCGTTCATTAAATCAGTTGCATGAGAATCTTCAGTCCTACAAGGAAAGTATCTTCAAGATACCTCTTGTGATGCAGTACAACAAAGTCGATCTTAAAGAACATGGAATTCCTATTCTACCTACCTCCGTTTTGGAACAAGATCTCAATAGCCGATTGAAGGTGCCTTATTTTGAGGCTAGTGCAATTACCGGATTTAATGTTGCAGCAACCCTGAAGAAGATCATCTCTTCATCGGTGATTTCAATACAGAAAAAATTACTCTAGAGAGAAGCTGTGGTGAAACAGTATACCGAAAACCAATATGACGATGATTTAACTGTTGGAACCGATGATTACGACGATTCATATTACACAGGTTCAGTTGATCTATTCGAATTTTCAAATGATGAGGATTCACCCATCAGTCGGTTAAAAAGCCTAATTTTATCCATAGATTGGGAGATAACGGATGAAGTTCTCATGCAATTCAATGAGGAGCTTGTAGATCTTAAGGATATATGGGCGGGAAAAAAGATAAACTTGATCTATGTGCAGGCGCTGGAAAAAATAAGCAAATACATATATCAGAAGAAGGCAGATTCTCATCCCAGTGCGATCAAACTGCTTCTCACTCTTTATCATAATCTAGAGAAAATTGTTTCATCGTTTGACCTCACTGAAGAGCAGAAAAAGGAAATTCTACTGGAAGATGTTAAAAGATTTGAGAGCCTGAAACGTCATATAAGTCAACAAGCTGAACCCAGTGATAACGGGCGGTTGGCTCAATCTAAACCCGAAAAACAAACTGATATTGGTAGAGACCATGATTTGTTGAACCTCAAGGCTATTGTTCTCGGAATTGACTGGGAAATAACCGATGAAGATCTCAATCAATTAAGACAGGAAGTTGTTCGGCTTGAAGAGAAATTTGCTGACAGCAAACCAAGGCTTATCCTGCTTCAAGGTATTGGCACCTTAGGTACTTACATAAAAGTGAAGAAAAGTAATGCACATTCAGATGCATTCAAAATATTGCATTTGTTTTATGAAAGCCTAGAAAAAATTGTTGCAACTCCAATGAATTTAAAAGAGGAAAAAGCTATTCTATTTCCTGCAGTAGAAAGATTTAACGCTTTTAAAAACTTGTTGGGGCCGACAATAACACCTGAAGCAATAGATCGATCAAAGAATGAAACAGAGGAAAATGACTCGCCATCTAACTCTGTAATCGCCCCTGCTTTTGCTGAATACCCTGAAGAAGTTATAGGATTCCAGGCAGAAGAAGAGGGTAAGTCGCTAGGTATTGAATCTTCCGTCAATGTTGATGATCATGTGGAAAGCTTCTTTATGGGATCAAGTTTTCAAAATCTGGAAACAGCTCCTCCTGCTGAGACAGCGGCTCTTAATGAAAACCAGGCAATTGCTCTTCAGGGTGTGGATGTGGAGTTGGATGATGAAGAGGTTAATGAACGATCGACGCTCCAAAACAGTACACCCACGCCTGCATTGAGTGAAGCAGTTGAAGGAGAGCCATATCCCGCTTTCCAGGAGGATGAATTGGCCGGGAATACAGAACATGCCATTGAAAAACCTGCCGAAAATCCCGAAGACATCTCTATTGCCTTGGAATCAATGCTTGAAGAAAATGAGAAAACCGAATTAGATTTCAGTAAGTTGGATAAAGATATAGTGCTCCAGGGTGTAGATGTCGAGACCGAGGCGGATGATGATTCCGACGAAGAAGCTTTACCAATGATGGAAGGACAACTTGCACCTGCTCTTGCTGAAAATGATGAAGTGAGTATGTTCAATGCGGGAATCTTCGAAGATTCTTCTGAAGCAAAAATTGTTGATGAAGAAATTGCAGGTACACTTGGAGGATTTTTCGATGAAGAAATTGATTCACATCTATCTGTAACTCCAGAGGCGGAGAACGGTGAGGATGTAGATATTTTCTCATCAGTGGATGATCCGGAAATAGACGATAGCAAAAATGAATTATCCAATAATTCATCTTCAGAGTTTGATGTGAAACAAACTGAAACCGAAGATGAAAAAGAGATTAAACTTGAAGAGGATGATTTTACACCCTTGGTTGCAGAAGAAGTTTTCTCAACACCTATCAATGAAGATTTGGAATTCTTTGAAACTGAGAAAGAACCTCAAAGTGGAAAAGACGAAGAAGCTGAGAAAATTGACGATTCAATAGTTTCCATTTCTGAATTGGAAGAGGATGAAAAGTCCGATACACATTTTGATGAGAGTGATTTTGAACGACCCGCTGAAGAGATAGGAGCGAATCTTCTCACTGACGATTCCGAATTTTCTTTTTCACAGGACGAAGAGCAGGAAAATTCTGAAATTGACGAACAACTTGATTCATTTTTTGACATCAGGGAAGACGAGGAAGAGAATCAGGAAGAAGACGCGCTCTTTTCTACTTCACCTGATATGCTTGAAGAAGATCAGGAAATTGAAGAGGAAGTTGTATTTGAACTTGCTGAAGATGGACAAAAACCTTCTATTCAGCCTGAAATTGAGGGAGCGTATCCTGAAGAATTAGAGACAACAGAAAATGAGGATGATTCTGCCCAGGTTTTAGTTTCCGAAGATGAAACCGTAGTTGATGGAGATGCTCACTCTCTATCTTACGCCGAGGAAGATGTTCCACTTACTGTGTTTGGAAAACTAGGAACATGCGTCGAATCTCTCGGAGTTGAACTTGACGATAAAGTTGTCCAGGGACTTTGGGAAGAAATTAATACTCTTCGTCAAAGTTTTACTGATAAACCACTGGAAAAAACTTTTCTCCAACTTCTTTCTACTGTTGTAAAACACATAGATCAGAATCGATATGATTCAAGCTCTGATGCGTATGTTTTACTGAAGTCTATTTGTAATGCACTATTAGATTTGCAGGATAACGATCTGCAGCATAATCAGGAAATTTTGTTTAAGGAAACCGAGAAAGTTTTGACATGGCAAGAGGACATACTTGCTGAGCAATCCGCAAAAAATGAAGCAGAATTGACCATAGGTGGAATGGGAATCGCAGCACAGGAAGATGTGAGTGGTGATTTCAATGACTTAGTGCAGGAATATGAGCAACAACCAGTTGATGAGGAATATGAAAGCGACCTGTTAAGTGGTTCAACCGGTGGCAACAGGGGCACTGATGACCTGGATAAATATTCAGACGGGGAGGACACGAAAATGCTCAACAATGATCTGAAACAAGAAATTTCAATGTTGAGACAGACCCTTCAGGAAGAGATCGCAGAGTTAAGGAAGGAATTGAAAGGTAAATATTTATCTTGAGCTCTTACCGGGGTTAGTGAATTTTCAAAGGGTTATCTCCTCTTCCGGAGATAACCCTTTTTGTTTTTTGATCATCGATTCCATGCAATGTAAGTCAAAAAAACGTAGCAAATTAATGAGATCACTATCGTCTTTATGATAAGCTGCAAATGTTTATTCGTCGGATGAGCTGCAAATAATACTAATAGAAAAAGACAAGGCAGAGCAACTCCTGCAACAAGGACGGGAAGATACCTTAGCAGTTCCTGAAGACCAAGAAAAAACCAAGGACCTGATATATAGCTTATTCCAAGACGATCCTGTTCAAAAGGGGCGGATATAAATACACAGAAGATCAGGATGGAAACTATAAGTGGTAAGTAATCACTTACTCTGATTCGGTAAATCCGTAAATGGTTCCAGGCGAATATTAATAAGAGAAGATCCAAGGCTACTACATGCTGAATATACACTTTTCTCATACCGCTGTCGGTTAAGGAAAAGAAGAGGTTATTAAGAGGAGTGCCTACGAAAGGTATTGCTTCAAGAATATTTTCCGCGATTATTCCCGCTGAGAATCCAGTATTGTCTCCTCTCAGAATATACCCTGTGAACAGTAACATAAGGATGAGAGGGAGGGTTGCGGTAAGACGTATCCACTCAAGTTTGCTGTATGACTCGGTTTTATCGTAAATTGCCAACAGGTGAAAACCACAAAAGAAGAAGAAAAACTGGCTGGAGAAAAAGTGTAAAGATCTGAAGAATCGACCATAAGGCGCAAGAAGGTCGAGCGCGGCTGTTGAATAGAAAGGATCGAGATAATCATATTGCAACCCGACGACGATTCCCGAGAAAAGGGAGATATAGAGTGAGATCAGTGTCCAGGCGCCCCATTTGATTTCTTTTAAAGAAGAAATATATAAGGAAAAGATACCGAAGAGTCGTTGCAGAGGCTCAGGTAGTGACAACATAAAACGGTTCGTCTTGTCTTTTTTCGACTGATAAGAAGGTGAGAGGTTTTGTGGCTGGACCTTTAACTGCTTCTCCTGTTTCAACATTAAATTGACTCTGATGGCAGGGGCATTCTAAGATATCCATATCTTCATGATAATTGAGTTTGCAGCCGAGATGAGTACATTTACGGGAAAGCGCCCAACAATTATTCTTTCTATCAAAGAGGATAAAATCTGTATTGATTAAAAAGCCTGCAGTCGTAACTGGTTTGTTGATCTTTACGTAAGTTGGTTTCTTGGGAATTTTAAAGCCGACAAACTGTAAAATAGGGTACAAAAATGCCAACATGCCTATAAAAGTCAAATATTTCCTTCTTGAAAAGCTCTGTGGTTGTTTGTATCTCATCTTTTACATATTTACTAGTGCTTTTATCTTCCAGCTGCTGAGAACTTATTTTTCAGCTTCTCATTCACGTGAGATGGTACTAGGTCACTTACATCGCCACCGTTCCTGGCAGCATCTTTAATGATCGATGAGCTGATATATATCCAGCGGAAACCGGGCATGAGAAAAACTGACTCGACCTCTCTTTTCAATTTCCGGTTCATTAGTGCCAACTGAAATTCATAATCAAAATCGGATACGGCCCGTATCCCGCGCACAATAGCCTTGGCATTCTGATCATAGGCGTAATTGACCAGAAGACCCGAAACAGATTCGATTCGTATACGTTCTCTTCCATCAAATGAGTCTTTAATCATCCCAATCCGTTCTTCCAAAGTAAAAACAGGATCTTTTGCAGAATTTACTGCTACTGCAACTATGACTTCGTCAAAAAGATTGAGTGCTCTTTCAATAATATCAACATGGCCCATAGTTATAGGGTCAAAGGTTCCCGGATAGATGGCAATAGATGGTTTATGGGATTCCTTGTACATCATTATATTCTCTTATTGTGTTGGGTGATGGTTAATTTCCTCAGATTATTCATCTGAAGATCTGTAAAAGTAAAAGGCAGTATCACCATACAATCTTCTGTCTGTTAGTTTGAGTTTTTGCAGGCATAATGGCATTTCTACATTATACCTCTCTTCAACTACTAGTAGGCCATTATGGGTTAACAGACTACTATTGTTTACAAATTCAAGTATAGAAGAGGACATGTTTTTAGCATAAGGAGGATCTGCAAAAATAAGATCAAACCCAGCATGTACTTCTCTGGGCAGTTTATTAAGTGGAATGCTGTTGCTTAAATCATGTCTAACAACACGCATTTCACAATCTCCTGAGTTTCCCTTCAGACAGTGGAGAATGTTTTTCTTGATGAGTTGCAGGGCCAAGTGATTATTGTCAATAAAGACGACAAAACGGGCATTGCGGCTAAAGGCTTCGAGTCCTAAGGCTCCTGTCCCGGCAAAAAGGTCGAGTACATTTGCATCGACAACCTGGTTACCGATAATGTTGAACAAAGCCTCTCTTGCCCTGTCCGAGGTGGGACGAATAGATTTTTCATGCAGGGGAGGAGTAAATAGTTTACGGCCTCGTGCCGTTCCACCTATAATTCTCAAAAGAAATTGTTGTAGTTAGGATTTTTAGGAAAATGAATTAGCTCTCAGCCCTGCAAAAACTTTGTATTGAACCATCTATTGGAGATAACCAAGGACCGATTCACCTGCCCGTACCTTATCGCCTTCTTTCACGAGAACCTCAGTTTCGAGCGGTAGATAGAGATCGACACGGGAACCAAAACGGATTATGCCTATTCGACTACCTCGTTTTATTTCGTCTCCCGGCTCCAACCAACAGACAATTCGCCTGGCAATGAGACCGGCAATCTGCACAAATGCTACTGTCTTACCCTGTGCAGTTGTAATGACGCTAGCACAATATTCATTTTCCAGACCACCTTTTGTGCTATCAGCCGAGTAAAATTTACCAGGTTTATATACTAATTTTTCAACTTTGCCCCCACAGGGAGTCCGGTTGACATGTACATTAAAAACGTTCATAAATATAGAGATCTTATGAGCTTCGGCTAGAGTGAAAGGATTTTCCATAACTTTCTCGACAATTATAACTTTTCCGTCAGCTGGAGAAACAAGGGCATCTTGTCTGGCAGGAACGAAACGTTCAGGATCTCGAAAGAAGCAGAGGATAAAAGTGGTTGCAATAAATGAAAACGCCGCTATTAGTGGCAGATCAAGAAGAGCAAGAAAAATGGTGGCAAAAGCAGCAAAACCGATGAAGGGATATCCTTCCTTTGCTACTGGTACTTGTGGAATAAGCATAGAAATTTATAACCTATCAGAGATTCTTATTTTGTTTTTAGTGTTCGTGACATGGCAATAACACCGGTACGCACAATTTCTTTAATTCCAATGGGGCGAAGGATATCAATAACAGCCTGTATTTTTGAAGCCGAACCGGTGATCTCTACTGCATAGCTCTTAGCGCTCACATCAACAACTTTCCCTCGAAAGATATCAATCACTCGCAGGACCTCAGCACGGGTGTGTGCTTCCGCTTTGACTCGGATCAGCACCATTTCTCTTTCAACATATTCCTTGTCGGAGATATCGGTAACTTTAATGACATCAATCAGTTTGTGAAGTTGTTTAGTGATTTGCTCAATGATTGCATTATCACCTCTTGAGACAACAGTGAGGCAGGAAACACCAGGATCGAGCGTTTCTGCAACGCACAGGCTTTCGATGTTAAAACCGCGGCCGCTGAAAAGACCCGTTACTCTGGAGAGCACTCCGGGTTTATTCTGAAGTAGTACAGAAATAGTGTGTTTCATCTGCATGATCCTGAGTAGAGTAAGTTCAGATTTGCTTATTGGTTAAATATCCAGCTATTTGCTTGTGAGGTTGCTTCAATCAGATTATGAGATTAGGGCCCCGATAAACAAGAAATAAGCCGATGATAATAGATTATAAATCACCTTTAAGGACGGTTCTTTTCAGTAAAGCACTAAACAAGCAGCATTTCTGTATTTCCCTTTCCTGCGGGCACCATTGGGTATACCCCTTCTTCCTTTTCAATTTTAAAATCCATAATAACAAGGTTATCAGTTGCTAAAGCTTCTTGTATAACAGGAACTACTTCACTTTTGGTGGTAGCCCTGAGTCCAACAGCGCCATAAGCCCTGGCAAGATCGACAAAATCGGGAGCTACATCCATGACAGTGGAAGAGTATCGTTTGTCATAAAATAATTCCTGCCATTGTCGCACCATTCCGAGATAATTATTGTTCAAAATAGCTATTTTAACCGGACACTTGTACTGTTTGGCAGTCGCTAGTTCCTGTATATTCATCTGGATAGAACCATCACCAGCAATATCTATTACCGTTTTGTCGGGAAAAGCCATTTGAGCACCGATAGCGGCAGGGAGACCAAATCCCATAGTACCCAATCCTCCGGAGGTAACAAAGTGACGGGGGTAGTCGAAACGATAGAATTGGGCAGCCCACATCTGATTCTGGCCAACTTCCGTGGTTATAATCGCGTTGCCGCCGGTTAACTTATGGAGTGTTTCTATGACATACTGCGGTTTGATAATATCGCAGTTTTCCCTGTATGACAAAGGATGTTTTGCTGTCCATTCGCGGATGAGATTAAACCAAGGCTGATGTCTTTCCGCTTCTTCATCAATGTTGATGGTCGCTTTGGTATTAAACCAATCGTTTATAGCACTCAGAGCGTTCTTGCAGTCGGCGACAATGGGAACATCAACTTTTACATTCTTGCTGATCGAGGTGGGGTCGATATCAATATGAATAATCTCAGCTTTAGAAGCAAATTCAGCAAGTTTTCCTGTTACTCTATCGTCAAAACGGGCTCCCACTGCTATCAGAAGGTCGCATTCAGCTACAGCCATGTTTGCGGTATAGGTGCCATGCATCCCGAGCATGCCCAATGAAAGTTCATGGGTGCCGGGGAAAGCTCCAAGACCCATTAAAGTCATGGTTACCGGTATATTCAGTTTTAATGCGAGTTCCGTCAATTCCTTGGAAGAGTCGGATAAAATGACACCGCCGCCGACATAAAGAACCGGTTTTTTAGCTTTTATTATTTTTTTGCAAGCCTTTTCAATCTGGATAGGGTGCGGTTTATATGTTGGTTGATAACTTAACATATTAATAACCGGCCTTTCGGGAAAAGTGAGTTGGCTGGCCAGGATATCCTTTGGCAAATCGACAAGTACGGGGCCGGGACGGCCGGAGCGGGCAATATGGAATGCTTCCCGGATTGTCGGAACTAAATCTTCCAGTTTGCTTACCAGATAATTGTGTTTAGTGCAGGGCCTTGTAATACCAACAATGTCGACTTCCTGGAATGCATCATTACCTATGAGGGCGCGAGGCACTTGCCCTGTTAAAACAACAAGAGGAATGGAATCCATGTAAGCAGTCGCAATTCCGGTTACCCCATTTGTCGCTCCCGGTCCGGAAGTAAGGAGTGCGACACCGACCTCCCCCGTTACTCTGGCTAATCCATCCGCAGCATGTACTGCACCCTGTTCATGTCGAACCAGTACATTTACTATGTCGGCATTGTACAAAGCATCATAGAGGTCTATAACTGCACCACCTGGATAACCAAAAATTGTCTTCACGCCTTCTTCCTGAAGACACCTAACGACTGCCTGGGATCCGGTAATTTTTCCCATCTATATATTTCCTTATAATAATTGAGCAGCTTTCATTGGAAATAAAGAACATGTTGAAAAACCAATGAATTTTAAACGAACCGAAAATATATCTGTCAACTCTGGATCTGTCAACCGGCAAAGGATGATGTGAGTAGAACAGCATGGAAATACGTGTAGTTATAGCAGGTTACCTGTAAGGGCAAATGTCAATTATTTTGGCTTGGATAAACAATAGCAGCCAAAACAACGTTTCGGTCTGAAAAGAACGGAAATGCAAGAAATCCTGCTTGACAACTTTAGCTTAAGATGTGTAGTCTGCTTATAATCTTTTCGAAAGAACCACTACGATAAATAAGATAGATATACTTTTCCTGTGCGGGATCAAAATAAGAATTAATTTTATGCATTTTTTAAACTCACAACTCTCTCTTCTTAGCCTACTACTAGGTAACCTGCTAGCTTATTCCGTGGCTGAGGTGGAGGGGTTGTAGTCTCATACAAAACTTAACACACCCAAAAGGCCACGGTTTAAAAACCGTGGCCTTTTTTGTTTGTAAATCTCGGAAAATTATTAGTGCCTTACTCCAGAAAAACTTGTCATAAAACAAGAAATCTGGAGAATACTTTAAAATTAGAATCTTAAAAGCACCTCCAAGGCACTTATACCCCCTTGAGGGGTGCTAGGAGAACACATGAACCCGGATTTAGTTAAGAAATACCGCCCATATCCATTGATCGATTTTCCGGACCGAACATGGCCCGGAAAGAGGATAGAAAAGGCGCCTACCTGGTGCAGCGTTGACTTGAGAGACGGTAATCAGGCGTTGATTCAGCCAATGAGTCTTGAAAAAAAACTGGAAATGTTTGCCCTCCTTACTCAGCTTGGCTTCAAGGAGATTGAAGTAGGTTTCCCTTCTGCATCCCAGGTTGAGTTTGATTTCACGCGGTTGCTTATTGAGAAAAATCTCATTCCGGAAGGTGTGCTGATACAGGTTTTGACCCCGGCGAGAGGACATCTCATCCAAAAAACTTTTGAGTCGTTGAAAGGTGCAAAGGAAGCCGTGGTTCATCTATATAATTCTACGTCAACTTTACAGCGAAAAACAGTTTTTAAGATGAGCCGTAAGGAAATTGTCGACCTGGCAATTCAAGGTGCCACTCTACTAAAAGAGGAAGAAAAGAAATATCCGGAAACGATATTCAGATACGAGTATTCCCCTGAAAGTTTTACCGGAACAGAGTTGAACTTTGCACTGGAGGTATGCGAAGCGGTAATGGATATTCTCCAGCCGACGCCGGAAAATAAGCTGATTATAAATCTTCCTGCGACCGTTGAACTTTCAACGCCAAATATATATGCAGACCAGATAGAATGGTTCTGCCGCAACATGTCAGACAGAGATTCGGCTATCATTAGCCTCCATGCCCATAATGACCGTGGATGCGCCATTGCCGCAACTGAATTGGCTCTGATGGCCGGTGGAGAGAGGGTCGAAGGGACATTGTTTGGCAATGGTGAAAGAACAGGCAATGTCGATATCATCACGCTCGCACTTAATATGTTTAGCCAAGGTGTTGATCCCAAGCTTGAAATTAATGATATTAACAGTGTTATCGACACTTATGAGCGGGTGTGCCGTCTGCCTGTTCATCCACGTCACCCATATGCCGGTGAACTTGTTTACACTGCATTTTCCGGTTCACATCAGGATGCAATAAACAAGGGAATGCATGAATATGAGACAACTGAATCCGGCGAATGGGCAGTACCGTATCTTCCGATTGATCCATCTGATCTCGGACGAACATATGAATCAATTATTCGTATCAACAGTCAGTCGGGCAAAGGTGGGGTTGCCTATGTTCTGGAAAAAGATTTCGGATTCAAGTTGCCAAAGGCAATGCAGCCAGAATTTGGTAAAATCATTCAAGCTGTTACAGATCGCGAGGGAAGAGAACTTCAGCGGGATGAAATTTTCACAACGTTTGAAACTGAGTATCTCACTGTAAGTAAGCCTTTTGATCTTGATAGCTTCAATGTAGTAAAAAGGCATATCAACAAGGGAGGCAAAGGTTCACAGGCAGATGTTGAGGCGATTTTACTTGTCCATGGGAAAGAAATGACAATTTCGGCCTCCGGAAATGGACCTCTTGATGCCTTTTGTTCTGCGTTAAAGCAAAAGGTTGTTGGAGATTTCACACTTACCAGTTACCACGAGCATGCTTTAAATGGTGGTTCGAGTGCAAAAGCCGCTGCATATATTGAGATTAAGGCTCCAAATGGTTTAACTTGTTGGGGAACGGGTGTGGATACTGATATTATTATCGCGTCAATTAAGGCCGTATTGAGCAGTTTAAACCGAATGGAAAAATACTCACAAAACAAAAGTTGAAAAGATTAAGTAACGGTGTTGTCGAGGGTTTCTATTGTTTCGGCATACTTAGAGTACGTCGTAATGATAGAAAATGCTGGCACCCCGTAATAGATAAGCGCTGACTTCGAGTGCCCTTTGGGGCCAACGAAGTAGATGAAGAGTCTTTACGACGCTATCAATTATTGCAGAAGATATGCGGCTACACCTATTGCTGCAAGCCAGATGTTCGTTATATTTGATACAGTTATATTCAAGATAGCAGCCAATGGTTTTCTCCTGTTGAGCAGCACAAGGCAGGATTTGAATTCCGGCCAACTCGTTAATGTGGCAAGAACGACAAAACCTATTACCCCTTTTGGGGCGTGGGAGTGCATTGCGGCAAAAGAGACAACCGGGTCAAGAAAATATCCGGATACAATTAAAACAACTATTGCCGGAACGAGCCAGAGAGTAGGTTTAAAAGAATATTCTTCCAGCTCAGTCATTGCCACTTCCTTCGGCCGCATAAAAAAGAGAATGAGTGTCACGAGGACACAGCTGATAAGCCAATAAATGTATTGAGAGGAATTTAACAGGAAGAAAAAACCGGCAAAGGCGGCGGTACAGATTGTAGTGGTAAGTGTGTATATGCGGTTTGTTGCAAAAGTTTGTATTACCTGCTTACAGATAATGGCTGCAGTCAGCAACAGAAGGGGATTCATGAAATTAGACCCTAAAGGTGTCGAAGCAGCAAAGATGATGTCCCCAATAAGTAAACCCACCAGCAAACAAACAGCTTCGGGGCCGTTGGTGATAAATCCTGTTAGTGTCCCTATGCCTTTGGTGTTCTTAAGGCATTCTATAAGTATTTCGATGGCAAATCCTATGCAGAGCATGTTAAGAATTATGCCTAATGCCCCGATTGATGCCAACAGAAAATTGCCGCTAAAGAGCAGGGAACTGCCGATAAAAAAGACCAGGACCAGAATCCAGGCAACAATATCCAGACGACCAAGGGAGTTTGTGAGAAAATTCTTCAAGTTGATTGAGAGTATGTGGAGGATGAATCTACAGTGTGTTTCCGGCGATGAAAGCAATGATATCTTTTTTGCTTATAAAAAGTGCACTCAAAACACGTTCGTTGATTTTCAGTGCCGGTATCATCCTGATCCCATTACGCCAGCTCTGTTGCGGGGCTGTCAGGACATCGACTTCAAGCACTTGTATTTCGGGATTAGATGCTGCTATCTCGCGTAAATATTTTCGAGCAAAGTAGCATCGCGGACAAAAAGCAGATTTGTAAAAAGTTATGAGCATGATCGTTCAGATTGGCTGTATTTTACGGTCTTCTTTAAAAACTCAAAAACCCAACCTTAGCTAATTTTAATTTATTTCACAACAACTGACTGAAGAAGTTTGAGTCTGGGGATTATGAAGAAATAAGCCGAAGTTTGATGAATGATTTTAAAGTCTGCATCATTTTTTCCAATTTGCTATGATGATGCTATCAGAGCATCGGGTTGTTCTGTTAATCGATGAAAAAATGTTAAAGGGACTGGTCCCGCAATGGTGGCAATATGTATATTTCAGAATATATGACTTCCGATCCAATAACCATATCTTCAGCTGTATTTCTTCCGGAAGCACGGCGAATTCTCAATGAATTTCATATACGGCATCTGCCTGTGGTTGACAGGGAAAACAAGCTTGTCGGTATTGTTTCGGACAGGGATTTGCGATCCGCTTACCCATCGTCTGTTACGTCGAGAGGAGATAAAATTCTGGCTTTTGAGCAGGTAGAAAAAACCACTGTCGCCGATATGATGACCACCACCTGCTCAACACTCGGTCCGGATGCAACACTTGATGATGCACTTTTAATCTTTGACAGGGATAAGGTGGGTGGTATTCCTGTTGTCAGTGAGGACAATGTCGTCTTGGGAATATTCTCACTCCTTGACCTCACTGCAGCCTATCGAAAACTGTTCGGGGTCGCTGAAGAAGGTTCGGTTCTGATAGGAATTGAAGATGATGATCGTGACAACATATTAAGTGAACTTGTTATTTTGCTCGAGCAGAACGGTATATTGTTAACCCGCCTCATTCGCTTGGTTGAACAGGATGATGTCACCAAAATATTTATGCGGATCAATAGCCGGAAACCGGTGGAAGTGTACAAGCTGCTCAGATCGAAAGGTTTTATTTTTTTAGAACCTTAGCCCCTGTTTCTCGGGTTAATTACGCCATTCAATTACATTTTCAGCACAATTTCGAAGGAATTATATGATAAAAAAACAGGGAGCGTGCAGAAAATGTGGAAATTGCTGCAAAGAGGGTGGACCTGCTTTACACACTCAGGATCTTGATTTAATTAGAAGGGGAGACATACCATTCCACGATTTGATAACAATTAGAATAGGCGAGTTGGCATATAACCCGTCAGCAGGAAAAATCCAACCGGTCAAAGTTGAACTGGTGAAAATAGCCGGCAACGGCAGTAAATGGGATTGCTGTTATTACGGTGAGGATACGTGCTCAATTTACGCAAACAGACCTTATGCTTGTCGGGTTCTTAAGTGCTGGGATACAGCGGAAATTTTAGATCTTGTGGAAAAGGATACTTTAAATCGCTTTGATATTATTGAGAGCTCTGACCCGTTAATTCCTCTAATAAAAGAACATGAAGTCATTTGCCCTTGTGGTGATTTAGGATTTCTCCAGACAAATCTTAGTGGATTGTCAGATGAAATAAAAACTGAATTAGAACAACGAGTGCGAAAAGATCTCCACTTTAGGAGCAGGGTCATTGCTGAATATCAATTGAAAGTCAGTGAGGAACTGTTCTATTTTGGACGACCGTTCTTCCAATTATTACAACCGTTAGGCATCCGCATTTCCGAGTCGTTTACCGGTATTCATCTCGGTTGGAAAGAGTAAACGCACTCTTGTCCGGAACGGTCCGGACAGAGTGCGTCTTTAGTGATTATGTGCACCTGGTATTACCAGGTTGTTCTGGCAATCTCTTCTCCTCTGGTGGAGATGGTTATCTGCTCCACAGGAACTGTTTTCCCTGCTTTTTCGATCGCTTTTCGCACGATTACATTCATTGCTGAACAACATGGAACTTCCATTATCAAAACCGTCAGGCTTTTCAAATTGCAGGTGCTGATGATTTCCGCAAATCTCTGAACATAGCTCTCCGCATCGTCAAATTTAGGGCAACCCATCATCACCGTCTTTCCATCCATGTATTTTCCCTGGAAGTTTCGAACCGCCACTGCAGTACAATCCGCAGCAACCAGCAGATCAGCGTTTTGCAGGAATGGTGCATGAGCAGGAATGAGACGAATCTGTACCGGCCAATGCGTCAATGCCGAATCTCCGGTCTTTACCGTGTTGAGAGTCGGTGTATTGGCAGATTGACAGGGCGAACCTCCAGCAGGCGGGGCTTGTTTAAATGACTGAATATGTGTTGAGGCGCAGCCGCAATCCATTGTTGCTGGTTCTTTCGTAGCAGTTTTTTTCTTTTCTTCTTCAAGGTACGCCTCAACCGCCTCTTCATCAAATTCGTCTGCTTCCCGCTGTATGACTTTTAAAGCTCCGGTCGGACAGGAGCCAAGACAGGCACCCAACCCATCACAGAGCTTGTCTGCGACCAGTTTGGCTTTTCCGTCTACGATCTTCAGTGAACCCTCTGCGCAATCGGGTACGCATTGTCCACAACCGTCGCATAACTCTTCGTCAATTTGAATTATATTTCTTACAGCTTTCATTTCTTTTATCCTCTCGGTCATCAGGTTATTAATGAGGTTGTTTCAAGCTGATGCTTTTTCCGGATCGTTTCCAGTTTGGTTCATCATGTTTGGCAATCAGCAGCCTATGTCTCTATATTAGCACATAAGAAGGAGAAATCTTTGATTTGGGTCAAATTGCGCAATTTAATTTAAAAAATGTTTTCGAAAATTGTTTTGGGGACTATGAAGCAGGTGAAGAGATTGTTTGATGTTGTCGTCCATAAAAAAAAGGCGCGGAATCCTTGATACCGCGCCTTCTCGTTAATAACCTGAGGAAAACTTAACCGAGTATGGCTTGCAGGTCTTCTTGCGGTGTTGCAGCGATAGGCTTACACTGAAAGTTTTCAACCAGAACGTTAAGAACGTTTGGTGAAATAAATGCAGGTAAGGAGGGTCCGAGGCGGATATCTTTTATGCCCAGACTAAAAAGAGTCAGCAGGATGACAACGGCCTTCTGTTCATACCAGGAAAGTATCATAGAAAGCGGTAAGTCATTGACATCACATTCGAATGCTCCGGCAAGAGCTACTGCAATCTGGATTGCCGAGTAGGAATCGTTACATTGACCGACATCGAGAAGACGGGGAATGCCGCCGATATCGCCAAGTTTTTTATCAAAGAAACGAAATTTACCGCAGGCAAGTGTCATAATCATGCAGTCTTGGGGCACTTTCTCGACAAATTCGGTGTAATAATTACGACCCGGCTTGGCGCCGTCACAACCGCCGACCAGAAAGAAATGACGGATAGCTTTACTCTTCACCGCTTCAATCACTTTATCGGCAACACCAAGAACAGTATTACGGCCAAAACCGCAAAGAACGCTGCCTTTGTCTGTATCTGCAGGGAAGCCGGGAAGTTCGAGTGCACGATCAATGACTGGAGTGAAATCCTTGTCATTGCCGATATGTACGAGATCAGGCCATCCAACCAGACCAGTGGTGAAAAC
Organism: Desulforhopalus sp.; assembly: GCA_049645845.1. GTDB lineage: Bacteria > Desulfobacterota > Desulfobulbia > Desulfobulbales > Desulfocapsaceae > Desulforhopalus_A. The sequence continues at coordinate 47,217 of JBARUR010000047.1, read as the reverse complement.
CCTGTCTTTATAACTGTCGGCTGGTCTTTGAATGCAGTTTGTGGTGAAAAGAATGGCACCCGGGAATTCCGGGAATTCTTTTGCCTGATTTTGCCAGGCTGATCCGAAATGCCCATAAAAATGGCTGTATTTTTTGAGTCCCGGGTAGGCATGGCACGGCAGCATCTCACCATGTGTATAGATGTTGATACCTTTGCCTTCCGTTTGTTGCAGCAATAATTCCAAATCTCTCAGGTCGTGGCCGGATATCAGGATCGCTTTACCTGCTTTGGCGCCAAGAGGTACTTCGGTTGGAACAGGATGACCATAGGTTCCGGTATTTCCGGCATCAAGCAGCTCCATGGCTTTAAGGTTAACTTCACCGCATTTCAGTGCCAGAGCAACCAGTTGACCTAAATCCTGGCCACCTTTAGTGAGCTCAGCCAATGTCTCATGCACATAGGCATAAACTGAATCGTCTTCCTGCCCGAGAATAGCCGCATGATCCCCATAAGCTGCAAGCCCGCGAAGGCCATAGACGGTAATTTGTTTCAGCGAACGGAGGTCCTCGTTGTCATCAAGTTTGTTCATGAAATCGAGAGCCTCACCTTGAGTAACAAGTTCCTCGAGAGTTTGGGCTGGAGCATATGTTACAGCGGGTATTGAAGAATCTACAGAACCACCGGCAGCTATGACTTTTTCTTTAAAAGCGTCGCGCAATTCAACTGTTTTGTTGATCCACTCCTGGAAACGAACCGGATCAAAATCTACATTTGTGAGACAGGCGAAAATAGCCTCCAGGCTGAAACGGTTAACAGCATTGTCATTAAGACCAACTTTCCGCCCTGCCACAGCTACAACGGATAGACCTTGCATGGCATAGGTGAGAAGGTCCTGAAGTGCCGCAACATCTCCTGTCTTCCCGCACACTCCAATCTTGGTACAGCCGGTTCCCTTGGCAGTTTGCTCGCATTGATTACAAAACATATTATTCTCCTGTGACAAGTTGTAGTATTCATTGTTTGAATACCTTTGTTTGCATTCTACTGCTTCTGATATTTGTGAATTGTCCAGCGATTTGTTCAATCTAGAGGCAGAAATGCATCCCTCGATCGATGTTGAGAAGAGAATACACAACAATAAATTTACTATCTTTGATTTAGGTCAAGAAGATAGTATTTTTTTTTCTTATTACAATGTGAGATGAACAATAAGAATTGAAGAGGGTGAACTTTGATAATGACAGCCGGAATAGTCTCCATACGCATTGGTCATGGAGAAACCGGCTTCACTGAATAATGACAGCCATTTATCGACGGAAAATCCGGCAACGGAGTAGACTGAATTCCAATCTTCTTTTGTTTTTTCTGTCGGCAAGGGACGGACCCGGTATCGCTCCTCTATGAGAACCGATTGAGAGAGTGGTTCATACTGTTTAACTAATTCCTTGATGAGCTTTCCCCCATCCGGCCGGTCAAACATTTGGAACTGGAAAGTCTTTCGCTGCCGGATGAAATTTTCACTAGGAATAAAGAGCTGGACCAGCAACATGCCTTCAGGTTTGAGGTATTTTCTACATCCATTCAGGCATTCTGTAATTTTGTTCTCTGAATTGAGCAGATTGAGAGTATTATAAGGAATAAGTATTGCGTCAAAATCTATCGAAAAAGCCAGCTGGACCATGTCCATACAAACATAGCCGGGAAGGTTTTTGGAGGATTGATCCCTTCGGGAGGCCAATCGCAACATAGGGGTGGATATATCAATTCCTATAATGCGACGGCCGGATGGTTCAGCTTCTGCAAGTTTCTGGGCGATGCGGCCTGTTCCGCAGCCAAGCTCAAGGAAGGTACCTTGTCGAGGCAGCAGCCCCTCGAAAAAGTTTATATCTTCAGTAAACCCACCCATCTCCAGGGCGTAGAACTCGCATGCTAAATCTTCAGGAAGGGGAAGGAAGACGTCCTCGGGCTCATCGCTGTAGTCTTGATAAATTGTGACCATATTTTTTTAACCATAAATACCATGCAGGCAGCTAAAGAATTTACCGAAATGTTTTGATATTGCGGGCTTGACATCTGATTTGCCGCCTTACTATGATAACCGTTATTGTATCAGGAATTATGAACTAAGCAAGGCAGCAGGTCGTTGAGTAGATAACAATTCATTCGTTCATTCGATTTAGGACAACTATTAATGAAAATAGCAGGCGGCAAAATTGCCTTTTTACTTCTCTTTTTGATGTGCTCAATGGCAGTTGTGGTCTGGTTCACGGTTCCTTTTCCTTATGGCCGGGACGGGGAGAAGAAAGAAGAAAACAGGACCAGATCTGTACCTGTAGAAGTTAAAGCAATTCGACACGGCAGTATAGAATTACTTCGCACTTTCAGTGGAACACTTGAACCTCGAGCTGAATTCGTTGTTGCCCCCAAAGTGAGTGGCAGACTGGAGCGGCTGACTGTTAATATCTCTGACAGCGTTCAGCGTGGAGAGTTGGTTGGAGAACTCGATAATGAAGAATATGTTCAGGCAGTTGCTCTTGCCGGTGCTGATTTGGCCGTAACTAAAGCCAATCTCTCTGAAGCTCGAAGCGCAATGGAAACAGCCGACCGGGAACTTCAAAGAATTACGACTCTGCGGCAGCGAGGTGTCGCTTCCGAAGTTCAGCTCGACTCAGCCAGTGCCAATCAACTGGCAAAAGAGGTCGAATATGAAGTCGCCCAAGCTAATGTACAGAGGGCAGAGTCTTCTCTGGAAACGGCCAATATTCGTTTGGGCTATACCAGAATTAATGCAGGATGGAGCGGTGGAGCTGAGCAAAGAGTGGTGGCTGAACGCTATGTCGATGAGGGGGAAATGGTCCCGGCTAATACTCCTTTATTGCGCATCGTTGAGCTCAACCCCATCATAGGTGTAATCTTTGTTACAGAGCGAGATTATGCCAGTTTGCAGCCAGGTCAGGAGATTTTGCTGGTGACTGATGCATTTCCCGACGAGACATTCACAGGTCATATCGAACGTATTGCCCCTGTTTTTAAACAGACAACGCGACAGGCCCGGGTCGAATTGACGATCAATAATGACCGAAAGCGTTTAAAACCGGGCATGTTTATTCGTGCCACAGTAGTACTCAGCAGAAGTGATGATGCCGTTATCATTCCCGAGGAAGCTTTGACCAAAAGAGATGATCAAATCGGCGTTTTCCTGGTTAACGAAGATGGAGAGACAGTTAACTGGCAGTTGGTGGAAACAGGCATTCGTCAGGGAAATGAGGTTGAAATTCTGGGAGAGCAGTTGACCGGACGGGTGGTAACTCTGGGCCAGCAGCTTCTGAGTGACGGTTCTGCAGTCACCATTGTCGCCGATCAGTCGACTTCGATCAATACAACTGATGGGAACCTGCGCTGATGAATCTGCCGGGAATCAGTGTCCAACGGCCGATCTTTACCACTATGGTCACCTTGATCGTGGTGATTATGGGCTTTTTTTCCCTGATGCGTTTAAAGATCGATCTACTGCCTAATATTGAACTGCCCACCATCACTATCCGTACCCAGTATGAAGGTGCCAGCCCTGAGGTGATGGAGAAGTTGATCACCGAAATTATTGAAGAAATTGTCGGCACAGTACCTGGGGTTGAAGAATTGACATCCCAGTCTTCTGAAGGCAACAGTTCTGTTCGGGTTACTTTTTCCTGGGGGACGGATATCAATACGGCAGCCCTTGATGTTCAGGCTAAACTTGAAGATGAGATTAACGAACTCCCGGATGATATTGTTCGTCCCCGTGTCAGTAAATTTGATATTGCCAGTTTTCCTGTCGTTATTTTGGGAATATCCAGCAATCTTGATCCGGTTGAATTGACCCAGCTTGTAGAAAATCAGGTACGCTACCGTTTTGGCCGACTGACGGGAGTCGCTCAAGTGGATTTGTTTGGCGGCTTTGACCGTGAGGTTCGGGTGGAACTTGACCCGGACCGTGTTAAAGCTCTGGGATTGCCCATAGATCAGATCTTAGAGGCCCTTCGAAATGCCAATATTGACCTGCCTGCAGGGAAAATAAATCAGGGCAGCTATGAAGTTACCTTGCGCGCGCCGTCGGAATTCACCAATCTTGACCAGATCCGCAATACTGTAATTTATCATAGGGAAGGTGCAGCTGTGACTTTGGGAGAAGTTGCCGAGGTACGTGAAACTTACGAAAAGTTGAGAAGAATCACCAGGGTCAACGGGGAGCGCGGCCTTCGGGTGGCTATACGGAAACAGGCTGATGCCAATACGGTCGAAGTCGCCAAAGCAGTGCTGGCGGAAATAGAAGACGTGAACCGCGCTTTCCCGCAAATTCGCATTGTCCCGGTAATCAATCAGGGAAACTTTATTGAACGATCAATTGTCAACGTGGCACAATCCGTTCTTTATGGCGGGGGGTTGTCCGTCCTTGTTCTGCTCTTTTTCTTGCGTAATATTCGCTCTACTTTTGTCATATCTCTTTCTATTCCTATTTCTGTCATTGCCACTTTTTCGCTAATTTATTTTGGCGGATTCACCTTAAACCTCATGACCTTGGGCGGGCTGGCACTCGGTGTGGGAATGATGGTTGACAGCTCGGTTGTAGTACTTGAAAATATTTTTCGTCGTCGCAATGAAAATAAGGAACATCCTAAAATCGCAGCGGTTGAAGGTGCACGTGAGGTGGGGCCGGCGATTGTTGCCAGTACCATTACAACCCTGGTGATTTTTTTACCTCTTGTATTCGTGAGGGGAGTATCCGGCATTCTTTTTCAGGAACTCTCATATGTTATTATTTTTGCCCTCGTCTGCTCTTTACTTGTTTCTCTCAGCCTGCTGCCGATGTTGGCTTCGAGACTCCTGGAAACCCCCGAACAGATGCAGGCCCGCCGTGCACCCTGGATCGAACGTTCAATAAAGTGGTCCGACAGTTTGTTTAAAAAACTCGATACCAGCTATAAAAACTTATTACAATTGGTATTGCGGCACCGGCTGGTTACTGTTTTTGCAGCCCTGGCAATGCTCGGTTTCAGCCTGTTGTTGCTGCCTTTTATAGGCACTGAATTTCTGCCGCCAAGTGATGAAGGGGAAGTAAGGGTTACCGGTGAGATGGAGGTCGGAACCAGACTTGATTTGCTTGACCGACAGGCTCGTAAAATGGAAAAAATTGTCTATGGTGCAGTGCCGGAGGCGGTTTCCTCCGTCATTAGTATTGGAGCTTCCGGTTGGAGGCCAAGTGATGCAACCAAAGCCGAAATTCGCCTTTCTCTTTCACCTGCTTCACAGCGGGAGCGTTCCAATATCCAGATAGCAAATGATCTGCGTGGGCAGTTGGAAGGAAAAATTCCCGGCATGATCATTCGAACCCGCGCCCCGCAAGGACAATTTCTCCTGGAGCGGATCCTTGGAGGTGTTGAAGGACTGACTATTGAAATCCGTGGTTACGATCTTCAGGCACTGGATATCCTTGCTGCACGAGCAACTGAGTTGATCTCTGCTACATCTGGAGTTACCGACATCGAAACAAGTAAGGAAGCGGGGATTCCCCAGCAGGAAATCCGGGTTGATCGGAATAAAGTAGCCGATCTTGGTTTAAGTGTACGCGATGTCACCCGGGTTCTGGAAACAGCGATAGCAGGTTCAAAGGCAGGGGAGTATCGTTCCGAAGGCGATTCCTACCGTATTTTTGTTCAGCTTCAGGATGCTGAAAATCGTTCTCTAGACGAAATTCTTGATCTCACCCTGACGACCAGGTCCGGAGAGCAGGTGGCTCTGCGCAATCTTGTTTCAAACCAGGCGAGTCTTGGGCCTATTCTGATTGATCGTAAAGATCAACAAAGGCTTGTTACTGTCAGGGCAAATGTGGTCGACAGAGATATAGGTTCTGTTGCGGCTGAAGTACAGGCAATGCTTGATAGTATACCTCGTCCTGTCGGCTACGCTCTTGCGGTGGCCGGTAACTTTGAAGAGCAGCAGGAAGCTTTTCGTGAGCTGTTGTTCTCGTTAGCTCTGGCCTTGGTCCTGGTTTATATGGTGCTTGCCTGTCAATATGAATCACTCAGGGATCCATTCGTTGTCATGGCTTCTGTACCGGTAGCTGCAGTAGGGGTTCTGCTTATACTTTTTCTGACTGGAACAACCCTTAATTTGCAGTCCTATATCGGCTGTATAATGCTTGGTGGAATAGTAGTCAATAATGCAATCCTCCTGGTTGATCAGGCCGGACAGCTTATCCGTGCGGGATTGTCGGTAAACGATGCGGTAGCCGAGGCCGGAAGGAGGCGATTGCGGCCAATTCTCATGACTTCTCTAACTACAATTCTGGCACTGTTGCCGCTGGCGCTTGGTGTTGGGGAAGGAGCCGATGCCCAGGCTCCTCTTGCCCGGGCAGTTGTCGGTGGACTGAGTGGATCAACGCTGATAACGCTCATACTTATACCGGCTGTTTATTCTCTGTGTCACCCGGAAAAAATCGGAGGCGGTAAATGAGATACACAGCTTGCTCTCATTATAAAGTTTTGGGAATTATAGTGTTAGTTATAGGTGTAAGTGTTGGTTGTACGCCTGTTGATCACTGGACTATTTTCAACCAGGTCCGGCCGGATTCTTCCTTTCTGAACAGGCAGGAGGAGCCAGTAATAATGCCGGTTGATATACAAAAAGATCAGGCTGAGGTATCTCCTGCTGATACCCAGGCGGAAGACTTGCTCGATCTCTCTGTTGAACAAGCAGTTCTACTCGCTCTTCGTCATAATCGTGATCTTCATGTACGACAGATCACACCTGTAATAAGAGGGGCTTTTGAACAAATCGAACGGGGAAGATATGACCCGGAATTTTTTGCTGAAGCTGAATATTTTAAAGAGAGTGCTTCTGAAAATGCAGAGATCGGTTTCGATACCGATAATGATGTTTCAAAAGAAAGTTCCATAGTCACAGGCCTGCGTCAGGAATTGCCGACAGGTACACTCATCGAAGCCGGTATCGGTCAAAGTCGAATAATTTCCAGCAGCAATAACGAGGAACAGAAGGCTCGGCTAGGGCTGAGTGTGACGCAGTCCCTGCTTCAGGGGTTTGGACCTGCAGTTAATCTGGCAAGTGTTCGCCAGGCAGAGTTCGATACCCTGGCAAGTATCTATGAACTGCGAGGGTTTACCGAATCTCTTCTTGCCGACACGGAAATTGCTTATTGGCGATATGTCCTTGCAAAAGAAGAGATTGCTATTTTTCTGCAATCATTGGCTGTTGCAAAAAAACAGAGGGAAGAAATTGAGTTAAGTATTGAGGTAGGCATTTTACCGGAATTCGAGGTGGCTGCGGCCCGGGCCGAGGAGGCTTTTCGTATTCAGGCACTTATCAACGCGCGCAGTCAGTTGGAGGACAGCCGTTTACGTCTGCTGCGGCTTATCAGTCCCAACCCGGATGGACATCTTGATAGCGAGATTCAGACTGTAAGCGAGCCGCGTATTGAGCCGCAACAAATTAACGATCCTAATGATCGTTTACAATTGGCTGAACAGTCTCGTTCCGACCTTAAGGAAGCACACTTGCGGCTGCAGCAAAATCGCCTGGAAACCATTGTCACCAGGAACGGTATTCTGCCCCGGCTGGACTTGTTTATATCGCTTGGAAAATCCGGATATAGTGACACATTTACCGATTCTTTTCGGGAAATTGACGGTGACAGTTATGATCTCACCGCCGGCCTTCGTCTCAATCATTTTCTAGGCAACCGGGCCGCAAAAGCCCGTAATCTGGCAGCGTATGCAACACAACAGCAGACAAGAGAGGCAATCGCTAATCTTCGGCTGATTATCCATTTGGATGTCCGTTTGGCAATCAACGAAGTAGAACGTCTCCGTCAACAGATTGATGCCAGTCGGGCTACACGCATTTTTCAGGAACAGACTATGAACGCCGAAAAAGAGCGTTTTGAAGTTGGTGCCGGCACTGCTCTTCAGGTTGCCCAGGCCCAGCGTGACCTGGTACTCACGCAAATCGCCGAAGTTGAGGCGATTGTTAATTATCGTATCGCACTTGTGCAGTTATACCTGGCCGAAGGCAGCCTTCTCGAACGTCGCGGAATCGGATTAAATTTATAAAAATATTAATTTTGTTTGTTTCTCTGGAAATAACTTATTGAACGATGTCCTTTGAAAAAAAACTCTTACTCTGTTTATAATAAAAGCAGTTAACTTAAAATCTATTACATTGTTGTTCAGGAAAATGTCGGAATCGAAAAAGAGTAGAACTTCTCTAGTATACTCCACAGCCCATGGAAAGGTCTGCGCTGATTGCAGCAAACCGGTAACCAGCTGTATCTGTAATAAGAAGACATCTATTCAAGCAGGAGATGGAGTCGTCAGGCTAGGAAGAGAAACAAAGGGACGAAAAGGGAAAGGTGTGACAACAATTTCGGGAGTTCCTCTGGATCATTCCGGAATGCTGGCCCTGGGAAAAGAATTAAAAAAAAGATGTGGTTCCGGGGGCACTGTAAAAGAAGGGATAATTGAAATCCAGGGGGATCACCGGGATATGCTCTTTGAGGAACTGCAAAAACGTGGTTGGCGCGTGAAGCGCAGTGGTGGTTGATTGAGGGCGAAAGAGTGGATGGTAAAAAACGTGCTGATATACAAACGGGTTCCGAGGTTGAGATAGTTTTAAAAAAGGATCAGAGGACAGGGAATCTGACCAATGGCAAAGTAAGGGATATTCTCACCAAATCACCAACACACCCACATGGCATCAAAGTGCGGCTGGAAAATGGTGAAGTCGGCAGGGTGAAGAAGATTCTATCCTAACAGGCATCTGACATATAAGGTGGATATGCTGGAATTGCAGCATTGCAACCCGATAAACAGGAGTATTGTTAAAACCATAAACAATACATTGTGACATCATGACAATATCTATCTTGAAGAGTCCATCAGTTAGTAATATCAGATTGTTATTTGTAGTTGTTTTTTGCCTTTTTATTCCCCCGCTATGTGCTGTTTCAGTTTTTGCAGAGACAACATCTTCGACACCGGTGACGGAAGTTACCTTTCAAGATGATTTGATTTCTGCAAAACTTGTTGATGCACCGCTTATCGAAGTTCTTCAGCAACTTAAAAGAGAGTATGGATTTAAGGCACATTTTCACGGTGATCTCTCCGAAAAGATAACTTTATCCTTTACTGATCTTCCGTTGGATAGATCCCTTCAACAATTGACTGCCGGTCATTCATTATCTGTTGTTTCGAAAACAAATTCAGAACTCGAACAGAATGAATCAAGACAGATTGCAGAGGTTTGGGTTCTCAGCCGAAGTACAACATCAACAGCTCGTAAGACTCCTCCACCACCTCCCGGAGCACAAACCAAGCCATCACCTGCTCAAACTGATGAAACGGTAATGCCTCAGGAACAATCGTTAGAACAGCCAGAGATTACCGGGCAAGAAAATATATCCCTCGAACAGGTCTTGAATGATCCGGATGCTGAACGAAATAATCAGCTACAAGCGATTCAACAGCTCATAAATATTGGTGATTCTGCCTCCGTAATAGCCATGGCAGCCTTTCTGGACAACCAGGATAAAGAAATTCGTCAAATGTTGGTTAATGGGATCAGTTCAATCAATAGTGCAGAATCCACCCAGGTTCTCGGCCAGGTACTTCAAACTGAAGCTGATCCTGAGATCCGGATGATAGCATTACGGGCATTGAGCCAAAGAAAGAGCGACGAGGCTGCTCGATCATTTTTGGAAAATGCTCGTGACGACATGGATGAAGAGGTGAGAAATCTGGCTCATCAGGTGCTTGCTGAATAAAAGATCAAAGAGGAGATGGGCGACTGGCGATAGATAGTGTCAAAGATACAGCCAGCTCGAACTAAAAACAGGAAGATCTTTAAAAATGCGGGAGCAGTTACTGTTTTCACCTTAAGGGTTCCTTGAAAAATTGAATATCCCTTTATTTGATTAAAAACACTTACATAGTATGCAATAACAATAAGTTATGTTATAGTTGAGGCATCAAATTCCACAATACTTCGGAGCCTCATATGAAACAGCTTGGTTTTTTCGATTTCAACATTCGCCTGGACCGTATTAATAAGGCTGGAGACCCTCTGTTACAGCTCGATAAAGCTATAGATTGGGAGGTTTTCCGGTCCACATTAGAAAAAGCCCGACAAAAACCCAGAAAATCAAATGCAGGAGCAAAAGGCTTCGATGTTATCATGTTGTTCAAAATCCTTGTCCTGCAGTCTTTGTATAACTTGTCCGACGATGGCATGGAGTACCAGATCCTTGACCGATATTCATTTTCTAGATTTCTTGGGCTGCATGCTGCAAGCAAAATACCCGACGCGACTACCATTTGGCGTTTCCGTGAAGATCTGACCAAAGCTGGAAAAGTTGCCGAACTCTTCACTACTTTTGACAACTTTCTTAGCGAGCAGGGCTTTCAAGCCCGAAAAGGTCAAATTGTTGATGCCAGCATTATCAGGGTTCCTGTCCAGCGTAACAGCCGTGACGAGAACCAGCAGATAAAAGATGGCAAACGCCCCGATGACTGGAATGAAAGCAAACAACGACAAAAAGATACAGATGCTCGCTGGACCCGCAAAAACCACAAAAGCTATTACGGCTACAAGAACCATATCTCCGTGGATGTGAAGCACAAGTTTATCCGTGCATATGTAGTGACCAGCGCTAATGTGCACGACAGCAATGTCTTTGAGGAACTGCTTGATTCTAACAATAGCAGCAAGGACATTTATGCAGATTCTGCTTATCGTTCGCAGCAAGCTATTGAGAGCCTGAAGGCACAAGGTTATCGGGAACATCTTCAGCGCAAAGGTTCCCGAAACCGTAAACTCAGCAAATGGGAGCAACAGGGGAACCGAACAAGATCTAAAATACGTTCCAGGGTTGAGCATATCTTTGGTGTCCAGGCTCAGCGTGCCTGTAAAATGGTTTTATGTGGCATCGGCATTGTTCGTTGTGGTGCCAAAATAGGTTTGCGCAACTTAGCATATAACCTCGATAGGTATGGCACACTCTGTTTCACTAATGGCTGAGGTGCGCCTTTTGCTCACCTTCTTGTGTTATACGAGTGAGAAACTCGAATAATACAAGAAAAGGAAGGGACGGAAATCAGCAGTCGAGATGAACTGCCGATAACTATTCCTATTAAAATTGGAAGAATTAAAAAAACTCATTTTTCAAGGTTCCCTTAAGTTAAAACAGTAACTGCTCCTGTTTTTTATTTGGAGGTATGGGAGATGTTATTCTCCAGGTTCGAAACCAATCTTACTGATAGCCGACCTGATCTCCTCCCGGCTGGCGTTTTCATTGTTGAAGCTTGCTTCCCCTGCTTCCAGATCTACTGCAATCTGTGAGAGACCGGGAACATTTTCCAGCGCTTTTTTCACTGAGCCGACGCAATGTTGGCAGCTCATCCCTTTAATTTGTATACGATCCATTCTTTCCTCCAGAGTGATTGATTGGATATGTGACTAGATCGCATAATAACTATTTTCTGCTATAATTGCTATGGCTTGTTGCCCCTGAACAATGCACCGACAGTATATTCTGAAGTTTTAACGGAAGTCTTGCCAACCTGAACAATTTTTGTAAAACCGGCGTCTTCCATCAAGGTAAGTTGATCTCTTCCAGAGACCGCGCCGCCTATTCATTGTGACCAGGATTCGACACTTGCCATCAGGTGGGGTGGCAGTTCTTTTTCCAGGATGATATCAGCAAACTGCAGTCGTCCCCCCTTTTTTAATACACGGTAAATTTCAGAGAAAATGTACGGCTTGTCGGGAGAAAGGTTGATGACACCATTTGAAATAACTACATCGAAGCTGTTGTCTGGAAAAGGCAGTTGTTCGGATGAAACGTGATGGAGTTCATAATTTTTTATATCCATAAGATCAAGGTTTGCATGAGCCCTATCAATCATTTCTTTTGTAAGATCAGCTCCCACAACTTTTCCGTGGGGCCCCGCAATTTGTGAGGCGACAACAAGATCAAAACCAGCTCCGCATCCGATGTCCAGAACAGTACTGCCTTCCTCTATCCGTTCTATTGCAAAGGGATTCCCGACACCGCAAAACGACCGGAGCATTTCAACTGGAATACCTTCCAGAATCGCTTTGTCATAATCTAAAAGAAGGGCACCGGCCTTACCGACAGGATATTTAAAATAGCCTTCGGCGGAAGCTGAAACAGCTGAATATTTCTTTTTTATTGCAACCCGAATCCGCTCTTTATCATTATCGGAAAACTCTCGATGATTGTTGGTTTCGGAATCGGAAATTGTTTGATGCAACTGATGACCATCAGCATTGCTCTGAGGGGGTCAGCCACCAGCGCCGAGAATGCATACATCTTTTTGACTCATGAAAGATTCTCCTGTGAAGAATAAGCAGGGTTTATGGTGTAATGGTTACTATGTGGTATGTCCCTAGTATACACGGACATAGCACTATTATGCGAATGTTTTTCGCATTTAAAAGAGTTGATAGATCTTCTGCTTTCTGCGTTGATTTGAATGGGTTTTATGTTTATTCTGATTGAGTTTCGAGGATAATTTTTCTTTATGGATTTCCTTATAGAGACGCGATCAGGTCTTAAAGGGAATACTTAAATTCTCTTTTCGGGGATTTGGATTTTCACTGGATTCTAAACGCTAACCGTTATGGCAATAGAAAAATTTGAAGCAAATATAAAAGGCATGCATTGCGCTGCGTGTTCTACTCGGATAGAACGAGTGGTCGGTAATTTGGAAGGGGTAAGCGATTGTTCGGTGAATCTGGCCACTGAAAAAGCTCAAATCGCCTATGATCCCCTGACAATTACCATCACGGCAATAGAAGAAGCGGTGGCGGGGCTGGGGTTTTCAGCTGAAGTGGCGACGGAGGAAGCCGATGATTCCGTCAATGTTCAGGAAGCGGCCGACAGATTGCAAGGCATGAAGAAGAGTCTCATTCCTGCATTTATTCTGGCTTCGCTCATCATGAGCCTGTCAATGGCACACATGGTAGGCATTACACTCCCAGAGATAGTACATCCGACACATTCTCCCTTTAACCACGCCCTAGTGCAATTTATTTTGTTGCTGCCGGTTTTGTATCTGGGAAGAAGTTTTTATATCATCGGCATTCCCGCATTGGTGCGCGGGGGACCCAACATGGACTCCCTGATCGCCATCGGCACCGGGGCAGCATTCATTTATTCCACCTGGAATCTTGTTGAAATCGGCTTGGGGATCGACGCTGTCGCTCGTGCCCATGATCTTTATTTTGAATCGGCAGCTATGCTGATTGCCTTGGTGTCACTGGGAAAATATTTGGAAGCTAGATCAAAATCCCGAACAACAGACGCTATCAAACAACTTATGCAGCTCGCTCCGGAAACGGCGACGCTAATAGATGAGAACGGGCAACGACAGGTGCCCGTGAAGGAGATTCAGGTCGCAGACCAGATCCTGATCCGTCCGGGAGAACGAATCCCCGTTGATGGGACAATCATCGACGGAGAATCCGCGGTAGACGAATCGATGCTCACCGGGGAAAGCCTGCCGACAATGAAACGGGAAGGTGACAGTATTTTTGGCGGGACGTTGAATAAAAACGGTGCCTTGACCATGAAAGCGGACAAGGTTGGACGTGATACAATGCTGGCTCGTATTGTAAAGCTAGTGCAGGATGCGCAAGGAACAAAAGCCCCAATAGCCAGCCTTGCCGACCGCATTAGTCTCTATTTTGTGCCAACCGTGATAGTGATTGCGATCCTTTCCGGATTGAGCTGGTTTTTCATAGGTGGGGCCGAATTCAGTTACTCCCTGCGTATTTTTATTGCCGTGCTGGTAATTGCCTGCCCCTGTGCCATGGGACTTGCCACGCCAACCTCTATTATGGTAGGAACCGGCCGGGGAGCCCAGCTGGGGGTACTGGTAAAAAGTGGTGAAGTACTTGAACTGGCCCAGAAGATGACTTGTGTTGTCTTTGATAAGACCGGCACTCTTACCCTTGGTCGACCACAAGTGACGGATATCCGTCCGCTTGCAGGTTACGATGAAGCAATGTTGTTGAGCCTTTCCGCCGGAGCTGAAAGTCGTTCCGAGCATCCTCTTGCCGAGGCTGTAATTGCAGCAGCCGAAAAAAAAGAGTGTGTTATAGCTCAACCACTCTCATTTTCAGCAACACTTGGTCGTGGGATCACTTCTTCTCTTCAGTTGGATTCTAAAAAATACGATGTGCTTTTTGGTAATTACGAATTTGTCAGGGAAAATCAAATTGATGGTTTGACCGAACAGGTAGAGAGAGAAGCAAGTGAATTATCCGATCAGGGCAAGACGGTTTTGTACCTTGTTGTCGATAAAATTCTTGCCGGTCTTCTGGCAATTGCCGACCCTTTGAAAGATGAAGCCAAAAAAACTATCCGGGATCTTGAATCAATGAACATAAAGGTGGTGATGCTCACCGGTGACAATGAAAAAACTGCCCATGCCGTGGCTCGTGAAGCAGGGATAAGCCGAGTCGTAGCCGGCGTTCTTCCGGATAATAAGGAAGAAGAGATTGTCCGTTTACAGCAGAGCGGGGAAGTCGTGGCCATGATAGGAGACGGCATAAACGACGCACCTGCTCTCGCCCGGGCAGATGTTGGTATCGCTATGGGCACGGGAATCGATGTTGCCATGGAGTCAGCGGGTATAGTTTTGATGAATGGACATCTGAGCGGAGTTCGTCGAGCCATCGGCCTTAGTCGTGCTACGATGAAAAACATTCGTCAAAACCTTTTCTGGGCCTTTGCTTATAACGTTATTGGAATCCCTTTTGCAGCCGGAGTGTTGGCAATTTTCGGAGGTCCCACACTCAATCCGATGATCGCCGGTGCCGCCATGGCGCTGAGTTCCGTCTCTGTAGTCACTAATGCGCTGCGTCTCAGGTGGTACCAACCAGATACGTAAAAGAATAGCCTGATTTTTCAGGTTATTCAGGCAGCCGTATTCATTATTTGCTGAGGCCGGCGCTATGCCGCTCTGTCACGGTTTTTTCTTCCGTCTTGCGTTCGATCAATCGCTATGACCGCATAGTGCCGTGAAAAAATTCTTGACACGGTTATTGAAATAGCATACTTAGATAGTATTCAAGTATTGTATACAATTATTCATAACGTGATTGCTTGAAAGAAGATTTGAACCAAATAATACCTGAAAAATATTCTGCCAGAGCAATAAATCTGAGCCAAACGGAGAAAAGTATGTTTTCAATTTTACGAATCAATACCGCTACCTATAAGACAACAACTGAAGCTTTTGACTCGAAAGAATTTCTTCTTGGAGGAAGGACACTTTCTTCCCGATTGGTCAGTAGAGAGATTCCGGCAACCTGTAATGCTCTTGGGAAAAAAAATAAACTCTTTTTCTGCTCCGGTGTACTAAGCGGTACAACCGTTTCCAGTTCTGATCGCCTGAGCATCGGCGGGAAAAGTCCGCTAACCGGTGGTATTAAAGAGAGCAATGCCGGAGGTATCGTTGGGATCAGGATGGCGCAGCACGGGTTACGATGTATCGCTCTCGAAGATGCGCCGCAAAACGACGCAGGCTGGAAAATTATCGTTATCGGCAAGGAACGGACCGAATTTGTTGACGGTGAATTTTTGGTCGGAAAAGGTGTTTATGAAAAATCCGAGTTATTAAATGAACGTTTCGGAGTCAAGGCTGGTTGCATTACAATCGGACCTACCGCCGAAAAGCTGCTATACGCTACAGGCATTGCCTGTTCAGATCCCCATGGAGTTTGTTCGAGATATGCGGGTCGTGGTGGACTTGGAGCGGTAATGGCATCAAAAAAAATCATTGCTCTGGTTATTTTAAACGATGGTGAAGTAAAACCGGAATTTAAAGATCAGGACGCCTTCAAGGTTGGTGCAAAGAAAATTGTTCAGTTGCTGAAGGAAAACCCCGTGTCGACAAAATTCACCAAATACGGGACCGCGGCAATGGTTGATATCTGCCAGGCATTAAAGGTGCTGCCGACTAAAAATTTCAGGCACGGCGTAATGGACGGAGCAGAGAAAATTAATGCCCAAACCATGTACGACACCATAAAAGAACGTGGAGGCGAAGGATTAACTCAACATGCCTGCATGCATCCATGTGCCATTCAGTGTTCCAATGTGTATTCCGACAAAGACGGTAAGCTGCTCTGCTCTCCGGTAGAGTACGAAACAATGGCTTTGATGGGGTCCAATCTCTGTCTCAAGGACCTCGATGCCATAGCAACCATGAATCGAATTGCTAATGACGCCGGTGTCGATACCCTTGATGTTGGTGCGGCAATCGGTGTCGCAATGGAGGCAGGATTTGCCGAGTTTGGTGACACTAAGGCTGCGATTGGCTTGATGGAGGAAGTGAGAGCATTGACTCCTCTTGGCCGCATTCTCGCCTCCGGTTGCAAGATAACAGCACAAGTGCTTGGTGTTCGCCATGCCCCCCATGTGCTTGGACAGGCGATTCCGGCCTACGAACCGAGAGGGACCAAAGGGATGGCAATGACCTACCTGTCTTCGCCAATGGGGGCGGACCATACCTTCGGCTTTACTCTTCGTGATGAAGAAGTGCCAACCAGCAAAGAAGGTAAGGTAGCGCTGTCAAAAAAATTCCAGGTAATAGGTTCCCGCATGGATGCGATGGGAATGTGCAACTTTGTCCGTTATTCGGTGCAAAATAATATGCAACCACTGCTTGACCTTGTTCGTTTCCGTTACGGGGTAGAGATAAGTGAAGAGGAATTTGATGATATCGTCAAAGAAACCCTCAGAATCGAACATCTGTTTAATACCGATGCAGGAATTGCCGCCACGGATTACCGGTTCTGTGAATCATTTTACGAAGAAGCGCAACCGGAAACCGGAGAAAAAATGGATATCACCGATGAAGAGTCAGCTCAGGCCAGACAATGGTAAGATGGTCATTGTCAATTTCAAAATGACCGATATAGGCAGGGTTGAAGTTGCTGTTGAAAAACAGCAACCCCTGGCAACGGTTTTGCTTCAATGCAGCAACCTGACAGGAATCGAAATTGGTGGTGTTATCGCCATTCGTCAAGGTCAAGTAATAACGAAAGAAAGCATTGTTGAATGTGGCGATGAGATAGATGTTTTCCCCGCTATTTCAGGGGGGTAGACAGTAAAACACAGCTTGGAGTTCTTGGTAAAAGCAAGAATTTCCAAGCTGTTACTTTCTCAAAAATCCTTTTTTGTTCCGTATGAAAAGTTACTTAATTGCAGTAACTTCTTGAAAATGTCTATCAGAAAATCGTACCACGCGGGCTGCTCGGTCCCTTCATCCATTCGTTTTACCGGCTCGTTGCTCTTCTCTGCAGCCATACTGTATTCTCCCTTTTAATACCTTGGGAGAAGTTATTTTCTTGTAATTACAAAGAATATAATCTCCCGGTTCTTACACCCCTCAAAGCGGTGCTGAAATGAGTCCTGCTTGTTCCTGTTACAGTGAGTAGAGTGTTCCCAGCGTTGTTCAGTATAATTATTATCCTTATATCTCACAAGCGTTCTTTTTGAATTTTTTAACGTTAAACTGGGAGTTTGCGATGGTGGACATTCTCTCAGTGTGGTCTTATTATGTGTCTTCTTCTGAGTGTATTGTTGTTTGAACGAAATTCCGGCGTTCGCTCTTGGCTGGACAGAGTAAGGGCATGAATTGCCTGGGAATTCCCTGAAGAATGATTTAATAACATACTTCGACGATAGCCCATAAACCAAGCAAATTATTCTTCAGATAATCATGAAAAAACAGGGGAGAGAAAAAATTGACAGCAACAATTCAGCCTTTGAAAAAAGTAACTTTGGCACTCTATACAAGCAACGGAAGCGATGAACCGGCAGTTCTTGACTTTATTTACGGCATTGCAAGCAGTGGGCTCTGTCCATTCGAAAACGCGCTGTACGATAAAGGTGTAGGAGCAAGTCTGAACTTCACCATATCAGCTCCCGAAGGTCATGAGTTTTTCGGTCATCTTTTTCTGCCCTTGCGCCAGGCACTTGGATTGCATATCATGCCTGAAAAAATTGTCTTAAAAGTTGAGGTAACTGCTGTGGCAGATGCTGAAAACCGGGAGGTTGTACAGTCTTTGGCCAAAGCACTGGCAGGCTGTGGTCATGACGGCTCATGTGGCTGTGGCTGTTGACTCAAGGATTAGATTTCTCCCGGATTCAAAGGACATTTCAACTCCAGTTACTGGGTCCTTGAACTGGATTTTTCTGGAAAGAAGCTGAAGAGGCATGTTGAAATCGTCCGGCATTTCCGGACGGAGAACGGGATAATATCGGTCATTAACAATTGGAAAACCAAGTTCACTTAAATGAATTCGAAGTTGGTGCTTTTTTCCGGTAAGGGGAAGAAGTTGAAAGCGCGCCTGTGTTTTCCCGATTTCGACAAGTCGGATCTTAGAACAAGCATTGACCTTTCCAACGCAGGTTTTCATTCTAAACCAGGGCTCTCCTGATTCGATCCTGTTTTCAACCATCCATTCGGTCTGCCCGGAACCATTCGAAAAGTGAGCCACCGCTTCGTAGGTTTTCTGAACTTGTCCATTCATGAACATCTGCTGATAAGTCCCCCTGGTCTCTTTGCTGGTCGAAATCAGCACGAGACCGGCCGTTCCCCTATCAATTCGATTTATGGGAGAAAGGAATGGGTTGCCTGTTTTTTCTTTCAGCCTGTTAATCAGCGATTCGCTGACATAAGGCCCGCCGGGGATAACAGGAAGGAAATGGGGCTTACAGACCACCATCAGGTGGTCGTTTTTGAACAGGATCTGTTCTTGAAAAGGAATCAGCGGTTCCTCATCTACTTCCCTGGAGTAGAATAAACGCTTGTTGGGTAAGTAGGGCATATCCATGGCAACCGGGTGGCCTTCCTCGCTGAGCACTTTCCCCGCAATAATACGGTTAGTCCATGTTTTTGCCGGGATTTTAGGGAAACGTACAACGAGAAAATCCAGCAGAGTCGGATACGGTTTTTTCATGTCCGGCATGGTTACTATCGATAGGCCTGCTGAAATACCCAAAAGATCATTCCTTTATAAAAAGATTATAGTGATTGAAAGAACTTATAGTGCGGATATAGACGCTTAGCCATCCTATATTTTAGTTTGTGGCAATTTTAGCAAATATATTGTTGTGCAGCCTATAGACAATTTTTATTTAAACGTCCGTAGTAAGCTTTTCCTGCCCCATATTGACAACTTTATGTACATCACTTAGCTTTCAAATACGTTCTCCCGGAAGGACAGAAAAATGCCAGTTTGAAAGTCTTACAAGGGGGATCTTTGATGGTGTTGCTGCTCCGCTATTTCTCTCATTCTGCGGCACAGCAGACAGAAGCAATCAAAGGAAGGAGAACTACAATGGCTTATACATGTCAGAACTGCGGTGCATCCTCATATAGTTCCGGGTCTCTTTGCAACCCTACCAATGAAGAAGTTGAAAGTAAGTTTTGCGGTACCTCGTCAGAAGAGGTTTGTGAAGATAGAATTTCAACGATGAAATATTCTTGTGAAGATTGTGGAAGTTTATCGGCAGATTCGGAACATCTTTGCAGTCCAGGTCGAATAAGTTAACTTGTCTGAAGTTGATATAAAACATTCTAATACCCCACAAAAGTGGTAGGCACTAAACGATAACACTCCCTCCATCTCTGTTTCTGCAACATCGAAGCAGGGGAGGAGGGTAATTGTTAAAGGATATTCTCGAAGCTTCGAAGTAATGATGTCACTTAACCCGCATTCAGTTGGGTTCCTCCAAATTTAGCAAAAATTGAGATGAAAATTCTGAAGGCAAGCTGTTCTTCCTCACATGTTTTATCCGTATTTGTTTGCTTAAGTCAGCGGAGGTATTATATTTTCAAGTGATGGATGGTTGTCTGAATAAGAGAAACACAACACGTTTAATTCTTGCAACGAGAGGCTCCACATGAAAATCGAAAAAATTCTTCTTCCCTATGACGGCTCTGAATATTCTGTGAATGCAGCCAAATACACGCTCGATTTGGCCAAATTAGTAAATGCTCACGTCACCATTGTAAACTGCTATGAATGGCGTGGGTATATGCCGGAAGTGCCGGAATTGCTGGTCAAAGACCTGCAATCAAATATGAAGAAGGAAGCCGAAGCTGTTTTGCTGAGGGCAGAAGGTATTTTCGAGAATCAAGGAGTGGATTATAAACTCGAGACTCTTCCAGGTTCACCCGGGTATGTATTGTCAAATCTTGCAAAATCCAAACAATACGATCTTATAATAATGGGTTCCCACGGTCATTCAGAGATTGGCGGTCTTTTCCTCGGCAGTGTTACCCACAAGGTGCTCAATACCATTTACTGTCCGGTACTGGTTGTCCCTTAACAATTTTACAGGAAACGGAATGTGCTTCTGAAGCAAATGGTTGGATGCCTGCCTTTTACCATTGGTCAGAGTTGCGTGAAGTCGTAAATAGCTATTATTTCGGATGGCGTGGGAAAAAATTCTTGACAATAATGCATGGTCGTTTTACCATATGTCCAACCTTGGGAGGGGATATGAAAGGACGGCAAAAAGCATTAATAGAAGCTAAAGCAAACGTTTTAAAAGCATTGGGTCATCCTACCCGTTTATGGATGGCGGAGCAGCTTGAGAATGGAGAAAAATGTGTTTGCGAATTGGCGGAGTTTATTGACGCAGATTTCTCCACTATATCCAAACATCTTTCTGTCCTGAAGCAAGCTGGCGTTGTTACAGATGAAAAACGTGGCAAGCAGGTTTATTATAAACTCAAGGTGCCGTGTATTTTGAAGTATATGTCGTGCGTTGAAGCCGTAATTAAAGCACAGGCGGAAGAACGAGCAGATTTCCTGTAATTTTTTTTGCTTAAACGCTTGGCCAAATTACCAAGTGATAAACGATGGAGTTCTCATCATGAACTGGAAAACAGAATGGAAATATCTCTTCTGGATTGTCGCAATATTTATAGGTTTTTTTTATCTGCCGGTCGGCACTGAACGTTTTGATCAGGCCATACTGGAAGGTTTCCATCTGGCTAAATCATACGCCCGCGAGCATGTTCTGTTGTGTCTGGTACCGGCATTTTTCATTGCCGGAGCGATCGGTGTTTTTGTCAGTCAGTCTTCAGTTATCAAATACCTTGGTGCCGAAGCCAATAAGATAGTTGCTTATGGTGTCGCCTCTGTTTCCGGTACTATCCTCGCTGTCTGTTCCTGCACGATTCTGCCTCTTTTTGCCGGGATTTATAAAATGGGTGCTGGTCTGGGCCCGGCCACGGCTTTTCTGTATTCCGGTCCTGCAATTAATGCACTGGCCATAATCCTCACGGCCCGTATACTCGGTCCGCAATTAGGTATTGCCAGGGCAGTAGGCGCAATCATTTTCAGTGTAGTGATTGGTATCTTAATGGCTGTCATTTTTCGTAAAGAGGAGAAAGCAAAACTTGCATTACAAATGGCAACACCGGAAGAAGAAGTAACGCGACCATTGTGGCAAACCAGCCTCTATTTTTTTACAATGGTCGGCATTCTCGTGTTCGCCAACTGGGGGAAACCAGAAGAATCAACCGGTTTATGGGCAGCAATCTTTAACGCCAAATGGATTATCACCTCGATATTATCAGTTTTTTTTGGATTAATCCTCATCTTCTGGTTTCAGATGCGTGCCTGGAAGGTTGCATGTGTTGCTTTGCCGGTGGCATTTCTTGCTCTTATGTTTCCCGACCAGCACCTCATTGCCTTTACCATTGGATTTGTTGGCCTTTCCGTTATTACAAGTACGGATCAGGGGGAAAACAAAGAATGGTTCGCATCATCCTGGACTTTTGCAAAACAGATTTTGCCGTTATTGCTGTTCGGGGTGTTAATTGCAGGAATTCTGTTGGGCAGGGTAGGGCATGAAGGTTTAATTCCATCAGAGTGGGTAGCAACAATGGTTGGTGGAAACTCCCTGTTTGCTAATTTCTTTGCTTCCTTTGCCGGAGCTTTTATGTATTTCGCCACATTAACGGAAGTCCCGATCTTGCAGGGTCTTATTGGAAACGGCATGGGGAACGGTCCTGCGCTTGCCTTGCTGCTGGCCGGTCCGGCCTTAAGCCTTCCAAATATGTTGGTCATTAACTCAGTGCTAGGTGTCAAGAAAACTGCTACTTTCGTAGGATTGGTTATAATTATGGCGACGATAAGCGGGAAATTGTTTGGAATATATACAGGATAAAATTAATTGGAGAACATTATGAAAATTCATGTACTGGGACCCGGATGTCCCAAATGCAATCAACTTGCAGAGACTGCTGCCAAGGCTGCCGATGAGCTTGGTATAGAATACGAGTTGGAGAAGGTGTCCGATTTTGACAAAATAATGTCATTTGGAGTCATGATGACTCCGGGTTTGGTAATCGGTGGTGAAGTAAAAAGCGTCGGGCGGGTGCCTACACTGGATGAGATCAAGAAAATGTTGCAGAAATCCGCTTAAACAAAGAAGTAAAAAAAATCTAAATCCGGGAGTTGATGTGACAAAGTATCTTATAATGGGAAAGTTGAAGGTTTTATTTTTATCATCAGCGTGTATCTATCTGATGCTAGGCGCATCCATCAGTGCTGCGGTAGAAAAATCACAGATTCCAGTACCTGGAATGGTAACGATGGTTGATCTGGGCGCCAAAAAATGTGTTCCCTGCAAAATGATGGCACCTATTTTAGATGAACTGAAAACAGAATATGCAGATCGGGCTGCAATCATCTTTATCGATGTCTGGGTGGAGCCGGCTGCAGGCAAAAAATTTGGAATTCGGGCGATCCCCACACAGATATTTTTTGATGCTGAAGGAAAAGAAGTCGGCAGGCATGAAGGATTTTTGAATAAAGCCAGTATAGTTAAAGAATTACAGAATCTTGGTGTCAAGTAATCCATGGATCAAATTTTCTTAACAATACATGCATGGATGAGCCAGGGGCTTCTGCTGGGAGCCCTTGGTTGTTTTTTATGGGGAATGATAAGTGTATTGTTCAGTCCATGCCACCTTGCTTCTATTCCTCTTCTTGTCAGTTATGTAGCCGGACAAAATCACGTTGTAGAAGGTCGGAAAGCAGCACTTTATGCAGTTGTTTTTACAACCGGTCTTTTTATAACTATCGCGGTCATCGGCATTGTGTGCACACTTCTCGGGAGAATGCTTGGTGATGTCGGTCCGTATATGAGTATTGCCGTCGGAGCGGTTCTTATATGGGTGGCCCTTGATTTCCTGGGTATAGCAAAATGTTCAATGTCCAATGGCCTGATGTCGAAAATCCAGGTAAAAGGAATGTTGGGTGCGTTTATTTTAGGGCTCGCCTACGGAGTCCTTTCCGGTTCCTGCACCTTTGGGTTTATAGCACCCATCCTTGCTCTTATTACAATTCAGAATCAAATACTGACCGGGATTATTTTTATTATTCTTTTTGGTCTTGGTCACTGTATTCCTATTGCTGTGGCAGGCAGTTCAACAGCTTTAGTTAAAAAATTCCTGCAGAACAGTACGTGGAATAGAAGCAGTACTGTTTTTCGAAAACTTGCGGGAGTATGCATTGGTGCCCTCGGTTTCTATTTTGTCAGTCTGCCGATATTAGACTTAATCTGACTGGTTGTGAAATTATTCAAGGGATTCAGGTAAAGAGAGTATAAAATCACGAATCTCATCCCTTACTCTTCTATAATGGATGAGTTTTTCTTCTTCGGATTCTGCATTCGCTGCCAGCAGTGGAGGGTCGTCAAAACCATGATGAATCTTCTTACCCGGAAAATAAGGACACGTTTCATTTGCGTGGCCACAGAGTGTGACTACCCAGTCAAATTCCTTTACGGGCAATTCGTCTATTAATGTCGACTGCTGGGAGGAAATGTCTACTCCGGCTTCGGCCATTGCTTTAACTGCCAGCGGGTTTAATCCATGTTTCTTTATTCCCGCAGAATAGGCTTCAATTTGGCCTGCTTTGAGATTTCCGGCCCATCCTTCAGCCATCTGGCTGCGACAGGAATTGCCGGTGCAGAGAAATAATATTTTTATCTTTGCTGTGTCGTGGTTCATAGCCATCCCCCAATTTAGTCAGGTCAGACAGTTCAGCTATCTGCAACTGCAGCTTCCTATAAAGAGGGCTGGTTGCTTCGTTAATCTTGTACTTTCTGCAATAATAGCATCTTTCACAAGCTGCAAATCTTCGTCTCCTCCTATATCGCCCTCCGAAGTGTGTATTCCCAGGTCTGCAAGGGACAGATGAAATTCGAGAAGACGCCCCAATTGTGCAACATATTTTTCACCGCATTTTTTTTCGCATCCATCAACTACTATGAGCCGTGACGTAAAAGCAGTTTCTTTGCCGATTTGTGGCAACCCCTTGAAATGATGTAAGCATACCCATTCACCTTTTCCTTCAAGAATTAGCTCCTGAGCGGCAAGCAGGGTTAGTCTTCCAACCGACGAGATCCCGCCGCAGGGAAAAATTAAGAGCTTGTCTTGCAAGCGATTTGGATTAATCTCTGACATGTGCAAGATTCTGTTATTCTTTCACGCATACATGACAAACACCGGCAATCGTCTTCTTTTCATACGGAAAATATCTCTTTTTAAAACGTAGAGCAACGGCTACCAATCCAATCAAAACCGGAACTTCGACTAAAGGTCCTATAACTGCAGCAAATGCAACTCCGGAGTCAATGCCGAATACAGCAATGGCCACAGCTATTGCCAGCTCAAAGTTATTTGAAGCAGCAGTAAAACTGAGGGTTGTGGTCTGTTCATAGGTGGCGCCGACTTTCATGGACAGAAAAAACGAAACCAGGAACATGACCAGAAAGTATATCGTCAAAGGAATAGCAATGCGTACAACATCGAATGGTAGCTGCACAATATATTCCCCTTTAAGGGAGAACATTACGAAAATGGTAAAGAGCAGGAAGATCAGGGTGAAAGGACTGATCTTTGGTATGAAGACATTTTCGTACCATTCCCTGCCTTTCATTCTCAGACCTATTAGCCTGGTTATCATACCTCCAAGAAAAGGAATCCCCAGATAGATAAAAACGGATTTTGCAATTTCTGAGATGGAAATATCTACAATGGCACCTTCCAGACCAAACCATTTAGGAACGATGGTAATGAAAACCCAGGCGTAAAAGGAAAAGAAAAATACCTGGAATATCGAGTTAAAAGCCACCAGGCCTGCGCAATATTCCGAGTCTCCATCGGCAAGTTCATTCCAGACAATTACCATGGCGATACAGCGGGCCAATCCGATTAGAATAAGACCGACCATATATTCGTGATGGCCGGAAAGAAAGGTGATAGCCAGGAAAAACATCAAAATCGGACCGATTATCCAGTTTTGCACAAGGGATAACATCAGCACTCTGAGGTTTTTGAAGACCTGTCCCAGCTGTTCATATTTCACCTTGGCAAGTGGTGGATACATCATCATAATCAGTCCGATTGCAATAGGAATATTGGTTGTTCCCACTTGGAATGAATTAATGATATCCTGCACCGGTGGATACAAATAGCCTGTCATTACGCCAACGAACATAGCTAGGAAGATCCAGAGAGTCAGGAAACGATCGAGGAAAGAGAGTTTTTTGGTTGCAGGTTGCATTTTGTACTCACGCTCAATTGGTTAACAATTAATTACATGATTGTTTGTCTTTTTTCTGTTGAAAGCAAATCAGTTTTTGATGATCGGCTGTTACTTCTTTCAGTCCGGCAAGGTAATGGATAATCCCGTTGTGGATCGAACCGTTGATAATGTTTTCATCAAGCCGGTAATACATCCATTTGCCGCGTCTGGTTCCGCTGATCCATTTGGCATTCTTTAAATATGCTAGGTGTCTGGATGCTGTTGATTGGGGGAGTATCAGGACCTCCATGATATCGCAGACACAAAGCTCGCCTTGTGCCAGTAAACCTAACATCCGTAACCTGGTCTCATCTCCTAATGCTTTGAACATGAGAGCATTTTCGAGTAAAGGAGATGCTTGATTATTTGCGGAGGCTTCCATTTGAAACTCCAGTTTTTAAGATGTATGATGAAAGGAATCAATTTATTCTTGTTAATCCGCATATGCGGATATGTCAATAACAGGTTAAGTTGGTTCCCGCGATTTCATCACAAAAAGGTGATAATATTTCCAGAATATTACCTTTTTGTGATGAAATAATTACACTTTTATAATAATAAACACGAGCCCAAGAAGAATTTGCCGGGGGATAAGAGGAGGGAGGAACGAAAGGACTATTTGGCGTGGATTTTGCTTTAGCACTCTGCGACTTGTCTATTCTTTTTTAATAATTTTTGTCGTGAGGTGCGTGATGAAGTTGAAAGCAGTTTGCAGTTTGATAATGATGTCTCTATTGACTCTGTTTTGCACGCCTAGTGCTGTGTTTGCTGAAAAAATTAAGGTTGCAGGAATTTACACCCAGCCAATTCAGCAAAAATGGGATGCATGTTTGCACAAGGCTCTGTTGAAACTTGCAGAAGCGGGAGAAGTTGAATACGTCTATTCGGAAAAAGTTTCCAACACCGATTATACCCGCGTGCTTCGGGAGTATTCGGAGGCCGGAGTCAAACTCATAGTCGGCGAAGCCTTCGGGATTTCAAGAGACGTACGGAAAGTTGCTGACGATTATCCGGAAGTTGCATATTTAATGGGAGATTCTTTCGGACCCTATGGAAAAAACATGTCTGTTTTTGACAATTTCATCCATGAGCCCTGTTATCTTATGGGGATGCTGGCCGGCACTATGACCACAACCAATAAAATCGGCATGGTTGGTGGATATCCTATTGGTGAGGTCAATCGGTTGTTCAACGCTTTTATGGCCGGTGCCAGATCTGTCAATCCTGATGTTCAATTTAAAGTATCTTTTATCGGCTCCTGGTATGATCCACCGAAAGCTAAAGAATTTGCCTTTGCCCAGGTCGAAGCAGGAGTTGATGTGCTGTATGCGGAGCGAGCCGGAGTAGTTGATTCAGCTCGTGAAAAAGGCATAATAGCCTTTGGTAATGTCAATGATATGAATAAAGAAGAGAACGGCACCGATGTAGTGGTGGCCTCTGCTCTGTGGAACATGGATTCTGCGATCGGTCATGCTGTTGAACGGGTTAAAGCCGGTACCTTTGCCGCAGAAGATTATCGAGAATTTACCATGATGGCTCAAGGCGGTTCTTCTCTTTCACCATACTATGAGTTTGAACAGAAAATACCTGCAGAAATGCGAGCTAAGGTTGAAAATGTTGCCGCCGATATTATCTCAGGTGGTTTTGTCGTAGAAATAAACGACGACGAACCTAAGTCCACATTCTAATACCAGTTATATCCAGGGAGTTGTAAGCTCATCTCCTTCACCTGCTTGTGAGGTGGAGGAGATGGATTTTAATATGTCTGCCTATCAAAACGTACTGCAGCTAACAGGAATTACTAAAACTTTTGGTAAACTGGTAGCTAATGAAAACATCTCACTCCATCTCAGAGCCGGTGAAATACTGGCCCTGCTCGGTGAAAACGGTGCAGGCAAGACCACACTGATGAACATCCTTTTCGGCCATTATGTAGCCGACAGTGGTCATATAGATGTCTTTGGCGAGCGTCTGGTTCCCGGTTCCCCCAATGCGGCCCTGAAGCAGGGAGTCGGTATGGTTCACCAGCATTTTACTTTGGCTGACAATATGACAGTGCTCGACAATATCACCTTGGGCACAGAACCGTTGTTTGCCTTAAAAAGAGGAAGCCGGGCGGCACGGAAAAAAATATACAGCCTGGTGGAGAAATTTGGCCTTGAAGTTGATCCCGATGTTTTAGTCAAAAAACTTTCTGTCGGCGAACGTCAGCGGGTTGAAATCCTTAAGGCACTCTACCGGGACAGCCGCATCCTTATCCTTGATGAACCCACCGCAGTGCTCACCCCGCAGGAGAGCGAGGATTTATTTTTTACTCTGAAACTTCTAGCAAAACAAGGACTTGCGGTCATTTTTATTAGCCATAAGCTCAAGGAGGTCATGAGTTCCAGTGACAGATGCTGTGTGCTTCGTCATGGAAGAGTGGTGCTCGAGACACAAACTTGTGATACATCCGCCGAAAAGCTCGCTGCCGCAATGGTCGGCGGTGAGCTTCCGAAAACAATCAAGGTGGTGCAGCAAGTGGGACATGAGATTTTCAGTCTCCGGAATATCACACTATCGAAACAGGACAAATCGCTTTTTCTGGATGGAATCGACCTTACCCTCCATCAAGGAGAAATTCTTGGCATTGCCGGGGTATCGGGAAATGGTCAGGTTCAGCTGGCAGATATTGTCTCGGGTATGATTTCGCCCGATTCCGGCGAGATAATCCTGGCAGGAGAGCTGGTAAAACATATCTCACCGGCAACCATGGTGGAGAAAGGAATCGGCAGGATTCCACAAGATAGAACGACCACCGGACTTATCGGAGATATGACCATCCAGGAAAACATGGTCCTGGAAAATTATAAACAAAAAATCTACTCATCCTTTGGTCTGCTTCGTTTCAATAATTTGAAACATCGTGCACTCGATTTGATTAAGCGTTTCGATATCCGTTGTCCCGGCCCATCCGCTCTCACCCGGCAACTGTCCGGCGGTAACATGCAAAAACTTATCCTGGCACGGGTGCTAGCCGAAAATCCAAAAATTATTCTGGCATGTCAACCCACATGGGGATTGGATGTAGGTGCAGCAACCTTTGTTCATAACCAAATTCTGGCCGCCAAAAAGCAAGGTGCCGCGGTGCTTCTTATTTCGGAAGATCTCGATGAACTTCTCACTATCGCCGACCGGATACACGTTATTTACTGTGGCAAATTAACACCTGCCGTGAAACC
The DNA here is from genome assembly GCA_049645845.1 of Desulforhopalus sp. Taxonomy (GTDB): domain Bacteria; phylum Desulfobacterota; class Desulfobulbia; order Desulfobulbales; family Desulfocapsaceae; genus Desulforhopalus_A. The sequence continues at coordinate 18,314 of JBARUR010000047.1, read as the reverse complement.
TGAAGATGCAGATGTTGCCGCTTTTGGTCTGGCCATGAGCGGCCACGCCGAAGTCATCGCCACCCGTACAACAAAATCGGCGCAGGAGGCGGTGCATTGAGAATAGAAGCACGGGAAAATGTGTCACTGCCCGCCAGGATTGCCGCACCGGCAGTTGCCGCAGCTATTGCCATGATCGTGTGTGCCATCCTCATTCTATGGACAGGTGCTTCACCGATTGAGGCATACAAACTGTTGCTTTCAGGAGCGTTGGGCAGCAAATTTGCTCTATCCGAAACCTTGACCCGCGCCACTCCGTTGATTTTTACCGGTCTTGCAGCGGCTCTTGCTTTCAGGGCAAAACTCTGGAATATCGGGGCAGAAGGGCAGCTTTATGTTGGAGCCTGTATGGCCACCTGGCTGGGTACAGGCATGTTCGAATTTCCCGCTCCGGTCATGGTGCTCTTGTTGTTTCTGGCCGGAGCCCTTGCCGGGGGACTGTTGCTGCTGGGTCCGACCTTGCTGAAAACCAGACTCGGGGTAGATGAGGTCGTAACCACTCTGCTGCTTAATTTTATTGTTATCTTATTTGTCAACTGGCTGGTATTTGGTCCATGGAAAGATCCCATGGCCATGGGTTGGCCTCAGGCCGCTCCTGTTATCGACTCGGCTTCTCTTGGGCAAATACTTCCGAAAACCAGGCTGCATTGGGGATTTGCTGTGGCCTTGTTCTGCGCACTTCTAAGTTGGATTCTCGTTCGCTTCACCACTTGGGGATATGAAATCCGCGCTGTGGGGCTCAATCCGCATGCAAGTAGATTCGCCGGAATCCCCGTGAACAGGGTGGTGCTGAGGACAGCACTTATCTCGGGAGGATTGGCCGGTTTTGCCGGAGTCTCCGAGCTCTGCGGTTTGCGGGGTTATCTGACGCTGGATCTGTCGCCGGGCTTTGGATACTCGGGTATTGTGGTGGCAATGCTCGCTGCCCTGCATCCACTCGGTGTAGTGTTGTCGGCAATTTTTGTCGCAGTCATCTCTATTGGTGCGGACTCCATGAGTCGATCCCTGAATATTTCGAACTATATCGCCGAGGTCGCAACGGCTGTATCGTTACTAGCGGTGTTGGCTTCCATGTTCTTCAGTCAATACAGAATTAACTGGAGGTAGGGAAATGGATATACTGGCCTTCCTCTTTGAAACAGGATTCTGGATTGCAACTGTACGTATGGCAACCCCTTTAATATTCGGTACTCTCGGGGAGCTTATCTGTGAAAGAGCGGGTGTGCTCAATCTGGGTATTGAGGGCATCATGGCTGCAGGGTGCATGTCCGGCTGGATGTGGGTGTATCTTGGTGGCGATCTTTGGACGGGGGTACTATTTGCTGCTTTTATCGGAGCCATGTTCGGTCTTCTGCACTCTCTCTTTACCGTATATTGGGGACTGTCACAGCATGTTACGGGACTCGGCATAACAATGCTTGCCTCTGCGCTTTCGTCCTTTGTATTTAGAATGATGCTGCCCAAGGCCACAACACCACCTAAAATTATCCCTTTTCAGCCACTCGAAATTCCCCTGCTCTCAGATATCCCTTTTGTGGGGGAGGTACTGTTCAGTCAATCGCCGCTGACCTTATTGGCCCTGCTGATGATCGTGCTGGTTTCCTACATTCTTTATAGGACGCCTATGGGACTTGCCCTTTGTATGGCCGGTGAAAATCCCCTGGCAGTTGAATCCCAGGGATTGTCGGTTTTTGCTATCCGTACCTGTGCTGTTATGGCAGGCTCGGCGCTCATGGCAGTGGGCGGTGCATTCCTGACTCTTTCCGCTTTCGATGCCTATTATATCGGCATGGTCAATGGCCGGGGGTGGATTTGTATTGCCCTGGTGGTTTTTGCTTCCTGGAAACCGGGAAAGGCTCTTGTGGGGGCCATGCTTTTTGCGGCTTTTGATGCCTTGCAAATGCGGGTGCAACAGCAATCATCAACCATTATCCCCTATCAGTTTTATCTTATGATGCCGTACGTTTTTTCTATAATTGCGCTTATTGTCATGTCCAGAAAAGCATCTTATCCAAAAGCACTTTTGATACCGTTTCGACAAGGTGAACGTTAATGGCTTAGCCAGCCGAAACATTAAATTTTACGAATTCATCAACGTTAAGGAGCTCCGGAAATGTTTGATCTCATAATTCGCAATGCCAGGCTGACCGATGCAAAAGATCCTGTTGACCTCGTTGATATTGGTATAATTGGTGAAACAATCACTGATGTCACACCTGCTCTTGTTGCACAGTCTGCAGAAGAAATCGATGCAGCCGGCCAACTGGTGATACCGCCGTTTGTGGATAGCCACTTTCATATGGATGCCACCTTGTCCCTGGGGCAGCCGCGATTGAATACCAGCGGTACTTTGCTTGAGGGTATAAAAATATGGGGCGAACTGAAGCCTGACCTTAGTGCAGAAGCATTAAAAAAACGGGCGCTTCAATTATTGCACTGGTCGATAGCCCGAGGCACACTTGCTATCAGGACCCATGTCGATGTTACCGATCCTTCACTCTTGGCAGTTGATGTACTGCTCGAAATCCGAGAAGAAATGAAGCAATGGGTGGATATACAGTTAGTTGCCTTCCCTCAGGATGGTGTGTTACGGGCACCTAACGGTAAGCAACTTCTGCTGAAGGCTCTGGATAAGGGAGTGGATGTCGTCGGAGGCATCCCTCACTTTGAGCGGACCATGGAAGAGGGACGTGAGTCGGTGCAGTGGCTTTGTGAGGTGGCCGCTGAAAGAGGCTTGATGGTAGATATGCATTGTGATGAAAGCGACGATCCGCACTCTCGACATGTGGAAACCCTTGCCCATGAAACTCACCGGCTCGGTCTGGGCGACAACGTCACCGGATCTCATCTCACCAGCATGCATTCGATGGATAATTATTATGTCAGTAAACTCCTGCCGCTTATGGCTGAGGCGGGAATGAATGCGGTTTGCAATCCGCTTATAAATATCCATCTGCAGGGACGTCACGACAGCTACCCAAAACGGAGAGGACTGACCCGGGTTCCGGAGCTTCTTGCCGCCGGGGTAAATGTTGCTTTTGGGCACGATGATATAATGGACCCGTGGTACCCGATGGGCAGTCATGACATGTTGGAAGTTGCGCACATGGGCGCTCACTGTTTACAGATGATGGGAACAAGTCAGTTGGAGACGGTTTTTGATATGATAACCGGCAGGGGAGCGCGAGTGCTTAAGTTGGAAAAATACGGGATTTCTCCAGGGTGTGCCGCAAATCTGGTCATCCTGCAGGCCAAGAGCAAAATTGATGCGATTCGATTAAGACCGGCCCGGCTTTGTGTCATACGTAAAGGAAAGGTGGTTGCGACCACGCCACCTGTAGTTTCCGAAGTACGATTGGACCGGACCGGCAGGAAAATTGATTTTACCCTGTAACGAGACACAGGGTAACTTCCTCAAAAAACTAATCTTGATAAACTCGTAAAAACCTAAAATCTCGGATGGCTAAGTAAAAAACTTCATATGCAAGGCGCGCAAAATATCTATTATTTCGGCGTACTAGAGTACGTCGTAATGATAGATATTTTGTAGCAACGACGCAGATGAAGAGTTTTTACGACGCTATCAATCTTCGCTCGGTTCATTGCCGCCGATCAAAGTCAGTACTTTTTCGGTTTTAAAGGTGACAAGATAACGATCTTCGGCTTTTTCATCTGCCGCATATGTCCTGCGGGAGAGGGCATCAATCATAGTCTGATCACTGGATTCTTCAATTTTCTCAAGATGAATTCGAATGCCGTGGTAGCCTTCTCCTTTTTCTATGAATAAATAGCTGGCCGATGGATTTAGGGTAAGGTTATGCCTCGTTAGCCTGTCACGCATTATAAAGGCCAGGCTGCCGTCTTCAAGAAAATGAGGTTTGGCATATATGGCAGAATTAACCTTTCCTTTGTCATCTGCAGTAGCTAAAACTCCCGTACCGTTATGCTCTTTAAAATATTCTTTGATATTCATTTAGTAACCTTATTCCTGAAATTTGGTATTAAGTGGCGCGCAATATAAAAAATCCTTTGAAATTATGAACTTAAATTAACAATCAAGGTACTTATACCCCCTTGAGGGGTGTTAGTCTCCATATTATTTGCTTGTGATTTTTCCAGGTACTGCTTTAAGAATAAGGAGTCATTGATAAAAAACAACTAAGAAAGGGCAGAAGTTCCCCGGACAAAAAAAGCAGGTGGGAGCAGTTAACTTGTTCTAATCCACAAGCTTAATTCCGTCGGCATTGATTGTGATGAACCGTTTTTTATAAAGAGCCCCAATAGCTTTTTTGAAGACCTTTTTGCTTACTCCAAATAATTCGTAGACTTCATCAGGAGGGCTTTTCTCGGTAACGGACACCATGCCGCCGCAGTTTTTTATGATATTGAGAATGGCATCTGAGGCCTCCTCGACTCCTTGATAGCCGGATCTCTGCAACCTCAAATCAATTTTGAGGTCTTCGCGTATCTTTTTTATGTAGCCTTGCAGGCGCTGGCCTATGACAAGTTTCTGAAAGACTTCGTTTTCATAGATCATGCCGGTATGAGAACCGTTTACCACCGCGTTATATCCTAAATCTGTCCTGGCATAGATAATAAGCTTAACTTTTTCACCTTCTTCATAGTCCGGAGGACGAAGGTCAAGATATTTATCCAGTTTTGAAGAAGCTGTGATACGATTGTTGTGTTCATTCAGGAAGATAAACACAACATAGGATTTGCCTTCCCTCATGTTGTCCTGTTGTTCGCTTTTAGGAACAAAAAGATCATTTTCAAGTCCCCAATCCAGAAAAGCACCTGCCGCTGTATTTGTTTTCACTTTCAAAAAAGCAAACTCGCCAACTGTTGCATAAGGTTTTTGGACGGTAGCCAAGAGGCGCTGTTCGCTGTCTACATATATAAAGACATCAATTTTGTTATCTGGATAAGCTGCCTGATTATTCTGGGTAGGATGTCGTCCCCTTAGAAGAATATCTCCGTATTCTCCACCATCAAGATGAATGCCATACGCTTGAGTTCCCTTTACGGAAAGTCTGTTCATTTTTCCAATCTGTACCATTTTTCCTCTTTGAGTCACCATTATCGTCTTAATTTCAAATGTATCTCTGTGTAACTATAATGAATTCCTTTTTTTGGCTGTTTCAAGCCAATAGATAATACTTAGAGATGATGGTTTAATCACCCATAAAGAGATGTTCTACAAATAAAGCCCCACTGTAGTGTCGCTAAAAAATAATCCTGATAATCATTTTTTTTAAGGAGCAAGTAAAAACTTTTCCTTGAGACATTCCAGTAACAAAGCACACTCCTTATGGTTCTAAACCCGCGCTCTCCGCCCGTTACAGCAAGATTTCCTTATTCATTCATTGACAGTAACAAGGAGGTATGATAGCCTGAAATCAATCGTGAGTGATAGATATTATCACCGAACCAGACACTATCTGATAAAGGCAAATTCATCGAAAGATGAATGCGCAAAGTCACCGGTCTAAAGGGGTCTCCCCCAAGACAGCGGGATTGCCAGATACGGATTAGATCGCATTTTTCTGTATACTCCCGCTGGAAAAACTGAATGATCGGTCAGGGAATAAACAGAAAATGCAGCTCGATAACTCACCGCACGAAAAGTACTCCAGGCAACATCAACAGCTTGTCATTTCTTCATGCACCGACATAATTAAGGCGATTAAGTCTTGTAGCGCTCTTACCGGCATTGCTCTCATTAGCTGTTTTCTTTTCTTTTCAAGTTTTAATACAGTTTCTGCATCACCTGAACTTGCTCATTCCCCGAAAGATTATCTCGAAATGCCTCTGGAATATGGTGAAGTCATATACCGTATAAATGCCCAGAGCCCTAAGCAGCTCTATATAATAGGGATCAGTCACAAAAATCCGGACAGCGGCGAAAACGACAGCACTACGGTCCAGACTCAAATGGAAATTTTTCGGATTGGTGAATGGCTGAAGAAAGAGAGACATTTAAATCTATTGCTGCCCGAAGGTTATTTCTCCGACCAACATAAAGATTCAGCTCTTAAGGCATCGATTGCCGAATCCAGCAGGGCCTTTCATCCAGTTTATCCGGACAATCTACTTATTCAGGAAAAACTTGCCGCCGATACACCTTTTGTGAATGCCGAGATGCTGCTCATGGAATACCACAGCTTTCATGCCTCTCAGGTAGAAGACCGAAATACATACAATGCCGTACGCAGCAGTCTGGGAAAGTTAAGAAAATCAGCTTCTAAACTCTCAAAGAGTACCGGTAATATGGCGGAACTGCTGTATCTTCAGGAAGTTAGAACAGCACAAATCCTGCAGAACATACCGGATGTCATTGAGGATGAATTTCTGAATGGTGCCATCGGAACCCGCACTGCTCTCTTTACCATCGGATTGAATCACATAAAGGATATTTTTCGCTATATCAAAAATAACGAAATCCAAATAGCCTCGCCGGTCGGCTCAAGCGCTCTACCTGATATTCTGAGTTCTAAGCTCAATCTTCTTAAAACAGGATACGGCGTCACTATAATTATTCCCCGTACCTTAGCGAACAATCATAAACTATTGGAAATGACTCGGATTGATAGAATTATTTTAGCAGATGGAAAATACTCCGCCGATACATTACATAATTAAAACCTGGTTATCTTGTTGTTTTTCTTCACATTTTTTACCTGGACTTTGTCTTATCCTGTAATATAGGAACGATTCCTGTAGAGGTGGACATCCTCTGGTCCGCATCCGACTGATTCCTTCCCTGATACTTCTGTGAGTGTGAATTTCATTTATGCACCTTATGTTAGATAATATTCTTGTCTTTTGATAAGAATATTATCTGACATAAGGTACTTACACCCGGCTCGTTTTCCGCTTGTCGGGAGAAGTTTTGACCGTTTTATTCCTCGTTTGTCCTGTTATTTCTCCTGGCATAGTAATTGCTAAATTGATTGAAAGTCGCAAAAATCCATCCAACGCTATTGTGGTTGTGCAGATTCTGTTGCGACGACTTGTGAATGGCAGAATGAATGAATGGTTTCATCATTTACCAAAACACTCATTAAGGAGAATTAAAATGAAGAAATTAATTACTACTTTTTTCGCTTTCGTTGCAATGCTTGCACTGGTTAGTCCGCTTTATGCAACAGGAGATTACGGCAAAGAATCTGATAAAGCAGGATCAGCGAACATAACGGCCGAGGAAATCGAGGGAATGCAGGTAGTCTCTCAGACAGGAGAGGAGATTGGTGAAATTCAGAGAGCCTCAATTGACGAACAGTCCGGCAAAGTTAAATTTGTCACCATATCCAAAGGTGGAGTCCTCGGTATGGGCGGTGAAAATATTGCTATTCCGTTTGAAGCACTACAATTTGACCAGCAAAATGAGCGGGTTACATTGACCGTTAATGAGAGTAAGCTCGACAATGCTCCACAACAGGCTAATATGTCAGATGAAGAATTTCAGCGCAATCTGCAAAGTCACTACGGTGTAGCTCCTGCCTTCGAGGGAGAGTCTAATCAAATGGAAACTGATCCAACAAGGTCAATGGATCAGGATCATCTGGAAACAGACCCAACAAAGCCAATGGATCCTAGTCAGCCTGGCCAACCAGGTATGGACCCCACTCCCCAGACTAACTAAGTATGTTTTATCATCATCTCATTAAGCAGCGTCGAACATCAGCGCTGCCTTAATCATTCATTCCTGCCGAAAAAGGGTGCATTGAGCACCCTTTTTTTGTGAAGAGTCAGTTTGTATTTCTAAATATTTCCAGCTCGTAATTTTTCTATATTTCTTATTGTCCTGGAATTACACACTCTATTTAAAGGCAATTAAAACTGTGAATCAGTAGATTGCCTTTTGGGGTGGCAAATGAAAAAGTTGGAAATAATGAAAAAATCTCGTCATTTAAACAAAACATACATTAAGGAGGACAAATTGAAGAATTTAATAACTACTTTTTTCGCCCTCATCGCCATGTTGGTGCTGGTCAGTCCGCTTTATGCGGGAGACTCTGATAAGAAATCCGATAAGGCTGGAACAGCGTCCATGTCTGCTGAAGAAGTTGAAGGAATGAAGGTCGTATCACAAGTCGGAGAGGAAATAGGTGAAATCAAGAGTGCCAAAACCGATCAGGAATCCGGCAAAATTAATTTTGTCACCATATCTAAAGATGGCGTTCTCGGTATGGGCGGTGAAGATGTTGCCATTCCATTTGAAGCACTTCTATTTGACCAGCAAAACGAGCAGGTTACATTGACCGTTAATGAGAGCAAGCTCGACAATGCTCCTCAACAGGCTAATATGTCCGATGAAGAATTTCAGCGAAGTCTGGAAAGTCACTACGGCGTAGCCCCTGTATGGGAGGGAGAGTCTAATCAAAAGGAAACTGATCTGAAAAGGGCAATGGACCAGAAACAATTGGAAGTAGACCCAACAAAATCAATAGATCTAAATCAGCCAAATCAACCTGGTATGGACTCCACTCCCCAGACTAACTAAGTATTTTTTATCCTGGCATAGGAATTGCTTAGTTTATTTAAAGCCACTAATAACTGTGATCAGTATGGTGTCTTTTGTTTCAGTAGCAAGTTGAAAAAGCCGGAAAGGTTAAAAAAATCTCATCATTTACCAAAACACACACAAAGGAGAACAAAATGAAGAAAATAATTACTACATTTTTCACCCTCGTGGCAATTTTGGCGCTGGTCAGTCCGCTGTATGCAGCGGGAGACTATGGTAAAGAGTCCGATAAGGCCGGTAAGACGTTCATATCTGCCGAGAAATTGCAAGGAATGAAAGTTGCATCACAGACTGGAGAAGAAATTGGTGAAATAAAAAAGGTCAAGCTCGATCCACAATCGGCTGAAATTAAGTTTGTTACCATTTCAAAAGGTGAAGCTATGGGAGAGGAAACGCCGGTTCCTTTGGAAGCGTTTCGATTTGATCAGCAAAATGAACAGCTTGTGTTAACTATAAATGAGAGCAAGCTCGACAATGCTCCTCAACAGGCCAATATGTCCGATGACGAATTTGTTCGGAATCTGGAAAGTCATTACGGCGTAGCCCCTGCCTGGGAGGGAGGATCGGATCAAAGTGAAACTGATACAAGGTCAACTGAAGAGAATCCTCTGGAGACCGAACCATTTGAGCCAACTGAGTTAAGCGAACCTGGAAGATATTTTTCACAATAACCAGAAGCTTTTGTTTTACCGTTCGTAATCATTCCTGCTAAAAGAAGGGTGCCTTTTGTGCACCCTTTTTTTATGGACATAGCGCCTGCTGCTTTCTATGGCTAATCGATAACTCTCCTACCGGATTCGCTGCCTCTGATATCGCTGCATCTTATAACCGGGCTAAAGAAGCATGCCTTTCTCTATAAACTGTTTATGCAATGATGAGCCATCTTCAAACTCAAAATAAGGGATTCCCAGGCTCTCGTAATCAGCGGAATAATGTTTTGCTTTTTCTCTGGCTACCCGAATACATACCGCAGAAATTCTATCGGGAAAGCGGCTGGCAATATCATAATAAATTTCCCTGTCTGCCTGTCCGTTATCCCCGAAAAGATAAAAAGATTGATTTTTGGTTATCCGCAGTATGGTTTCTATTTTCTTTGTTTTGTGACTATGTCCCTTTCGGATCAGTTTGTTGTTTGTCGTGCCGATTTTTTGCATGAGCAGGGGACCATCAGGGAAATCCTGCAGATTTAAAAAATCGCTAATCAGGTCATAGAGACTCCAGCTTGAGCTGGTAATATAAAAAACAGGTGAAAGCAAAGGACTCTGGCGAACAATGGATTTATACAGCTCAGCCATCCCTTCAATAGCAATACGGGTTGTAGAATTGTTGATGAATGTCATCTTGGCGCTCATCAGCAGATCGGTGGCATAAGTGGATAGAATTGTGTCATCAATATCACTTATTATACCCGCCGAACGCGGAGAGGCGGAAGGAAGGCTCAGGCATCTGCCTTGCTGGTTTTTGATTCGATCATAATCTCCCAGCGGCTCCAACTGATAATCAACATCTACCCATCCAGGCCCTCCGAGTTTTTTCTGCAAGATAACTTCGACCCAGAAGTAGCCGATGTCATCGGTTGTGATTGGAATTAATTCACCGTCAACACGAGCTGTGAGCACTGCCTTTTCAGCCCTTGCCCGTAGAAAAACCCTGAGCATATTCTGAAGGTTGCGCCACCAGATATCTTCTTTTTGAGGAGGACGTATTTCAAGATTTTCAATAACTCTGCCGCAAATCACTGCAGTGTCATCACAGCCGTAACTGCGAAAGGCCACGACTTTAAAAGGCCTGAGAATTCCGAAAACCTTTTTCAGCTTCCTGATAAAGCGTGCCATCAGAACATCTGTATATGGCGGTTTCCTGTGCTCGTCCGGACTTTTATATTCAGGTGAAATTTTTACCAACGATAACCTTTAAGCGTTTGGAGTGAATAGCATAGTTGATTTCATCAACTTCCATTTTATGGAGTTCACCATCATAATTGATATTGACAGGATGTGAGAACTTCATAGCAAATTTTTTCGCGCGGAGCGATAAAATATTGTCGGCATATTCTTGCTCGCCTTGCAGAATCAGTTTGGAATTAAAAATCTGATCCCCCATATCTTTCCCCATATAAAGCACAAGATCAAGTTTTCCATCGGTCAAACTGGCTTGTGGGGCTACGGGAATCCCTGCAGCAGCGTATCTGCCATTGGCTATGACAATATTAAGCGAATCCACGCTTATTGTTTTGTTTTCGTAGAATATATCAACCTTAAATGATTCCAGTTCGCTCAGGGCGGCAACACCGGATTTGAAATAGGTGAGCGGCCCCCATGTTGTCTTGTCGGTTTCTTCCAGCTTCTTATCAACTGCACCCCCAAACCCGCAGGAGGAAACATTGAAGAATAAATGCTTTTCGCCTGAGGTGGTTAACTCGGCCACGTCTATTTCTACCTTTTTGCCGATGTCTATGATGTGCAAAGCTGTTTCAATATCATTTTCTATATCAAGACTGCGACAAAGATCATTGCCGGTTCCGAGTGGAATAATACCGAGAGTCGTGTCTTTTTCAGAGAGAACAATACCTTTGGCGACCTCCCGAACTGTACCGTCACCACCGCCGGCAATAATTAAATTGGTTCCATCCATTGCAGCTTGCCGCGAGATTTCCGTTCCATGACCTGCATAGTTTGTCTCGCTGAGAAGATAGCCGCGTTTTGCCCCAATATCCTTAAGCTGAGCATGGTCTTGAGAACCGGCTTTGCCATTGAGAATTAAGAGTGGAATATCATTCATGGTTTACCTCCCCATTGATAATCCATAAGCTATAGTAGTTATTTAATTAGAAATTGTTAATCCACCGGAGACAATAAAATCCCGAAGAATATGCATGTGGTATTTGAGTTCTTTGATCTTTTTTCGGTAACTCTCTGTAGACTGCAAGTATTTTTTTTGATTTTCCTTTTCTGCCATATTCTCGAGAATCTTGATACGTTCATCGAAAAATCTGATCGCAGCCCACAGTGAGTCCTCTATTACCTCAGCTTGTCCTTTTAGAAAGGAATCCATTGTGAAAGAGTGCCCGGTATGACAGACTAGGCGTCCAGCCGGCTCATTTTTGGCATCCCACATGGTCCCACCACAATCAGGGCAGGTAAAAGGAGTGATCGTTCCAATGTTTTTCATACGTTCCAGTCCGGGAACGGTATGTTCTGAAACTTTGATGTCTGTCATAATTTCCTCAGGAACCTCTACCGCGTCACCAACAGGCTGGTGCACGGTATCGATGAGTTGAGCAGCAATTTCTTTTAAGGGAAGAATATGATCTATTTCCATGAAACGAATAGCATTTCTTGGTAGATCAGGTACTTCGGCATCATCCGGGTCCTGAACAATGACCGTACCTCCGCAGCGTTTGACAGCAAAAAGACCGCTGACACCATCATCAAGATATCCGGTCAACAATACTGCGATGACCCGCGAGGTATGGTGTGCCGCAGCTGATCGGAAAAGCACATCGATAGATGGTCTGACACGATTTTCATGGGGCCCGAAAGGAATGGTTACATGGTTGTCTTTAATCACTAAATGACGATTTGAAGGGGCAACATAAATGGTGCCGGATTTAATTTTTTCACCGTTCTGTGGCTGGATTACCGGCAATACTCCCTTAGTGGATAAGATTTCATCAAGATGACTTTTGTAATCAGGTGAAGAATGCTGAACAATAAAGATTGCCGCAGGCAGATTATCGGGAAAGAAAGATACCAGCCTGGAAAGAGCATTTATACCACCTTTGGAAGCTCCTATCACAATGATATATGGATTGGTCATGTTATTAATCCCCAAACTTAAATGACAAACCTGAGATGCAGAAAGAATACGAAATCAAACAATAAGCAACACAGTCCTATGAAACAAGTGATTGGGTCAATTCGCCATTGTTATTGCATGAAACTGACGATCCCTTGCGCTTTTTCATCATAGTTGATTCCCGGTTGAAAGATTTGCAGATTTTTTTGTCTGAGAGCGAAATTCTGCAGCAAATACTGTCTTACTTTATTAGCTCTTTTTACGCCAAGTTCATAAAGATCCTGGCGTTGTTGTTTATCCAAAAGTGAGCCATTTATTCCATTAGTAATTTCTCCGGGAGCCACTTTAGGATAAATGTAAATAGAGAGGTCTTCTTGTTTTTTCATTTTGTCGGCCAGGCGTTTTCCCACTTTATCCAATACTTGCTTTTGATCGGTTGTGAGCTCTATGGCACGAGGCTCATAGACAAGTTCAGGAAGTTCATTATTAAGCAGTTTCTTGCCCATCTGCATGCCGAAATAGGCCAGTGCACCGGTAGGGCCAAGTACCGTATAAGCCAGCATTGGAACAACGGATGACGTAATTGATTCACTGAGTGCAGTCACAAAAAGATCAGTATAATTCACATCCAGATCAGAAAGCTTCCCGTCAATTGGTAGACTGAGTGTTATAATTCCGTCATCACTTCGTAAAAATGAAAGGGCGGTGTCCAAAGAGACCGGTAATTTCTTATTGAATTGATCGAGGCGGTCTTGCTCCAGGGTTTTGGTTTCAATGCCTTGTATCCTCAGTTTATTGTCCATTTTAATGTTATTGCCGCTTATATCGAGTTGCGAATCAAGGTCCAGTTTGCCGCCAGTGAGTCTGGTGCCTAAGGATTTGATAAAGAAAGGAGAGAGATTGGCGAGAGAATACCATTGTAATTTCAGCAGATGTTCCCAGGATTGAGGATTCGCAAGTGGTGCGGCAGTCCCGGAGACGGTCAATGTGGAATGCTGATCTACATAACCGCTTAGTTCATAATTAAAATGCTGGTCGATGTCGGTTAGGTCGATATCGGTAATGTTAAGAGCCTCAATATTGACGGCGGCAGTAAAGGTTTCCGGTAAGGTCGGATTGGTGTAGACTATCCTGTTGGAACCGGTAAGGGTAATTTTATCAATTTGCAGGGGGATCTCATTTGACAGCCCTGGAGTTTCGTCTTGCTGATCTTGTCCGGCCTTTTCCTCTTCCTCCGAATTATCAGTCGAGGTGTATTCGGCCTGCAGGCCCTTTCCTTCCAGCAATTGGATATGAGTTCCCTGGTCAGCCGTCCAGTTGAGAGTGGATGCTTCGATTTCGTTAAGAAAAGCTATAGGTGATTCGGAATTGAGGAAAAAATCAGCCTGCCGCCCGCTTACTCTTTCTATGGCTATTTCTCTGCCGTTATCAGTGGTTGAACCGACCTTGATTTTTTGGGCTGCTATCTCTTCCATATTAAAGTATCTGGATTCAGGTTCTTTTTTAGTCATTACCGGTTGAACCAGGTTCAATTCTTCCGCTGTGTAATCCTTCAGGTTCGGGCTGTTTATAGAACTGATTTTTGCAGAATCCATACTGAAGCCAAATGTCCGGTTTTCAGCAGAGGGTAGAGTGAGTTTTTGCAGGGTGATCATTCCCACGGCCAGATTATTCAGGTTGCTGCTGACAACATCAGCTATTTCCAAGGCGGAAACGGAAAGATCAAGCCGCTGATCAGCGGCAAACGGGAGCATGATCGACTCGATCGCAATAGAATCTATTGCGTAATTTTGCATCTTCCCGCTGGTAAATCCTTTAAGCTGCCCTGAATTAAGAGTAAGGTCGACTGGAAGAAGAGGTGAGGAGTATAAAGCCAGTGGACCGAAGGTAATCTCCGGAATGCGGAAATTGCCCTGATTATCTCCTGTTAATTTCCCCATGGTCAACTGCTCAAGCGAAGCCGCTGTCTGTTCTTTGTGCAAGAGTTTGCCGCTTTTTATGAGAAGTCCTGCCGTACCGGTTAAGAGGGGAGTGGAACCCAATGCCACTTTAAAATCATTTGTAATTTCAGTTGATTTTACGGTCCAGCGCAATTCCGGATCGTTTTGCATAAGATCGAAACTTTCGGCATTGATCAAACCGTCCATTTGTAGTGCCGCAATATCTTCTGAGGGCGCCTCATAAACGGTTTGTCCCGAGTACGAAATCTTTTCACTGGTGAAGGCAAATTGTTCACTGTTTACTTCGGTGCCTGAGAGGCTCGTCTCGCCGCTATAACTTATCTGCAGATCATCAGAAAGAGCGATTTGGCCTTTTCCTGCAGTGTTAAAAAGCGGTTGCCGGAGTTTTCCGGTTTCTGCAATGACAAGATTTGTCTCCTTTAAGAGTATATCGCCGTTGGTAGTGACGGTCGATTTATCATCGTTTTTATCAGTGATGAATTCAACAGTGCCATGCCATGTCGCAGAAGAAGTGTCGAATTCATTTTTTTCGATGCCGCCAGCTACATCCATGAATTGAAGAGAGGAATCTGTGAAGAGTGTCATCCCTTCATCAAATTTCAACCGGCTGTTTCCGTTTGTCGTCAACTCTGCCGACTGGGCTGCAAGTTCTATATCTTTTCCCTGGTACTGCAGAGACTGGGCTGAAAGCTTTCCGTCCATAATAACTTCCATCTTGTTGTTACCAAGATTTTTATATTGCAGTATTCCATTCCATCCAGTGCTTCCTGAAGCTGTCCAGCTCTCATTTCCCAGTGCTGAATCCTTGAATTCGATTTTGCCGTTGTATGAGTAATTTATCTTTTCAGTATTTACTGACTGTATGGAAAAAGGTCCTGAAACTGTGGCTGTGCCGGTAATACTGCTCAGTTGTTTAAAGAGTCCTTCAATTTCTTTAAGAGGAAAATCGGTGAGCGAAAGCTCACCGGCCAATGTCGGAGCAGGCGTAAGAAGAAATCTGGATATTTCCAGATGAAGAGGAGCGCCGTTGAGATGTCCGGAGAGAGTAAGGCTGCCAGTGTTGTCTTCCTTGCCGCTGTCGAGGCTTTGTGCTCTTGCAGAATCGATTTTCAGGTTGAGATCAAGTCCCGGCTGATAGTAGTTGATATTGATGTTATTGGCGAGCAGCTCTTTAGCTTTTAAGGTCCAGGGAGCTAATATTTCATTTTTTTCAATTTCTTTCTTTCTTCCCGATTGCAGAGAATAAAAACCGATCCGCAATTCGCCGTTTTCCTGTCGATGAATGTCGATAATAATATCTTTCAGGATAGCTTGCTGTATGAAAGCATCCTTTTCAAAAAGGGAAAACATACCTATATTGAAGTACATTCGATCATTGCTGAAGACGACCTCACCGTCTCTTCGTATATCGACTCCATTAAGGGACAGCTTACCTGTAAAAGGATTGAGCCACATTGTTTCAATGCTTACGCTGTCAGCTCCATTTTCAAGTAACCACTGCTTGAGTAGATATTTTGAACCTACCTGCAAAAAGATAAACGCCAGTCCGGCAATACCTATTAGCAACAGCGCATAGCGAATGGATTTGCGGCCAATGAATTTTTGAAAAAATGATAGGATTGAAAACCCAGCCATGAGAACACCCAATGCATAGTTTACGAAACCTTGTGAGTATTCTCTTTCAAAGAATGTGCCATTGGGCGCCATTATCTGGGTCAATGGCAATATCACCTATGGAGTCAGGATGAACACCTTAATTGATCGCCTCAAGGTTTTTCTTGAAAAGGCCTATAATTATTATTTATCCCGAGTAACTCCGCTTGAATCGGTCATGTTGGTCACTTCTCTTTTAGTAGCCGGGGGAATATGGGGATTTGTTGAACTGGCTGACGATGTACTCGAAGGCGATACCCGGCAAATTGATGAATGGGTTATGCTTTTGCTTCGCAATCCTGACGATCTCTCCGATCCGTTGGGGCCGCTATGGTTTGAAGAGATGATGCGGGATATTACTGCCTTCGGCAGTATAATCTTTCTGACATTTTTAAGTCTGGCTGTGGTGGGATTTCTAGTGCTGAAAAAGAAAAAGGGGATGGCTTTGTTTACCACGGCTGCTCTCTCGGGAGGTCTCTTGCTGAGTAATCTTCTGAAATACAGTTTCAATCGGCCAAGACCTGATCTCGTTCCGCATGGGGCTTACGTGATGAGCGCCAGCTTTCCCAGTGGACATTCAATGCTGTCCGCCGTTGTTTTTCTCACCCTGGGAGGTCTGATTGCCCGATATACCAAACAAAATCAATTGAAAGTGTATGCGCTGACGTTGTCTCTGCTGGCGACTTTTATGGTCGGTTGCAGCCGGGTCTATCTGGGGGTCCACTGGCCAACCGATGTACTTGCCGGCTGGACGGCAGGTTCCTCATGGGCCTTGTTCTGCTGGGTTTGTGTTATTTTTCTTCAAAGACGAGGCAGGGTTGAGGACAATTTAAGAGATGAAAAATAAAGATAGTGTCGTAAATATTTGTTTTTTTACGACACTATCAGAAAAAAAGACCAAGCAACAATTATTGCGGTTGCTGCGGGTTTTCCTGAGGGACCTGATTGGTCTGCCCCTGCGTATCTTGAGACTGTACAGGTGTCTGTGTTTCTTTATTTATTCCTTGCTGCATTTCTTCAAGTGCCTGCTGACGCTGCTGCCTGGCAACAGCCAACTCCTCCTCGGCTTCCTGATGCTCCTTTTTTACTTGAGCCAGCTCGTCCCGTAATTGTTCAATCTCGGCTTCCGTCTCCTGTAATCTTTCTCTTTGCTGCTCTACAGTTTCATCAATCTCCTGACCGGCTTGTTCGGCCGGACCTTCACATCCTGCCAAAAAGAGAAAAACAGGAAGAAAAAGAAAAAGGATTGAAAGAGGCTTTACCAGTTGTTTTTTTATCATCGTAGTTCTCCTTTGACGCCATATCATCTTGAATTTTAGTCAATGAGGCAGCCGGTACTGTTCTTCCTGCACGTTTAGTTGTCTACGAAGTAGATTTTCGAAATATGGAATAGTTTTTTGCAATCCCTCCAGAAATTGGGTTGCTAGTTTTCTGGAGGAAATTGGAAGAAAGCAAGGCTCCCGGCATCCTTTCTCATGCACTCCGGAAGTCCGCATTTCTTATAAAACATTGTGAAGCTGTCAAACAACCCGAATCACCCCGGCGGGTCTTCAATTCTATAGTTTTTTCCGTCAAGAGAGACGAAATGAACATCATCCATTTGGGGGAGACCCGCGATTTTCCAGGCTTTCATTGGATTAACAAATTCACGGTTAAGGCATTCTTTTTTTTGTCCGATATTTTTGCATACATAATTGAGTATGGGAAAGGCATGATGTCTGCTGTAATAATTCCTGAGAAATTCGATGATTTCAAGCTGCTCGTCATCAAGGGGGTCAATATCTTCATTTTTGGCAATGCGGCGTGCAACATCATGATTCCAATCTTCTTGATTGACTAAAAATCCTTCATCATCCAGTTGGATGTTTTTTCCTTCGATAGTTATTTCCTTCATTATTATTCTCCTTTTATAATTCGAAGATCTCCCTTCTATTCCAAGTTGTTACAAGATCTATGCCATGTTGGGGAAGCCATTTTCCAAGCAACTGTGCTCATTCGACTCTCCGGCAGTGTGGGAACTTTGAGCTGAATTATAATGATGTGGATACAGGTATAAAAAATCATACCGGATTTTCTGTTGTCCTGTTCCAGAGGACAAGTCTTATAAGGTAGGACAGGTAATTGCTCTTATGTGCTCATCCCACACCACCTTGCAGAACTCTTATATAGTTGACCCGCTCGAGAAGATCCCGGTCCGGAGCATGTTCTTTTCCCATGCTGCCGCGCATCTGTCCAAGTGATTCATATTCATGGGTTTCCAGCCATTCACTCAGTTCATTCTTCACTATGGTAAGATACTCCGGCTGGTTCAGGAGAAGAGCGGAGACCATTTGTAC
>JBARUR010000046.1:0-78163 GCA_049645845.1 Desulforhopalus sp. | reverse complement strand
GAGAGAGTGGAAATCGCAGTTTGAAGCCGCAGGCAGCTCCCCCGCGGGGGAGCTGCCTGCCCAAATCCAAGGCTATGAGCATAACTTAAAACTGGCGGCCGGTGGTTGGGACATGGGGACCACTTCTCACTGCCACAAGGTTTGGATAAAGATGCTGATAAAAAGTATAGGACTTTTCTCGAAATCTTTTACGATCCAGTTTTTTATAAACAGAAGGGGTATCCGATAGATACAAATGGAACCTACAATGATGATGTACGTTTTCACAAAGATATCTTCTTAGATAACTTCCACAAGGAAAATGAAGACCTAAGCGTCTGCCCTCTTTGTGACGGCGGTCTCGATGGTAGTCAGGTAGACCATTGGCTTCCAAAGAAACACTTTCCTGAATTATCTTGTCAGCCCCACAACCTTATTGAAATATGCCAGGCCTGCAACAGCCGTTCTAACAAAGGCGAAAAACATACTTTGACTCATGGTAATGTCAAACCGTTTGACGACTGGTTCCATCCGTACCTGCGTCCTGCAAATGGTACCTTCGAAATCGAGATTGGTCCGAAAGGTGTTCCCTCATTAAAAAGTATTGATGCTAAAGATGTGGTTCGATTATCTAATTTTGATAAATTGCTCAACCTTCAATCGCGCTGGTCAACAGAGTATAGAACCCAGGTTAAAAGAATTCAAAAAAAAATTCACGGAAAAAGAAGGAGGGGAGAGACCTTCACCAACGAGTCACTTAATAGTCTAATTATTGACTGGCATGATACCGTTAGCGATGAGGTTGGTTTAAAGCCTAATTCGCTCCTTGAAGAGGCTATACTTTCTTTGGCTTCTGACGAGTCCTCCCATCTGTTTGAGGAATTTTTTGATTACGCCGTGAGTTAAATTAAGCCCTCTCTTGCCTGAAAGTACCGTATTTATCAGAATACTTTTATATGTGGTGGTATCAAGAAGGGCCAAGTTTTGAGGTGTCGATCCAGAAATCAGATTATACTGTGAATCTATCTCATTCAGTTCCGTGCAACTGGCTAACTATCAACTATAAAGATTTATCTTTGTGAAAAATTCACGATTCTGAATCGTTGACCATAGTAGGCAAAGGTCAGCAACAGATTAAAAAATTCTGAGAGCAATAGATTTACAGACAAGGATAAAAGCGGGTATAAAAGGGGGTATTGTTGTCCTGCCACGGTTTTTTTGTTTTTTAATATTTATTAATATTAAATATTTACGATGTTATTGGTGGGTCCGACCTCCGCACCACAGATAACTAAGCGCAATTCTAAGGTATTCTTAGGCGCAAATGGCTTCGGTTTGCAGGCACATTACAGGAAGCAAAAGAGCATGCCGAAGAGTTACTCAGCAAATGGGCCGCTCCTCTTGGCAACAACGCTCTGCAACCCGCACTCATGCGGCAGCATTTTCGCGGACGTAACAACTCAAACGCCTATCCTCTTGCTGCTTGGCGTATCCGGGTATCCCTGCTCGCAATGGACCAGAATACTCCGGCATATAAACCTGGCAGTGTTACTGCAGAATTTGTTCGTGATTTGGTAAAGCTCAGCTATTTTGACAACGGTCCTCTTTTGGCAAAAGAATTCCTTTTGAAAAACGGTATCCATGTTGTTTTTGAACGACATCTGTCCGGCACACACCTGGATGGTGCTGTCATGTTTCTGCCTACGGGGGCACCGGTAGTTGCCCTGACACTTCGTTATGACCGATTAGATAACTTCTGGTTTACCTTGTGTCATGAACTGGCCCATCTCGCTTTGCATCTTGGTCGGAACGATTGGCAGCTGTTTTATGACGATTTGGACAGCAAGGCGGAAAATGATGTTGAAGGCGAGGCTGATCGCTGGGCATCTGATGTGCTCATTCCGGCCGATCAATGGCGCGAATCCGGCTTGATTGGAAATTGTTCAGCAGTAGCTATTATCGCCTTTGCTGACACGCTGAGAATTCACCCGGCAATTCCAGCTGGTCGCATTCGACGGGAGCAGCATAATTACAAAAAGTTTGCGAAACACATCGGCAATGGAGAGGTGCGGAAGGCATTATTGTAACGTCCCAGACATCTGAGCCTATGTGAAAAAAATCCATGAAAAGATATTCATAATAGCCCAGGATATTCTTTTCTCATTATTTCAGTTGCATAATGGAAGAAGCTGGAAAATAGAACTCTATTCGTTTAAATAAGAGGATGGCTGCCAATCCGCAAAGTTTCTTTCGTTTCGCTGCCCGGTATTATCCGCTGCTGCTTGATCTTTTCTACCGCCGCGAAGGTTTTACCGAGGCTGACCTGCGCGACCTCATCGAAGGTTCTCGCAGTGATGATGATCCTGCTCCGGCGACAGTCATCGATCAGCTGCAGTCATTCAACATTATTGAGCCAATTCCCGACGCAACCGCCTCCTTTGAGTTGACGGCTCCGGTACACAACCTGCTCTCTTTTCTTCTACGCGAGCACCGGCTTACCTCCACTAAAGTTCTTCAGGTCTATCTCTCCGATCTTGGTGATCTGCGCGAGGAGTTGGATGGTGCCGGCAGCCAGAAGCTCGGGCATCAGGCGGCGCGGGCGCTTGGCGATATATCGCAGCTGATTGAACGGATTCGGCAGGATTCGCACAGTAACCGTGAAGCGATCATCGGGGAGGTGATCAAGCTGAAATCAAACCGCGAGCAACGCAGCACCAGGGAACGGTTTGAGATCATCAATCACCTGTGGAGCCGGTATCTCCAACCGTTACGTGATCTTATTGATGTAAAGAAAGCGATGGATACCGGTCTGGATGATTTGGACCGCAGCCTGTTCGCCAATGGCAGGACGTTTGCCCTTGATGGCGCCCTGGCCCGTGAGTTTTCCCGCTGCAGGGCTCGCCTACTTCGACTGCGCCGTGAGATGAGCGAGGATTTTTACGAGTCGATACGTGAGGTGGAACCGCTCTATATTTCTTTGAAAAAGGAGAGCGAGCTGGTCCGCGGGGCATCTCTTGCCCTGGAACGGCTGGACCGCTCGGGGCTGTCAAGTCTGCACCTTCAGGAAATGATGGCGATTCCCGTCTGGCGGATCGAAGGAACCTTTGCCGATACTTCTCTTGAATCGTTTCTCCATGGGATCAAAGGCTACACCCCGGGAATCACCCCACCCATTGCCGAGACGGCAGAAATAGCCCAGCCGGAATTCATCCTCCCCTCCGAATTATTTGCCAGGCTTTCGGCGGCTTTACCGGTTGACGACCTGCTTGCCTGGTTGCTGGAGAACTATCCGCAGGCGGGGATTGGTGAACTGGTGCGTGCTTATGGCCGTGTCTTTTTAAGGGTGCCGAAGACCATGTATTCCAGCAATGAGGAACACCGCTACTGTCTGCCCGAAGCTACCCTGATTGCCCGGCCTATGCGACTGGAGAAATTCGTATGACAGAACTCAGCCCATTTGATCTGCCGCATCTTGGTGAAATTTTCGATGTCCTTCGGCGCGGCCGTCACCTGTGCGCCGCAGACGGTAAACTCTACCGGGCTCTCAGGGATAACCTGGATGGTTATCAGGAGCTTTTTCATCATCTTGGTTTTCGCCTGCAGGTGCATCAGCGGGATTTCTTCTACTTTCGCGGCAAAGACAGCTTGAGTCCGCAGGCCTCACGCATGGCGGTTTTCGTCTTCATCCTCATTGAATCACTGTCCGATCAGGGCGAACCGGTGGTTGACACCCTCATGACCCGAACCTTTGCCATCCCGGACTTGCCCCATCTCAAAAGCGCCCGCTATCGTGCCTATCTGAATGAGGCCGGAGTAGTCAGCGAAGACGACCTGCGGGTGGTTATTCGACGGCTAGAGTATTTCGGTTTCGCCCGGCGGCAGACCGAAGACAGCTTCACCTTCAGGACGCCGGCATATCGCTTTTTCGACGTATGCATCGAGATCCTGAATATGGATGAAGCAAGCGATGAAGCCCCGTCGACCGGGGAGGAGGCACCATGAATATCGTCGGTCCGTCGCGGATGGTCCTGCTGCGTGCAGGGAAGTATGATTATGGCGAGGTTGAACTGATCAACCCACTGCACCTTATCGGTCCCAACAATATCGGCAAGACCTCACTCATTGCTGTGCTGCAGTTTCTCTACATTGATGACCAGCGCAGTATGCACTTTTCCCGGGAAATGGCTGAAACCCGGAAGTATTATTTTCCCGACCAGAACAGTTATCTGCTGTTCGAGTGTTTGACTCCGGGAGGATATTACGTGGTCGGCGTCCAGGGGCTGGGTCCCATTCGCAGCTACGAATTCCAGCGCTTTGCCTATCAGGGACAATACGATCCTGCCGATTTCCTCGACCATGAGCGCCGCATCCGGCCACGTGAGGAGGTCCAACATCAGCTGGCCACCAAAGATTTTCGTCTGCTTGAACCGCGCCAACTGCGGGCTGCGCTTACCGGCATCGGGGAAAATCGTGGCGTGAATCTGGGCCTGGTGCCGATCCGTCAGCGGGACCATTATGAGCGTTTCCGGGCGGGGTTCGGTAATTTGCTCCGCCTGGCTCATCTACGGCAGGACGAACTCAAACAGTTTCTTCTCGAGATTCACCAAGGTGATTTTCAGCAGCGCACCATCGATCTGGAAACCGGCTATTCGAGCCAGTACCGCAAAGTCTGCGGAGAAGCCGAGGGCCTTCGCGACCTGCGGGCCATTGCCGAGGATGTCCGCCGGGTGCTCACACTTGCCGCTGAACGGGACACTCTGAGACGGATGCTGCCGGGGCTTTGGGAGGCGGTACAGGCTGAGTATGGACGAACCGAGGCGGAGATCGTTCAGCGCAAGGCAAGGATTGACGAGAGTCTTGCCCGCCTCGGGGAAGAGGAAAGCCGTCTCGTCGGAGAAGAAAAACAGAGCAAGCAAGAGCGGGACAGCCTCTTGCTGCAGCTTGGTAAAATAGCCGTTGATCTCGAGCGCCACGACCAGGAGAAGGAGCTTTTTCGTGATTTTCTGGTCGATTTTGAAATGGCCCGTAAAAATGAACTGGAGCTGCAGCTCGACCGGCTCAGCGCGTCTCTTGGTCAGGCGGTGGGTGTCAGCGCGGAACAGGTGCGGGGAAGGGTGGGGAGAATGGAACGGGAACTGGCAACCATGCGACGCCGGCTCGAGCAATTCTCCCGTAACTTTGCCGCAAGGATCCTGCCGGTGCTGGCCGATGCCGATGCAGAGAAGATCTTTCGTCTGCTCAATCCTGAGATCCTGGGCCTCCCGCACCAAGATAAAGGTTGCGAAATAAAGGACGAACAGCGACTGGCCACCGTCCTGGCGGAGCTTGTCAGCCGATGTAGTGAGGGGGTTTATGAGGACCAGCTGGTTCGGCTCCAGCTGGCGGGATTGAGTCCGCCCGATCTGGCCGCCTACCGCGATGCGGAAACCTTGGAGCAGCGTATTGCCGAGCAGGAGGAAGTGCTTGCCAGGGAGCGGCAGCTCCTCGATGCGGCGGTGAACAGTGAACAGCTTCAGCGTGAGAAGGAACGGCTTAGACGGGAAGGTGATGCAATTCGCGACCGGCTGCATCGCTATCAGGAGTTTCAGAAACGGTTGCCCCTCATCAAGCAGCTTGCCAGGGAAAAAATTGAGCGCGAAAACAGAAAGGACCAGCTGGAGAGACAGCTGGCGGCAATAGCCGGACGGCGCCAGGCCAGTGCCGGAGAGAAGCGAAACCTTGAAGAACAGGTTCGTGCGCTGCAATCGCAACGGGAAAAGATGCTCCGAAAAATACAAAAGCTTGCAGGGCCTGATCCCGATTGGCCGAAGGAGCCCTTCGATCCGGAGAAAAGGGAACTTGAGGCCCTCATAGAATTTTACGAAAGGAAATCTGTTGAACAGAGCGACATTGTCCGCCGCTTCGTTGAAGAGTTTCGCCGGATCGAGCAGCGTACCTACGGCAAGTATCTGGGTGAGGACGAAACTGCAACGCTTGCCAATCTGCAGGCGGAAGTGGAGGCGCTGGACGAACGGGAGAAGGCTGTGCAGGAACTGTGGAAGAGTCTGGCGGCTGGCCTGCAGAGCGCCTTCAAGGGCTTGAATCGGGATCTGCAGACTCTGAATACGCGTATTGACGAACTCAATCGTCGGCTTGGCCGTATTTCCATCTCCAACCTGGCCAGGTTGCGGCTGATCCTCCGGGAGCACGCCGAATGGACACGAAGGATCAAGACGGTGGTCGAAGTGGAGACAATGCCGTTGTTTTTCGACCGCAATGTGGTCAGCGAGGCCCAAAATCAGCTTGGTGAATTGCTCAAACAGCATCGTCGGGTGGAGCTCAGTGATCTTTTTGATCTGCATTTTGAAGTTACCAGCACTGACGGCCAGACCCGGCATTACCCTCACCTCGACTCCATCGAATCGAACGGAACCACCATCACGATCAAGGTGTTGATCAACCTCATCCTGCTGAAAGGATTGCTCGGTGATAAAGAGGTTTCCATACCTTTCTATCTCGATGAGGCTTCAAGCCTTGATCGGGAAAATCTGGCCGCCATTGTAAAGGAGGCCGGGAAAATGGGCTTCGTGGCTGTTCTCGCCAGTCCCGAGGCGATGGAAGCTGCCGATTCCCTCTATTTTTTGCGGGAAAACAATGGTCGGATCATGCTCGACCCGAAAACCTCGCTGTTGCGTATCGAAAGGAAGGGTGAAAATGGCGGTTGATGCTTTGGCAGAAAAACTTCTTCTGCTGGAATTGCAGGGTTCTCTTGCTGCAAGCAGATTGACCGCACGGGATCGCCGCCGCCTGCAGTCTCTTTTTGAAACCGGAGTCCTGACTGTTGAGCGAAGCGGGGCTGGAAAAAGGGTGATGGTGAAAAACCGGGAATCCCTTGGTGCCTTTGTGCAGCGATTCTACCCTTCCGGGTTGCTGGGTACCGGTGAAGACCTGTCCCCGAGGAGCAGGGCTGTTGCCGAGTTTCGGGATTCGAAAAAGGCCCGGGAAGCAGGTCCGCTGACGGTACTTATGCGGGGCTTTGGCAACTGTGAATTCCGGGCAGGTGGAGAAAAGCTTGACGTGGCCCGTTGGACTGAACTGGCCGGTGTTGCCGCCATATGCCTTGAGGGCAGGTTATGGGAATTTACCGGGGTTTTGGCAGTGGTTGAAAATCTCGAGGTTTTCTATCATTTCGAAAAGCTCAAGACCGGCGCTGAGCTGGCAATCTATGCCCAGGGTCGTTTGAGCGACAGGGTTCTCAACTGGCTCTCCTCTCCAGCGATGGCAAGGGCCGGGATTATCCATTGCGGGGACTATGATCCGGTTGGGCTCGATGAATTCCTTCGATTGAAAGAGGCCTGCTCCGGGCGCACAACACTCTATCTGCCTGCCAATCTGGAAGAGCTTTTATCCAGATATGGCAAAAGGGACCTCCTGCTAGGCAATAGCGCCACGATCCTGGCTCGACTGAGGAAAACCGAAGATCAGGAGGTTCGTCAGATTGTGGAACTGATAGATCGGTATGGTGTTGGACTGGAACAGGAGATTTTGTTGTATTGATACAGTAGGTTAGATAATAGGCGTCTTTGCGACCTCAGTTGAGAAAAATGGAGACGAGTACTTGGCCTGAAACAAACTTCTTGAAAAAAGCCGTTCCCGAGGGCTGCCAACGGACCGGATTGTTTGACTCCAATATATAAGGAAGAGCCACACCATGACTGACAGCGTCAAAAAACTCATCCGCAATTTCACCGCCGAGTTTCTGATCTTTACCGGCCAGGCGGGGGAACAGAGCATCGAGGCCCGCTACGAGGAGGAGACCATTTGGTTATCCCAGAAACTCATGGCCGAGCTGTTTTCCGTGGATGTTCGCACCATCAGTGAGCATTTAAAAAACATCTACGAAACCGGGGAAATCACTCGGGAGACAACTATCCGGAAATTCCGGATAGTCCAAGCCGAAGGGGACCGGGAGGTTGCCCGAAATGTGGATTTCTACAATCCCGACGCCATCATCTCCGTTGGCTACCGGGTCAATTCGGTGCGCGCCACCCAGTTCCGCCAATGGTCCACACCGCAGCCGAGCTGGTCCGGCAGCGGGCAGACAGCACCAAGACCAACATGGGGTTGACCACCTGGGAAAAGGCTCCAGACGGCAAGATTTTGAAGACCGATGTCGCGGTGGCCAAAAACTACCTGATCAAGGCTGAGCTGGAAGCCTTGGGGCGTATTGTCAATGCCTATCTGGATCTTGCCGAGGCTCGAGCAATGCGAAAGATTCCTATGACCATGGAAGACTGGGCCAGGCGATTGGATTTGTTTTTGGAGTTTGATGACCGTAAAATCCTGCAGGACGCTGGGAAAGTGACGGCCAAACTTGCCAAAACCCATGCTGAGAGCGAATTTGAAAAATATCGCATTGTTCAGGACCGCCTGTTTGAAAGTGACTTTGACCGGGTGATCAAACAGTTGAAGCAAGGTGAAAATGAGGAGGGGAAAAATAACAGAATAGAATTCCAAATGCCTTTCACCAACCGTAAGACTGCTGCCATCACGCAGAGCGTGCTGGTGTAGGGTTTTCTGGGATCGGCACGACGAGTAGCAGGGCGGCAACGCTTGTATCTTGTGAAAGACTTTTAACACCCTTGATCACAAATATATCTGTCAGTGGCATCTGATTTATGCAGAAGCTATGCAAATAAGGCTACAGCCTGTTGCCCAATCGAAAAAGATCAGCCACAGCTTGCTGGAATGCGGACTAAGTGGCAGCGAGGCTATCGAGCCATGGGGTCTTTGGTCAAATCCCCGGATGTGTTATTTTAGAAAAATGCAAAAATCTCAAATAACACAGAGGCTTATTTTAGATTGAGCAACCTGGAAACATCTTAATAGTTAAAGAGCGCTGCCATAAAGGCATCCTCAAACTGCCGAATGGTTGATTTCTCGGAATCGGTTGATCGATCTATCTCAGGTAGCAGAAGTTAAGGAGAAAACGGTCCGAGAATGGGCTCCTCAAAAACGCTCGTCAGAAGCCCTTTTTTGTGCTCTCTTATTCCCACTGGATTGTGTGGTCCGGGTGGTAGACAATAAGTTGTTTTTATATTTGGCGTATTCTTCAATCATTAAGGTTTGAAAATAGATGGCAATCAAGAAGACAGAACTATACAGCTCCTTATGGGCAAGTTGTGACGAATTACGGGGTGGGATGGATGCCTCGCAGTATAAGGATTATGTCCTGACCCTGCTGTTTATGAAGTATGTCTCCGACAAGTATGCGGGGGACCCTGACGGAATGATAGAGGTGCCTGAAGGTGCTTCTTTTGATGATATGGTTGCCCTGAAGGGTGACAAGGAGATTGGCGACAAGATCAATAAGATCATCGGTAAGCTTGCCGAAGCCAATGAACTGAAGGGCGTGGTCGATGTTGCCGACTTCAGTGATAGAGAAAAGCTCGAAGTGGTATCTCAGCCCTGCTGATTTTGAGAACCAGATGGGGCAGCTGCAACATCCAAAGAAAGCGTATCACGTTGAACCTGGAGCTTGTTAAGAAGCCCTCAGAGACTGGTTCATGAACTAGTGCATTTTCTTGAGAGACATCATAATGAACGTTTCAGGGGTTTTTGGGATCGTTTTATGCCGACATGGCGATTGGCGAGAGATGTGCTTAAGAGAGAGCCATTGGCTCATGGGGATTGGGTCTATTAACAGCATTGAGTTGATTCAGACATTTTATTAGTGGTACCCAATATTGCTTATGGTGTATCTTGTTAATATAACGATCTTGTTAAGAGTTACAGTGAGACTATGGCGAAGGACTTAACCACATCGCAACATGAGCGACAGAATATACTAAACAATCGGTATGCGCTTCAGCAGGCTGACAGGTACCTGGCTTTAGGTGGTATTGTTTACGAAGGTGAACCTGTCTTCACGAAGCAGCAAGTCGTTGAATTGTTTGATATAAGTGAGAGCACCGTTGAGAAGTATCTAGCAGCGCATGGAGAAGAGTTGAGAAACAATGGGTACCATGTATTAAAAGGACTAGAGCTTCGAAACTTCAAGTCGTTAATGTCTGGTACCGTAACAGATTACGGTACCAAAACGACAGTCTTGGGTCTGTTTTCCTTCCGAGCAGTACTTAATCTTGCAATGCTGATAACTGAAAGTCAACAGGCAGCACAAATACGTTCTCGCTTATTGGATATAGTGCTTGACGTATTGGCAGAGCGGGCTGGCGGCCATACCAAGTATATAAATCAGCGGGATGATGCGTATCTTGTCGCTTCCTTCCAAGAGGAAAATTACCGAAAGGTCTTTACTGATGCCCTGGATGCATATGTGGTTGGTAACAGGTGGAAATATGCACGGTTCACTAATCTGATATACCAATGCATTTTTAATGAAAATGCTAAGGAATATAGACAAGTACTCAAGTTGGTGCAAAAGGCTAAAATACGAGAAACAATGTACTCTGAGTTGTTGACTTTGATAGCAAGTTTTGAGTCTGGTGTGGCTCATGAGCTAAAGCAGGAGTCACAACGTATTGGTCGGAAGCTAACAATGAAAGAAGCCGAAAAACTGTTTGATGGCTTCGGAGAGCATCCTTTGTTTAAACCCCTGATGGTTGATGCTCGTACAAAGATGGCAAGTCGTGACTTATGCTTCAGGGATGCTTTACATGATAAATTGGAGAAGTATATCGAATCAGTGCCGGAGAGTGATTTTGAAAGATTCCTAGGTGAGACCAGCAAGTCACTAGAAGAGCGATTGAGTGACCCCGAAACGCTAGCAGTATTCAAGCGTTTGAAGGACAGGTAGCATGCCCGTACCTAGGAAATATTTTTACTTTGATGTTGCTCATGCAGTAGAGGTACATGACTGGATAATTGTAAATACTGGTGGATTGTCAGGGATGAGCAATCTTGGTAATTTGGAAAGCCCCTTGAACCACATAGGAAATGATGACTATTATCCTGATATAGAGGACAAGCTGACCCACCTGGTGTTCTCAATAAATAAGAATCATGCGTTCGTTGACGGAAATAAGAGGTCATCAATTGCTCTTGGAGCGTATTTCCTAGAGTTAAACGGATATGATTTTGTGGTTGGCAAGTTTGTAATAGAGATGGAGAACGTGGCTGTATGGGTAGCTGACAATAAGATTTCTAGAGACCTCTTACACAAGATAATAAACTCGCTACTATATGAGGACGGTTACTCGGAAGAGTTGAAACTTGAAATTTATGAAGCTGTCGAGCAGGCAGAATAGATAATCAGGTACCATATTATAAAGGATAGATAGCACCATCATGAAGCGGGTATTTTTTGGGGTATTTTGTCCTCGATAAACTGGATATGTGTTCTTATGGTACTGAAATATAAATGATAGTTGTCGTTGGTTTGACTCCGGCCTCACCAGTTTGTAAAGGGCGCAACCATCATATGATGATTGCGCCCTTTTTGTGTCGAATGCCCGTTTTTGAAGTAACGAGGTCCGGACCTATTAATTAAACAGGAGGAGGGACCGGTTTCCACTCAACTGTCCTTGCGGACCTCAACCACCTGGATTCGGCGCTGGCCGTTCTCAGCGGTGGCTGTTAATTGTATTGACCATCGGGATCCTTTCCGGAAGTAGCTTCCCGGGATCCGGGTGATATGGCCGTGGTCCACTGTCCGATTGGTCGGGCCGAAGGCGGGGGTCCATCCTTTAGGTTTGTTCCCCTCTCCCACTTCGATGGAATAGCTGGCCACGGGACCCCTGATGACACCGTAAACGTCCACAGAATCGATCTTGCCGCGTGGGTCCCTGTTGATTATCCATTCCGTTATCCGGGGTGCAAAGGCGGCTTCAGGCTCTATGGTCAGGGCGGTGCGGGCGTTAAGTTGGCCCATCCCTGTCTCGATATCCCACCCTGGGTCCTCTACATCCACGGCACCGGCCAGGATCATATCCGCAACCTGCCGGTTGGATAGATGGGGGTAACGGGCCCAGATCAGCGAAGCCGTCCCGGCCACGAAAGGCGCAGCAAAAGACGTGCCGTTGAGCCGGTGATAGTCCCCGGCCAGGAAGGGGATCATGTTGCCGTCCCGTTTACCGTTTCCAGCGGTGAGCGAATAAATACTTTCACCGGGAGCAGCAACTGCTACCAGGAGCCCTTTATTGGACTGGCTGCGACGGGTACCGTCGATGTTCATTGAGGCCACAGGTACGACCCGACGGGCTCCTGGGGGGCCGTACTCTGCGATGTTGCTACCCTGGTTGCCTGCGGCCACAACCACCAGGGAACCCATGGCATAAGCATAGTTGATGCCGATCTGTTCCAGCCTGGAGAGCCCTTTGCGGCCGAGACTGATGTTGATCACCCGGGCACCGTTATCCACAGCATAACGAAGTGCGCGGTAGATGGCGAGGCTCCGCGCCTGGCGGTCGGCCTCTCCGACCTTGAGCGTCATTATCCGGGCACCCGGATTGACTCCGGCAATGCCTTCCCCGTTGTTGCTGTTGGCGGCGATGATACCGGCCACGAAGGTGCCATGGCCGTAGTCGTCGTCGATGTTGTTGGACTCGGCAACGAAATTCCAGCCGTGAATGTCGTCCACATAGCCGTTGGTGTCGTCGTCAATACCATTGTCGGGAATTTCATTCGAATTGGTCCAGAGGAACCGCGGTCGATCAGGATGTCCCAGGTCAAGACCCGAGTCGATAACGGCCACCACCACATTCTCCTGCCGGCCGTCTATAACATCCCAGGCTGAATTGCCGGTGCCCATAGGAGTGAATCCGATGGCGTGAAGGCCCCATTGGTCATCAGCCCGGCTGTCTTCGTTGGATGTCTGCACACCGAAGCCGCCGGCCCCAAGAAGGGCTCCAAACCCCTTTTTAAGGATGCCGCCTACCTGGCTGCCGGCCCCATCCGGTTTCTTGTACAGCGGATCATTGGGGATCAGGCTCTGTTGCCAGAATGTTTCAAGGTTTTTTTCGCCGAAGACCCCATCCATCGTATAAGGGTTACCGTCCGGTGCAGCCAGGGTGCCATTTCTGCCCGGAGAGTAATCCAGTAGATGATCCAGGAACTGCGGATTGACCTTGAACCTGTCCATATCCCAATCCAGCCCACCAAGCCCGCTGGTGATGTCGGGATCTTTTCCCCATCCCGCCCATTCGGGCACTCTTGAAAGTGCAATGTTACCGGCCATCTTACGATCAAATCCCATGCCGTTCAGTCCGTAGGCGAGAAAATCACCTTTCTGCTGGCTGGAAATCCCTGTCCCGAGCGCACTGTCGTAGATCGCCTGGGTATCCAGCATTTCGTTGGCCAGGCATCCACCGGCTTCTTCCGAAGGCAGGGACCAATCCTGCGCCGCAGCGCCACCACCGTCGCATAGAGGGCCGCCAAGGTTCCAGCGTAACTTCACCGAGGAAGCGTACATTGCTCCGGCGTCCGCACCGTAGCTCCCCCCGTTATCATAATACCCGAACAGTGACTGCCCTACCGGATCCACCGTGGCTGTGGTCATGGAACGGAATCCGGCCTGATAAGGGTCTCCCCTGTAGAGCGAGGAGTCCGGGTCCCTGAAACTGCTCCTGCCTTCTTCGCGGGGAGTTTTGGTGATGATGTTGACGACCCCGGCTACTGCATCTGCGCCGTAGAGAACGCTCGCCGAATTACCCTTAAGAATATTAACCTGGTCGATGTCCATCGGATCGATGTCCGAGATAGAACGTACCCGCTGGCCGTTGACGATGTACAGAGGCGACCTGTTATTGACTGCCGCATTATTCACCCCACGGATGGTAACGTTTGTGGTCGAAGTCGATGAAGTAAAACCCGGCGTAAAGGTCGTAATCTTACTCAGGTCGGTCGGAATGGTCCACTTTGTCTGGTCGAGCATGTCCGAGGTTACAGTGGCGACCGAAGTCGGAGAATCTGCCAGGGATGCCCTGCCGCGGGCATTGGTGTCGAGCGCAGCCAGACTGATTGCTCCAATGATGGATACGGTGAATAAAAGGATGTGTCTCACACGCCTGTCAATAGCAGAATTCATGGTCTCTCCTCCTGTCTGGCCGCCTGGACCAAAGCCAGGAACCGGCGCGCCGCTACCTGGTCAACTGTGCGGGTATTCTGGATGTTGCCCCGGGCACTGGCCAGGCGAATAATATTTTCCAACCGGGCAGGATTCTTACGGGCTTCCTTGAGGAGAAGGGCACCGATAAGTACGCCGCCGGGATCGTAGACCGCGATGTATGTTTTGGACCCGCTGCCTCCCATGGCAAAGATGGGACCGGTCAACCCCATTTCTTCGCCGGGCCAATCACGGTCAAGTGCAGAAGACCAGGGTGGTTGACCCGCAGCGTTGTATGCTTGCCAGTCCAAGGTGTCCAGCGGGGGCCTGTGATCGACAACGGCCTCGACAGGAGTGTTGTTCTCCGTGATTGTTGCAGTGGTGGATCCCGGTTCGCCGCCGGCGCAGCCGATCAAGGCGAAGAGGATGAAAAGGTTAACGGGACTATACGAATGATTCAGGAATTTCATGCATCCACCTCCGCAAAGTGATAGGCCGAGACCATATTATTTCATATTGTAAGGGGTTCCTAAAAAGAATAAGACCCCCCATTGCTGTGTCAAGTTATGCTAAGAAATCAATAGGTTCTTTGCTCTTCTTCTGGCGAGATAGTGGATGATCAAGAGATGGGAACCGTAACAGACTCTCAATATTCAACTGGGATTGTCGGTTTTGATGCGGAGTGAATTTTTTCAGAAAACCATACCGGGATTGTTGTAGTAGTGGACGGTTTTCTTTTCTGTTTACCTGATGAGTCTGAAGTATCTTTTGAGCAGCTTTATGCTGGTTTCCCGTTTGGAAGAAGGTTGTTTGTTGAGGTTTGAAGATCTGATCTTCAGCAGGTTTCGTTTTAAGGGTTTAAAGAATCTCTCAGGAAATTTCATATTTGAAGTCCCTCGCAGGATGATTGTGTTCAGGCGTGGTGCCCAAGACATGATGGGCGAAAATGAAAATATAAGAACAGTTGATGTACGACTCCAGTTATAAATGGACAAAAACAGGCTACCCAGGCAGTTTTTGGTCTGCCTCCAGGAGAATTTGAAAATACGGGATATTAATCAATAAAAAGTTATAATTTTCTGAATACATTAGACTTTTTACTGCTCACCACAGAAAACACCACTCCAGGTGCCTAGAACGAAAACGGTCCCTTACTCTTGACGACTGACCTCAAAATGTCAGTATGGCCGGAAAGAGCACAAAAGGTTCCACGCTGCGGGAACAATTCCTTCTTCAATGCCGGAATGTCCCGGAGCCACAAAAAATCTGAGAGCGCACCCTTAAAAAGCATTATATTCATCTTCGATAGTGATCAGTGCAGGCCATTTTGCTGTCATGGATAACAATCGAGGTGAGAATGCAAAATTTTAAGCAGGCCATTGTAACCCACGGAGGTGCCGGCTCGAATCCGAAAAATTCCGATGAAACGGACGCTGCGGCCAATGTCGGAATGGATGTAATGGGAAAAGGTGCATCGGCTTTAGCGGCAGTCGTTCAGGCAGTGAAATATCTGGAAGATGACCAAAGGTTTAATGCCGGAACCGGCTCACATTTGCGGGCCGATGGTAAAACTGTTCAGATGGATGCATCCTGCATGACGAGTGATGGAAAATTTGGAGCCGTCGCCTGCCTGGAAGGAATAATCAACCCAATTGGTGTCGCGCATACAATACTGCGTCATTCATCCCATATCCTGTTGGTGGGTGACGGTGCCCGATCTTTTGCCACAGAGCATAATTTACCTCAAGCGGTTTTCGGCCGTCCTGTAACCCGAAAAACAGATCACGGGAAGAGTCCTCCTTCCTGCGATACCGTCGGGGCAGTCGCCTTTGACGGGACGATGTTTGCGGCAGCCCTCAGCACCGGGGGGCTTAAAAGAGCCGCCATCGGCAGAGTGGGCGATGTGCCCCTTCCCGGTTGCGGGCTCTTTTGCGGTCCTGCCGGGGCAGTGGCCTGCACTGGTGATGGTGAATCTATTGCCCTTAAAATCCTGGCAAAGGAAGTCTATGGCTGGCTGGAACAAAAGATGAGCCCGGATGAAGCAGCACATAAGGCGATGCGTCTCTTTGACAGCTCTGTTGATGTAGGACTCATCGTTTTAACCGGAAACGACTTTTCGTCGATATCCCGCAACGGTATGGCCTGGTCCCACCTCACCGAGGTTGCATAGTTGCTGAAAGGGAGAGCCGTATCCTTTAATAAAAATGTGCCTGGCAAAAAAAACGACCCGATAACAAGGGCCACTTTTTCAAATACTTACCATCCACATTCCTCTGAAAGATCTTGCTGAAGCTGCAAAAAGCAGATATGATCGACCCTCTAAAGGTTATTGCCGCATTGTATTCCGGGAATATATTCCAGGGAAAATTATTTATAAGTCACTAACAACGGGAGGTGGAAAGATGTTCATCAAAAAATTGGTTTTTCTATTGAGTGTTTTGAGTCTGGTATTCGCCGGTCAGGGTTTTGCTGCCGACAAACTGGTTAACGGTATTGATGCGAATTTTCCGCCATTTGCTTATATTGACAAGACCGGGCAGCCAAGTGGTTTCGATGTGGAAGCCATGAACTGGGTAGCCAAAGAGATAGGTCTTGAAGTCAGTCATCAGCCCATCGAGTGGGACGGTATCATTACCAGCCTGCTCACCAAAAAGATCGACATCATCGCCTCCGGCATGTCCATTACTGAGGAACGTGCGAAAAAAGTTAATTTTTCGGTACCTTACTGGGTCATCAAGCAGGTCATGGTTACCAAGAAGGACTCTCCGCTGACCATTGAAGACCTGCTGAAAGGCAAGAAGACGGTTGGGGTACAACAGGGAACATCTGAGGCCAAATGGCTGAAAGCTGAAGCCGCGGAAAAAGGCTGGAACCTGGAGCTTCGGTATTACAGCTCTTCTCCTCTGGCTGTAGAAGATGTGCTGAACGGCAGAATTGATGCAGCGGCGATGGATGATGCACCGGCAAAGGATGCCGTTTCCAAAAAAGATGTCGAGATCGTTGGTACTTTTGGTATGCATGATGAAGAATTCGGATATGCTGTTCGTAAGGAAGATACCGAATTGCTCGAAAAAGTGAACAAGGCGCTTTCAAAACTTATGACAACTCCCGCCTGGGACGAACTGATCAACAAGTACGAATTGAATAAATAAGCCTGTACAGAGACGAATCCACATCCTCGACAGGATATGGACTCGTCTCTTTTTATGTTGGCACCTGCCGAACCTGTAAAAAACCGCGACTGCCGTCGCCTCCGTCTCTCTTGTGCCTCCTCTTTACGGGTATATCTATGCCAAGTGCTTTAACTGTCATTATTGATTCTTTTCCATATCTGCTGCAGGGCTCTCTTGTTACGGCCGGCATTGTTGTTGCCGCCATGCTTATCGGGCTGGTGATCGGTATCCTCATGGCGGTTGGGCTGGTCTACGGTAACAGGCCCGTCAGGTTTCTGCTGAACGGATATGTATGGATCTTCAGAGGTGTGCCGGTTGTGGTGCTGCTCTTTTTGTTTTACTTCGGGCTCTTTACTTATCTGGGCCTGGGGTTCAGTGCGTTTACCTCTGTAACTATAGTTCTTGGGATGACTACGGGTGCCTACCAGGCCAATATTTTCAAGGGGGCTATCTTGTCGTTGCCCCGGGGACAGTTCAAGGCGGCAAGTGCCCTGGGCATGACCAATGGTCAGGCAATAAAAAATATCGTACTCCCTCAGATCCTCAGGATGTCTATTCCGGCATGGTCGAATGAATATTCGATCATCTTAAAGGATTCCGCCCTTGCTTTTGTTATCGGCGCTCCTGAGATCATGGCAAGAACCCAGTTTGTCGCCTCCCGCACCTATCAGCACCTGTCGCTGTACATTGCTGCGGGCGTTATTTATTTTCTCCTCACCTGGGCCGGCGTCATCCTGCTCAGGAAACTGGAGCAGCATCTCCGCATCCCCGGATACTCTCACCACGGAACCCAATCATGACCGACACGACCCCGATTCTCAGAGTCACCAATATCACCAAGTCTTTTGGTGGCAATACCATTCTCGACGCTGTGAGTTTTGAGCTCGCAAAAGGGGAGATAAAGGTGCTGATTGGCCCATCAGGGGGTGGCAAGAGCACCTTGCTGCAGTGCATGAACTGTCTGGTTGTACCCGACTCCGGTGAGATCAGGCTGGAAGATGAACAGATCGACTTTACCAGCAAACAGGAGCTGTATCGTCTGCGACAGCAGGTCGGGATGATTTTCCAGGACTTTAATCTCTTTGACCACCTTACAGCGCTTGATAATATCACTGTCGCCCTGCGCAAAGTGAAAAAGATGGGCAAAGAGCAAGCACAGCAGCGGGCAAGGGTGGAGCTTGCGCAGGTCGGTCTTGCGGATAAGGAAGAACTCTATCCGGCTCAGCTTTCAGGGGGGCAGAAACAGCGTGTGGCCATAGCCAGGGCCCTGGCCATGGATCCGAAAATCCTAATGCTTGACGAACCGACTTCCGCCCTTGATCCCGAATTGATCGGGGAGGTGATTACGGTTATCAAGGCGCTGGCAATCAAAGGGATGACCATGATCATGGCCACCCATCAGATCAGCCTCATCTCAGGGCTGGCCGATGAAATTCTCTTCATGGAGAACGGCAGGATTGTTGAACAGGGGGCGCCGTCTACGCTCCTCACAACCGGCAACAGCAGTAAAACCCAGGGCTTCTGTGATCGGCTCAACGAACTTTCGGATACAGAGGGCTAGGCGTGGAACTGTCACCATTTTATCAGGAACTGATAACCAGTTTGAACCGGGGACTGCTCGTTTCAGTCGCCCTTATCGTTCCCTCGGCAATAGGCGGGGTACTGATTGGGGTTTTAGCAGGGGCCATACGTACCTTCGGCAACCCCATTGCAAAGAAATCAGCCGATGCATACGCGGCGG
Source organism: Desulforhopalus sp. (assembly GCA_049645845.1). Classification (GTDB taxonomy): domain Bacteria; phylum Desulfobacterota; class Desulfobulbia; order Desulfobulbales; family Desulfocapsaceae; genus Desulforhopalus_A. The sequence continues at coordinate 59,229 of JBARUR010000046.1, read as the reverse complement.
TATTCCGCGGCACACCGCTGGTTGTGCAACTGTTCGTGCTCTACTTCGGGTTGCCCAATATCGGTATCTATATGTCGCCCTATGTTGCCGCCGTGGTTGGTTTTACCCTGTGCAGCGGAGCATACCAGTCCGAATATATTCGCGGGGCGTTGCTGTCGATTAAAAGAGGGCAGTATCTTGGGGCCCAGGCGCTTGGCTTTACTCGCTTTCAGTCTGTTTTCTGGATCATTGTCCCCCAGGCGGTGCGCCGGGCAATCCATGGATGCGGCAATGAGATTATCTACCTGATCAAATACTCTTCGCTGGCATTCATTGTCACCTGTATAGAGCTGACCGGTGAAGGGAAAACCATAGCGACCGAATACTTTCGTTTCACCGAGGTATTTACTCTCATCGGTCTCTATTATCTTGGTCTGGTATCCGTGGCCATCATTATTCTTAAAAAAATTGAACAGCGTCTCTATATCCCAGGCTTTGGTCACGGCTGATAATGTCGCACCCCAAGGGCATTCGAAGTCTGCACTTATCCCCTGGGGGCATATATCAAGCTTTTTTGCTAGCCATCCGGGAAGTTCGAATTAACTTTTTACCAGAGACCACTATGGCCGACATCCTGTTCTGCAACTTTTCTGGCGTGTACTATGTTTCACTATTCACCAATTACCGACGAGATTAAAAAAGCCATCCGGGAGAGAATCGATCCCGATTCCGTCATCTGCGATCCTGCGGCGCTGGCCGATTATGCAAGTGATGCTTCCAAACTGAACTTTGTCCCGGAAACGGTGGTGCTGGCAAAGAGTGTCGCCGATGTGCAGGCCCTGATGGAACTGGCGAACAGATACCGTTTTCCGGTTACCCCGCGGGGTGGCGGTTCCGGACTCGCCGGTGCCTGCCTGCCGTTATTCGGGGGAGTGGTGTTGTCCACCGTCGGACTTAACCGGATTGAGGCTATTGATACCAAAAACTTCATCATGAAGGTGGAGCCGGGGGTGATCAGTCAACAGGTCCGGGATGCAGCAGGCGAAAAAGGACTGTTTTATCCACCGGATCCCGCCGGTATGGACCTCAGCACCATCGGCGGCAATGCCGCAACCGATGCAGGAGGCCCGGCATGTGTGAAATACGGCACGACCCGCGACTATATTCTGGGACTGGAGGCAGTCCTCCCCAACGGCCAGTTGATCAGCACCGGGGTGCAGACCAGAAAGGGGGTTGTCGGGTATGATCTCACCAATCTGCTTGTCGGCAGTGAGGGGACTCTGGGTATCATAACCTCGCTCACCCTGAAGCTGCTTGCCAAACCGGCGGCCACCACCGGGATGATGTGTGTCTTTCATGACATGGTTTCGGCCATGAACGGCGTGGCTGCCATTATGGGCGCGGGACATCTGCCAAGTGCCATGGAATTTCTTGACCACAGGTGCCTCTCCCTGATCGGGGAGCTTCTGCCCTTTTCTCCGACCGGGGAGAAACCTTCTGTCCTCATCATTGAAATTGACGGCCCACAGAGCCAGATAGATGAGGAGATGGAAGCCATCTGCGCGCTTGCGGTCAAAGAGGGTGCCATTGAGCTGATCAGGGCACCGAGTGAAGAGGAGCGAAGTGAAATCTGGGCGGTACGCCGTCAGGTCAGCCTGCGTATCCATGACTATGCGGCCCTGTATATTCCTGAAGATATTGTTGTTCCCATTACCGCCATCGCAGAACTCGTCGATGCACTCCCTTTTTACGAAGATAAGTATGGCCTGGAGGTCTTTGCTTTCGGGCATGCCGGTGATGGCAATATCCATCTCAACATTACCACCCAGGATCTCGATAAGAAGGAGCTGGCCCGTGAGGGAACCAGGGCGCTGCTCGAACTGACGCTCCGACTGCAGGGAACGATTTCCGGTGAACATGGAATCGGCATTGCCAAGGCCGAGTATCTGCCGATGGAGCTTGCCGCCAACAGCATCGAGCTGCAAAAGAGCATCAAAAAGCTCTTTGATCCCAATATGATACTGAATCCAGGTAAAATATTTTCTGATTTTTAGGGTACATTATGGACGATATTTCAGCTGCCATGCATCGCTATCCGGCAAGTAAGAGAGTACGAAGCATCTCCCCTTCAGCGACCAAGGAGATGGCCATCATCGCCGCCAGGATCGGCGGCTGCGTGTCCCTCGGCCAGGGGGTTCCTTCCTTTGCAACGCCGCCTCACATAATTGAGGCAGTAACCAGCGTGCTGACGGATGACCCCAGCAGCGGTCAATACTCTCTGCAGACCGGTATGCCTGTCCTGAGACAGCGTATTGCAGAGTATCTGCTTCTTGAAAAACAGATAGCCGTTGATCCGGAAAGTGAAATATGTGTGACCGTCGGCGGGATGGAGGCCTTGCTGGCTGCAGTGCTCACCGTCGTCGATGAGGGAGATGAAGTGATATTACCCACTCCCACCTATGCCTCCTATATTGAACAGGTGCTGCTGGCCGGCGGCATCCCGAAACATGTACCGCTGACTGACAGCTGGGGTCTGGATCTTGAAGCGATCAACCGGGCGGTAGGTCCGAAGACACGGGCTATCATGCTCTGTAACCCGGGGAACCCCACCGGTACTGTCTTTTCCGATGCAGAAACCATTGCCCTGTGCAGGATGGCTGTTGCCAATGATTTCGTCATAATTACCGATGAGGCATACGATTACATTGTCTATGACGGTGGGATGCCGGTGAGCCCGCTCAGCATGGAGGAGTTTCGGAGGAATGTGATCTCGGTGTATTCCTTATCGAAGAAGTACGCACTTACCGGCTGGCGGGTTGGCTGGGTAGCGGCAGCCAGACAGTGGATGGAACAGATCATGAAAGTTCATGATGCCACCGCAATTTGTGCACCGACCCCCTCACAGTTTGCAGCCCTTGCCGCCCTTGAGGGAGACCAGGGCTGTATCGCCGAAATGCGGGAAAAACTTGTTCAGCGAAAAAAAATCTGTTGTGCACGGCTCGACAAATTGAGCAGACATTTTTCCTATGTGCCCCCTCAAGGCGCCTTTTATGTGATGGCAAAATACCTTTTCTCAACAGCAAGCTCTCAGGATATCGCGATCCGACTGCTGGAGGAGGCGAAGGTTATCACCATACCCGGCGGATCATTCGGTAAAGGTGGGGAGGGGCACCTGCGCATCTCTTTTGGGGGTGAGCCTGCGGTAATCGATGAAGCCTTTGATCGTATAGAGGAATGGCTGGCTGAAACCCAGGGGGTGAAAAGGTAGATCCCCGGTAACTATTAGTCTATAGTAGATAAATACCAGGTAGATGCGATGATCCTTGAATGTTCACTTTGCCCACGACAATGATATGAATACCAGCTATGTGTATCGGCCAATGCCGCATTTTGCCAGAAAACTTGAACAGGTACTGGGGGATGACCCTCCGGGACATTCCCGTATCAGCAAGGTTATTGATCGACTGCTGGTTACTCCTGATAATGCAGACGGCAAGATGCGGGGATTTTATAACGGTCGGTTTAAAAAGTACGTTGGACGAAAAGATTATCGCCTTATCTATTACTGGTGTCGCCTGTGTCGCAAGGAAAATCAGCGCCTGGAACAAAAGTGCGAAGGGTGCGATGAGTTGCCTGACAACAGTGTTATCTTCTTTGATCTTTATCACAAAAAGGATATGAAAAAGTTCAAGGAATTGTAAGGTAAATAGAGAGAGCGGTCTGTTGGAGCGTCGGGTTTGTTTTTAGAAAAATACACACTATGAAGCTGACCTGACAATGACCTCTGATATGCGGGTCAATGTCAGATCGAATGTAAGCAGCACGAGGTCAGCCGGCAGAACTACGTGCTGAATTTAATATATTTTCCACCTGGTTGCGAAGACTATCTGTCTCAGTTTCCCAATGGCCGGGGACTTCCTCGCCGGATCTTTCAAAAGCGTTTATTTTATCTTCGACCAATTGTATTGCCTGTTTTGCCTGTTCAATGGTCTGCGAGTTCGAAGACCCGGCTTCCCCGCTCAGTTTCTGGATTTCTTTGTCCCACTCATCCAACTGAGTTTTTACCCCGCTGATATACGTCTCTTTGTCTAACATAATATTTCCCCCCCAGAAAGTAGAATTTGATGAGTAATTCGTACTAAAAATTACCAGTATGGATTGATAAAAGTTTTGTCAATGGCTTTAACAACTACTGTTTCCACTCTAAGGACGAGTATTGTGCAGAAACCGGGAACAATTAATTTATTAGAGCCTGAGTACTCCGCAAATTGTTAAAAAAGTACAAGGAGATACCATAGCAGAGTGCTCCTGTTTTGTGCGCGCTCATCTTTTATACGACAATTTCTGAGGATGCAAGATAATGGGGAGTCGACTCTCTAGACCGGAAAAATTGGTTCTGGCGTCGGGGGTATTCGGTGCAATCACAGAGGACTGTATCAGAGTGATAAAGAACTCTATCTCTTAGGAACCTCTACCAGGGCAACGGTGATATTGTCTGCTCCACCTGCATTATTTGCCATATTAATCAGCATCTCCGTTTTAAGAGCAAGAGGTGCGCTGTATTGCAACACCGGCAGGATCTCATCCTCCGGCACCATGTTATAGAGGCCGTCAGTACAGAGAATAAAAAGTGTTCCCGGAATAATATTTCCCCGGTGGATATCAAATTTTACCTGTGGCTCTACTCCAACCGCGCGTAACAGGACATTCTTATGGGTGCTGGTTTTCGCCTGCTGTTCCGAGATGACCCCCTGGTTCAGTTGTTCCTGGACAAAGGTGTGGTCCTCTGTCAGTTGGTCAAGCCTGTTGCTATAAAATGAATAGGTCCGACTGTCACCAACATGGCCAAGAATAAATTCATCACCGCATATTACGAGAAGTTCTGCCGTACAGCCCATTCCTTTATGGGTAGGATTCTGAGAAACGTGCTGTTGGATTTTATTGTTGGCGGTGAGAAAACATGCCTTGACCCTTTCGATGCCTTCCTCCGGCGTGAGATCTCCTGGATCCGTCAAGGTTTCAGATACCGCGCTCAAAAAAAGTGCACTGGCTTTATCGCCGCCTAATGCCCCACCGATCCCATCTGCAACGACAACGTATTGATTTTTGGTGGAAACCGAGCAAATGTCTTCATTCCTTTTTCGTCGCAAACCGATGTCGGATTGACAGTGCGCAGTGATTTCTGTTGTAGTATCCATCTCTTCTTTTCGGTTTGGGACAATGTGGGTCGAGACCGCTTGGCTATGGAGGTATTGGTAATGCTTTATTATGATTGATAAGTTTACCATAAAAAATAAAAAAATATGTGATAGAATAAATTGCCGGTTTATATTCGAAAAGTTTTTTGCAGTACTGGAATGTCCAAGGGGAGCTGAATGGGTGACACCAAACCTTCACAATTAGCCAATAAGTTTATTCTTCTCGATCTTATTGGGGTTGGTGGTATGGCTGAGGTTTACAGGTGTAAACTTTCGGGCCAGAAGGGTTTTGAAAAAATTGTTGTTCTCAAAAAATTACTTCCGCAAGTTGCACAGGATGCTGTTGTTGTAGAAAATTTTATCGATGAAGCCAAACTTGCCGCACTCCTGCAACACGAAAATATTGTTCATATTTATGATTTTGGTGAATTGGACGGGAGTTATTTTATTGCCATGGAATACCTTTTTGGCAAGGATTTATACTCCATCTTACAGCAGGCAAGAGAAACCGGGAAACCGATAGGGGTTGAGACCTGCCTGTTGATTGCCTCGAAAATCTGTGAAGGAATGGAGTATGCCCATAACCTGAAAGATCTGCAGCAAAGGCCTCTCAATATTATTCACAGAGACCTGAGTCCCCACAACGTATTTGTTACCTATGATGGCAAAATAAAAATAATTGATTTTGGTATAGCCAAAGCAGAACTCTTTGATAACCGGACAAAATCGGGAGTTATCAAAGGGAAAATCTCCTATATGTCTCCGGAGCAACTCAGCGAGAAGGAGATAGATCTGCGCTCTGATATCTTCTCCATTGGTATACTGCTGCATGAAATGCTGAGCGGGCAACGCCTGTTTACCGGAGATACAGCAACGCTTATAAGAAAGTGTATGCAGGCTGAGTATGAACAACTTGAAAAAATCAATCCCGGCCTCTTTCCAGGAATCTATCAAATCGTCAACAGGGCCTTACAAAAAGACAGAACCAAGAGATACCAGACCTGTGCAGAGATGCGAGAAGACATTGAAGATTGTCTCTTTGCAATGGGAAAAAGACCCAATACCCAGGTTTTAAAAGAGTATGTTCTGCAGCTGTTCGAACAGAGCTATGAAAATGAAAAGAAAAAACTGATTGCGACAATCGAGAGAGCTGACGGAGGCCATAATCCCGGCAAACTCGGAACCAATTGGGACGGAAGCAGTTTACCTTTTTTCAGCGGAAGTGAAGAGCGGACGGCTGTCATGGATAAAGATGACCGGACGCTTTTTTTAAATGTCGCTGATATCACAGGCAATCAGCCAACCCCTTTTTATCGTGAAATAGTATCAGCCTTGGCCAATCCACCAGGCAGAATCTTCCTGACCGGGATTTTTTTATATATCATCGCAGTGCCCTTACTGTTTATACACCCGTCATCATTGCAGGTTGAACGGCATGTCGAAGGCGTTGAGACGGTTGAATTTGCTTGGTTGCCGCAGCATGAAACAACTGAGGATGAAGAAGTTCAGTCATCGCAACAACTCCAGCAGGTTCCCTTTATTACCAAGGAACAGGAGAAAAGAATCACCCCCCACCAGCTGGAGATCAATGCCCTTCTTGATAAAGCCGATACTGCCTTTAGGTATAAACGTCTTACAGTGCCCGAGGGTGATTCAGCATTTATCTATTATAAAAAAGTGCTCGATATTGCACCTCATAATGATGCGGCACATGAAGGATTACAGCAAATTGCAGAAAAGTATGCTGATTATGCAGAAAGGGATCTCGCAGGTAAAAACGTTATTGCAGCGCAGAAAAATATCCGGAAAGGACTGGAAGTGTCTCCGCAGAGTGTTCGTTTGTCCGGACTCCTTACCAGGGCTGAATTAGAAAAAAGGGCACTGATTAAAGAGCTGGAGCGAAAGGCGCAAACCTCAATAGAAAATAATGATCTGACCTCTCCCTTGAATGACTGTGCATACAAATATTATCAGGAAATCAAAAGATTAGATCATGACAGTGCTCTTGTAAAAAATGGTATAGGAAAAATAGCTGATAAATATGCTGAACTCGCTGATGGTGCTTATCGTAACCTAAAACTGACGAATGCCCGAGAGTATGTCAAAAAAGGGTTACAGGTTCAGCCGGATCATGATCGGTTACTGGACATTCAGCAAGACCTTTCGCGAAGCAAACCGGGAATATTCTTCAAGATGCTTGAGAAGAACGTACGTACCGCTATTGAATCAAAATAGTTTGCCGTTTCTTCTTTTTCTGTTGTTACCGAATGCTATTCAAAGAATTTCTGAAAAATTCTTGAGAAGAATGAACCGTTCCTGAGCTTGGTGGTGTCAGGATTTCTTGATCTGGAATACCAGTCAAACGAAGATTCCTCCTTTGTCCAGCCCGCCAGTTCGCGCAAGTCGTTTGTGTCTAAGATCCTGGTTTTTTCATTGGAGAGATCCGATTCATTCGCTTGCATACTCTCAAGATCGGAACAATCGAATGTCAGTTCGTGCTTGCCAATGAGGATAGTATCGTTGTGCTTGAGGCTGTGCATCGTGATTCTTTTATCATTTACAAACGTACCATTGGTGCTCTCTAAATCCCTTAACACAAAAGTCGTCGAGACAGAGTCGATCTGGGCATGGAATCCGGAGACGGCTAAGTTATCTATAACAATGTCATTCCCCTTCTTCCGTCCAATGCTGCATCCTTCTCCAATGATCACAGAATGCTCTTTGACCCTTTTTCCTTTAAAATTAATAACGATTACAGGCATAGAGTTGCTCCCTCGAATAGATTGTAGATTCGGGTATTATTGTCGTAATAAAGCAAGATAAATTTCGTCTTCACCAGTGTTCCGTAACCGGATTTTTCCTGTTCGGAACAGTTCTTTCCGACCATTCACATCTATGCCGGCGGGCGTTGTGAGGGTGGTGCAATAAAGTCGCTTGTCAGGTTGAGCCGGAGCCTGAACAGTGGTTACTGAAATGATCTATATGTTCATTTTCTCTATTTATTTTCAATTCAATCACAGATGAAATTTTTTTTACAGATATTTTTAAGCAATTGATTAAGGATACGCCCCCCGTCGAGATGAACGATGATATATCGTTCATTTCTAAGCGTTGAATAGCGCTTGACATGAAACTGGCGAAAAATGCGGTGAATGAATACGTTTAGGTCATAATCCGTAATCAGCGATAACAGTTTCAGGTTTTTTTATACGCCTTAACCAGCTCGCATTTCTCATGACTTTTTGCATGCGAAGAAGAAAAACAGAGGAGATACATATGAAAGGAAAAATAGCTGTTGTCACTGGTGGATCGCGGGGAATAGGACGTGAGATCGCTCTTGAATGCGGCCGTCGAGGCGCCGTCGTCGCAGTCAATTATTCATCAGATGATGAGCAGGCACAACAGGTGGTCCGGCACATCACTGGCAATGGCGGGCAATCCCACGCTTTCAGAGCGAACCTTGCCCGTGTAGAGGAGGTTGAGTCCTTATTCGATCAGGTGGAAAGTCATTTCGGTGAAATAGATATCCTCATTAACAATGCCGGTATAATGGAAAACAGACCGATTGAACAGGTGAGCGAAGAGCAATTCGATCGTGTTTTCAGTCTCAATGTCAAGGGTCTGTTTTTCTGCTGTCAGCAGGCTGCCCGAAGGATGCGCAAGGGGGGATGTATCATCAATATCGGTTCTTCGGTTACTCGCGTGATGCTGCCCAATTATGGCACCTATGCGGCCAGCAAAGGAGCTGTGGAACAACTCACAAAGGTCCTCGCTAAGGAACTCGGGGCAAAAGGGATCAGGGTTAATACCGTTTCGCCCGGACCGACCGACACCGAACTCTTCAGGGCAGGCAAGACCGAGGAACAGATTGAGGCACTTGCAGCAATGTCTGCGTTTAACCGTATAGCCGTCCCCAAAGACATTGCCCGGGTCGTCGCCATGGTCTGCTCTGAGGATGCTGCCTGGATCAGTGGACAGAATGTGCTGGCTAATGGTGCTTTTGTTGCCTGAGTCTGATGTCATGAGGGGAATGAGAAGTATGAACTTACAGATTCACTTGATCGCGGCCCTTTGAGGTATGAAGTCTTTCTGACTCAGTCAAATTGAAAAAGAGATAAGAGAGATTATCATTTAGACATTCACAGAAAAGGATCTCACTGAATTCCACCGATGTGACCCAAAAGAATACATACGGAAATGTCTTGTCAGTGAGCATTTTGAGACAACTTTTCAAGTAATGATAACAGATAAGGAGCAATAAAGAGCATGACTGATATGAATAAGCTTCTGGGACAACTCCTGGGCAGTGGCGCGGCTGGTGGCTTTGCTGGTGGCCTGGCCGGCGGCCTTGCGAGCAGTCTGGTGACCAGTAAATCCGGTCGAAAAATGGGCAAGAAAGCTCTGAAAATGGGTGGTCTCGCTGCAGTCGGGGCGCTGGCGTATGGTGCCTACCAGCGTTATAGCGGTGCAAAAAATCCGGTAATCGAACCCACCGCACAATCAGCCGATGTGCCTTTGCCGCCGGCACCTGAGGGCTCTTCTTTTTTACCATCGAAAGATGATGCAGCCGGTCAGGAGGAATTGGGTCTGACACTGGTGAGGGCCATGATAGCTGCAGCGCGTTCTGACGGACGACTTGATGCTCAGGAAAGTCAGGCCATTTTCCAGCGTATTGAATCGCTGCCGCTTGAGCCTGATGACAGGGCACTGCTTATAGAGGAGATGGGGCACCCGGTTGATATGGATGCAATAGTGCGCAGCGCGAAGAGCCCCGAAGTAGCAGCCGAAATCTACATTGCCTCCTTACTTGCTGTAGATGTGGATACGGCAGCGGAGCAATCGTATCTGGCCATGCTGGCGGCACGACTGAAACTGCCTCGTGAGCTGGTGACGGAATTGCACCGGCAGGTGGAGGAGCAGGCGCCAGCGTAAGAGCAACTGTATTAACCTGTCTCAGTACAGGACCGAGGGAGGCATGACGACCTCATATCTGCACAGTTCCTTCATAGAAGATATTCAATATAATTGCAATATTTCGGATGCCAGGGACCATGGTAACTACTCCATGTGTACCATGGTCCTGAAACTTCGAAATCTCTACAAGTGGGAACACGACCTGGAGCCCTGGCAGGAGCCCGAACCGGCCGATCTGCTGGATTGGATCGAGGCCAAGGAAACATACTGGAAAACCCTGGCAGAAGAACCATTTCGCCACCTCGGTCTTAACGGTCGCAGATACGGACCGGATGACTCGGCTGATATAAACGCAGGTCTCAGCGGGAAGAAGATACTCTATGGCGCCGGACTCGGGAGATCGATGAAGGCTGTTTTTTTCCTGGCCGAAAAACTCGAAGAACGCACCATCGCCGGTTGTCCTGTATTCATACTGGGAAAAGAGAGAGCCAGGGAAATGGCCAGCCCCTTTGCCATGGCTCAGGATGGCGTTATTTTTATCAGAAAAGAGTCCCTGCGTTATTTCTTATGGGACCAGATACAGGAGTTGCGTTCCTCCTGTCGAAGTTCCTTTCGCCACGCGATCGGGTTGTATGGGTTATGGCAAGATGGTCGGTTGAATCAGCAGAAATTCAGGAAGACCCTCGATACCATCGTTGACACGGAACTGGACCTTTTTATCTATCATGAAGTTGGTGAGATATTGCAAACAACTCTCGACAGTTCGACTCTGCGGATAATTATCTCCCGCTTCCCTGGCTCGGTGTACGAGCATGTCTGTCGCGCCATCAAAGACATCCTGGCCGATACCCATCCTGAAGGATTGCTGGCCCACCTCATCAGGGAGAAAAGAGAGGCCTCATTGAGTTTTTATATTGGTTTTCTCGATGGTCTGCGCAAGGTTCTTTTCCCTGAAATATTTACCGCCGCGTCCCGGTTTTTTGAGGATCACGACTGGCAGCCTATAGAACAGGCCAGGAGAGTATGCAGGGCCAATACCCTGCAGTATGCCGGACAGATAAAGAGTCTTTCGCAGCACATCGGGCATGTTTCCGATGATCATGTCCGGGACCTCTTCAATAGTCAGATCTTAGTGCCGCTGGGGCTCAATATTCCTCAGTAGTCTTCAGAGATCCTGCAGTAAACGATAGGGGCAGCAGGACTATGTCGTTTTATGGACGCAAATTTGGCGGCGGGGGCAGAGGATAATGTTTCCTTCTGATCATGGCCTATGAAAAAATCTGCAGGCATCCTGTGCCTGATAACTGTTGTTGTTCTCGGGGCAACCACATTGCTTGGGTACTATCGCCAACATCAGGTGATGAAGCGATGCCCGGCACCCGGAGATTTTATCAGCGTTGAAAAACGCACGCTTCATTATCTCCAGAGGGAAGGAGGCGAGGTCCCGGTCGTCTTCATCCACGGAGCATCAAGTAATTCCAGGGAATGGCAGCAGAGCCTGTTTGACCATCTTCCAAAAAAATTTCATCTGGTGGCCCTTGACCGGCCAGGCCTTGGACATAGCGAACGAGATCCGGGTGTCGACCTGCATGGGCAGGTTAAAATCATACATCAGGCAATTCAACAGCTTGAGCTTAAACGACCCGTCCTTGTGGCCCATTCATTGAGCGGGGTCCTCGGGGCCAGGCTGCTTACCGATTATCCTGCGTATTACCAGGGACTCGTTCTTATAGCCGGAGCTGTCTATCCTATTGGAACAGGTTCTTCATGGTACACGAAACTTGCTGCATTGCCAGGCGTGGGACATCTGTTTCGACATGCAATAATACCGGCGATTGCACCGTTCATCTCTCCGGACCTTATAGAGAATAATTTTCATCCTCAAGCTGTTGTCGCAGACTATTCAGAAAGGTCCTGTCTGGAGCTTCTTTTCTCTCCGGCCCGTTTCCTGGCAAATGCTGAAGACCTCAACCAGGTCCGCTCCTTCCTCGATGAATCATACCCATTGTACTCCGGGATAGCGGCTCCGGTGAGTCTTGTTTATGGAGACCGGGACCAGGTAGTGGCCCAATTTTCTCATGCCGGTGGGTTTAAGTATCAAGTACCTCATGCCGAATATATCATGCTGGCAAACACTGGCCACCTCCTGCACTATTTTCACCAGGGTGTCATCAGAGATGAGATTATCAGGATCAGTTCCACCGTAGCATCCAAACAGAGTACGGATCCTGGTAGAGATCAGCCACCGGTCTTGCATTGATTTTAAGTAAAAACAATGAGAAACAATGAAATGTGCACCTTGCCTTTTTGTTAAAGATACGAATTATTTGGATAAGATGAGCGTTTCGGCTTGGTTAATTCTTCGTTTTAACTGGTATTTTTATTTCCATACTTCTCTTCTTGACCGAAGCTGATAATAGCTTGTATAATTCCAGCTGGTTGTCCTGCTCTCTCATTGTCATTGATCAAGTTCATCGTTTTCCCGTTTCGGTACGGTTCGTTGGCTCAGAAAAAATTGCAAACGCAGGGGTGAATGGGTAGCCTTAGTGCTTTCGGCGGGAAGGGTTGGTTCTGACTTCCCTTAGGAGGCGATCTCGTATCATACCTATCGCCTGAAATGTGTGTCGCAATTGAAATGAACTTCTCCATGGCTTTTTTAGATAGGGATGCACCCCATTGTTTTTAAGAGGAACAACATGAACGCAAAAATAGTCTGGAATCCTAAGCTGCAGGTCAATTCTGACATCATTGATAACCAGCATAAAATTTTATTCGACTTGATAAAGGATATCAGCAACGCGATTAATACAGGCGTCAACATAAAGGTTTTGGATGTCCTGCTCGGTGTCTTTAGAGACTACGCCTTCCAACATTTTGAAATCGAAGAAGAATTTTTCAAGAACCATACTGATTATACCAATCACTGTCTTGAACACTATGCTTTGATTAAAAAGCTGAACAGGTTTATTATCGATTTCAGGAACAATAGAACAGAGAAGATCCCGACAACTTCGGAGTTTCTTGAAGACTGGTTATTTGGCCATATTGAGAGCTATGACAAACCATTTCTTACCCATAAGACCGTAGATCTCCGTCTTTTAAATGAATCTGAAACAATAGATGAATTTGATCCGGATCTCGAAGACCGACGTCATCATAAACGAATAGCCCGTAATGAGGTGGTCGACGGGAACATCCTCACTCATTGCTATAATGCCACAAGATTGAAAAGTGGGATGGCAAGCATAGTTAACATGAGTCCAGGGGGGTTATTGTTGAGTTCCACGAGAAAACACGAGGTCGATGACCTGCTTGTGGTGAGCTGCAGTATTGGACAAACCTTCAAGATGAAAGAAAAGGTAAAGGTGCGCACCGCTCGTGACCAGATGTATGGCGTTCAGTTTGTTTCACCAGCTCGCGAAACCATCCTTTTCTTCACAGAACTCTACGGTTCTATTCATTTTAAAAATATAAGTTAGCAGGTTCAGGTTTTTCAAGGTTTGTACCCCTTATAGGGGTGCTGAATAAAGCCACGGCCTTTTTAACGTTTGCAAACAATAGTTTGATCTATAGCGGGGTTATGCATGTCTGGGTCCTCATTTTTCGTACGAACCGTTTCTCAAGTATTTCCCTCCTATAACGACAGAGTGAACGGCTCGATTATGGTGCTGTTGGCCTGTCATCTTGCAACTATTGTCGTATTGGGTGCGGCGGTCTTTTATCCCGGTATGCAGATACTTTTGGTAACCCTTTCAGGGCTGTTGTTTCTGGTAACTCTTTTTTTGGGACGTGGTTTCAGTAATCTCCTCAGGCATGGCATCGAAGAAACCGTTGGTGAAATCAGTTCGATATTCCGTAATCTGGAAAATGGGGAAATGAACCTCGCTTCTCCAGACATCAATGAAGGAAAAGAGATCACACGAAAGATTCGCCGCCAATATGGAGAATTCCTCGCCGCTATTCGGCAGCTCATAGAGGAAATGCGTAAAATCGGCATTGATATTGCGGTTGATGCCGCGAAGGTTGCCTCCTCGGTTAGGGACACTGCCCAAAAAACTGCAGACCAGCGTGAGATATCAAGCATTGTCTCTACCGCAAGCATTGAAGCAAACAGTGCCATAGCTGAAGTTTCGGAAAGTGCTCAATATGTTTCAGATAAAACGGCAAATAACCTGAAAGTGGCCCAGAGCTCACACCGGGAGCTGGTTGATGCAACCGATAAAACTCTCCAGATCAGTCGTTCTGTGGAGTCATTTCGCTCCACCGTTGATGAGTTGGGTAAAAGTTCTGCCGTTATCCTGCAGGCGGTTTCCATCATCAACGATATCGCCGAACAGACAAATCTGCTTTCCTTGAATGCCACCATCGAAGCAGCCAGGGCTGCTGAACATGGGAAGGGTTTTGCGGTTGTTGCTGAAGAGGTTCGGGATCTCGCCAAACGCATTAAACCGGCAACCCAGGAGATAACCGCCAATATTAATTCGATGATCACCATCGTTGAGCAGACCCAGCAGGAAACAACAGAAATAAGCAGGTTTGCTCACGAAACAAATACAACTGTCAGCGAGGCTTCCGAAAATTTCAATTCCATGATGCTGGATTTTGAAGAAGCCAACGAGCAGCTCATGAAAATCGCAGCGGCTATGGAAGAGCTCTCGACGAACAATACGGAAGTGACAGACAAAGTCGAAGGTATCAATTCCCTGAGTCAGGAAATTGCCGAAGATATGCAAAATTCCGAGAATTCGGTTGCCACGCTGAGTTCGGTGACTGAAAAAATGCTGGAAATAGTTTCACGTTTTAAAACCGGAGAAGGGACATTCGACTCGATTATCACCTCTGCTCAAAAGATCAGAGATCAGTTTGAGAAAGAATTGCAGGTCATTCGGAAGAGCGGTGTCAATCTATTCGACAACAGTTACCGGAAAATTCCCGACACTGACCCACAAAAATTCGAGACCGGGTTCACTACAGTTATTCAGCAGAAGATGCAGGCAAGTTTAGATACTGCCCTGAAACAGATGCAGGGTGGCATTTACTGTCTTGTCGTTGATAAGAACGGCTACCTGCCCGCCCACCACACAGCCTTTTCCAAACCGATGACCGGTGATCCCCGCCAGGATCTTCTCAACAGCCGCCATCAGCGCATCTACCTGAACAACAAGACGGAAAAAAGACGATGCTCACATACCGAGCCTCTGCTTCTGCAGACGTATATGCGGGATACCGGCGAGGTTCTCAACGATCTCTCCATGCCGATATATATAGATGGCCGGCACTGGGGGGCACTAATTATCGGCCTTGACCCCAAGGCGCTGTTCAGTTAGTTCTGTTGATTTGCGTCAACACCTCACTATACGACAGGGTCGGCTCTCACGATTCTATTGCCAGTGTTGATACAGTTTGGCGCGTTTAACAACCTTCCGCACATAATTTCGGCTTTCCTTAAACGGCAGATCGGCAATCAGGCGTGCATAGACATCCTCCGGAGTCATTTTGTTAATGACCGGTGCGGCTTTTTGTATCGATTTCTTCGAAATGAATGCTCTTCCCACGTTGGCCGCACCTGCATTGTATGCGGCAACTGCGCAGTAGGTACGGCTAACCGGGTCAAGAATTGACTTCATATAGCTGTCTCTCAGAATGTTGAAATAAGCGACACCAAGTTCGATATTATTTTTGGGATTATACAGATATTTGGATGTCAATTTACGCTTCTTCCCATAAACCCTGCGGTAAGCATCCCGGCCTCCGCTATGAGGAACCAGCTGCATCAGACCGTAAGCAGGCGTTCTGGACCGCGCACGCGGATTAAATCTGGATTCTGTATGGATAATTGCCATGATAAGTGCAGGGTCGAGATCATGCTTTTCCGCATGGGTCAGAACCAGAGAGTGAAATTTCCTGGCACGAACCTCCAGGTGGTTTGACACAAGCTGGAACGTAACGCCCACCGAGAGACGTTCAATACCGTCGGCTCCAGTTACTTTTTTGACAACGGAAGGCCGATTACCTACGACCTCTTCGGCGAAATTTTCAATCATCCATGCAGGAACAGGACTGCCATCAACCATGCGAATCTGGTCTTGAAGCATTGGGTCCGTCGCCGGCGCTCGCGGGGTTGTTTCCAGGGTCAGGTCATGGGAGGAAAAAACCATGACTTTAAGTGGACGGCCGACTGATAAAATCTCATCTGCGGCCAACCCGTTCAACTCAGCTAAAACCGTTGATTTCATTTGAAACCGACCGGCGATAGTCCATAATGAATCGCCCGGTTGTACGAGATACACCCGAATTTCCTTACCAGCTCGAGGTTCTGTCGAATTAGAATCCTGTGCCGGGGGGGCCTGGGCTTGAATCATCTCAATGGGATCGTTTGCTTCACTCTTAATCAGGTTGCCCACTCCCTGGCGCAGATGAGCCAGAACCATTTCGTGCTGTGGGTCGTCAGTGGCCTTTAAGAGGATCTGAACATGGGCCACTCCGTTTTCAAAGTCTACGGCACTGCGCTCTCCCAGATCGGATTCATACTGTACCCAGACTTTTGGTGTGGGAAGCCAGACATTGTCGACACCCCATATATCGGCTGCACGACTTTCGAGTTTTGCCAGGGCATCCTCTGACGGCCTGTCAGTAAAAGAATTGTCTGGATCACTTGCCCCTGCCAGCACAGGAAGGAGTGCCAGGAAGATTGCTGCAGTTCCAATACTCAAAACCTTGGTGATCCGGTTATGCGTCTTCTTTCTCACACCTTCTCTCCTTTGGTGCCGCCATGCGGAACGCTGCAAGATTATGAGTGAATAAAAGATCTCTGTATTAAAGCCCACTTTAAATACTAGAAAAATTCTGGCCACTTGTCCAGAAAATATCGCATTCAGGTTCCTTCTTCAATACCTGGGAGTAGCTGTCCACTGGAATCTATACCGATTAAAGACTGAGTGAACGGGTTGCGGTAGCGAAATCTGCCAAACATTGACATCTCCCTGAGTAAATTTATGTTTTCAGACAGACTATCCCCGCTGAAAAGAGCGAGCTTCTTGACAAAACGATATTGAGGAATTTTTTTAGGAAACTTCCATTGTCAATAAATTGAAAAATGGGGGAGGGAAATGAACAAAATGACTGTTTGGATACTCAGCGGTTTTCTCTTTCTTGGTGCATGTGCCCTGAGTAAGGAGTCTGAGCAAAACCGCAAAATGGTGAAGGAAATTGAAAAACTGGAATACCAGGTCAGGGAAACTGAAAGGGGGGTTGAGATAATATTCCCGGAGGTGCTGCTCTTTGATTTCGACAGCGACAGATTAAAACCGGAGGCCAAGGCCAAGATGCATATAATAGCAGAAGTGGTCAACGAGCCGGAGGTTGAATCTCGCACAATTGCCGTCGAAGGTCATGCCGATATTATTGGACCCGTTGCATACAATTTGGATCTCTCCAAACGCCGTTCTGAAAGTGTGGGGCGCGCGCTTGTTTTCAGTGGGGTACGCAAAGAGCGGCTGTCGACCAATTGGTTCGGTGAAAAAAAACCCATTGCAGCCAACAAAAACCCGGATGGTACCGACAACCCGAAAGGGCGGGCCCTGAACAGACGGGTGGAACTTATTATCGAAAACTCACGCATCGGCAATTAACCCGAATTTCTTCCATGGGCATTTTTCGAAATCGGCTGGA
Organism: Desulforhopalus sp.; assembly: GCA_049645845.1. Classification (GTDB taxonomy): domain Bacteria; phylum Desulfobacterota; class Desulfobulbia; order Desulfobulbales; family Desulfocapsaceae; genus Desulforhopalus_A. Next base: position 41,467 of record JBARUR010000046.1, on the reverse strand, counting down.
AGGTGAGCGGTGATCAGAGGTACTGAAGCGTTTTGTTTGTCGGGGTTTGATCTCTCATGTATCTAAAATATTTCAAATTTAACCGTAAGCCTTTTGACAGCGCAACTGATCTCGATCTTTTTTACCAGACGGAATCTGTTCGGAAAATCTATGACCAGATTATAGAGGCTATTCAACAACGAGAACCGTATGTGTTGTTGACAGGAAAGCCAGGTACCGGCAAGACCCTTCTCCTGAGGCGTCTGATGGCCGATGCAGACTTGAGGGTTCATTGGATTTTTATCGATTTGGAAATGGAGGTGCCGGACACCGAAGATTGCTCCGATGGCTTTATAGACACAATCAAGGAAAAATTTAACGAACTTGACAGCAGGGCGATATATCCGACCATAGTAATCGATGAAGCCAATCGCCTGGAGAATGACGCGCTGCGTAAGTTGTTGAACTGGCAAACCTTGAACCTGAAGAAGGGAGTGAACTTCACGATATTGTTTTCGGGTATAAGAAAACTGGCACACACACCCTTTTATGCAGACCATGATATCTTTGCAACCCGTCTGCATTATCACTTTCATCTGAAAGAGGTGAACTACCAGGAAACCTGTGCCTTCATTGCCTGTCGTCTGAAAATTTCCGGATACAACGGCCCGGATCTGTTTGAAGCTGACGCCCTGAGGTTAATTTATCAACTTTCAGGCGGCCTCCCCCGGAAAATCAGTCAGATTTGCGATTTAGGATTATTTCTCAGTGCCTACCATAAGCAGCAGACAGTAACCCGGCAATTCGTCCTGAAGGCTTCTAACTATCTTTTAGCCAACAAGGAAGCCGGTGTTGGCACAGAATCCCTGTCCCATGACCATCCTCTGGTCAATCCGGCACAGTCACGAGCTCGTCGGGGCAGGACCGATTGGCACACTGCTGTGTGGAGGCCTGCTGTAATCGGACTGTTGATCTTCCTCGCCGGTGGCGGTACATGGCTTTTAATGCGGTCCCTGTCAGTACGCCAACCCGGGGAGTTTTCATCACCGTTGACAGCGAGGACCGCACCTAAGGAGGCGGACCAGAGCCGGAATACTAAAACAGCAACCGTCTCTTCTCTACCATCGTCTCCGGCTGATCACGAAGAAACCTACCGTTTGCTCTCTTCAGGGCGACAGGCCGAACAGGTGGTCGAACCGAAAATCGATTCCTCGGAATCAACAGCGTCCGGAGCACAGCCAGAGGAAAAATCGACAGCTATGCCCAATAGCACTCCCGACTCTCCTTCAGGAGGAGGAGAAAAAAGCAGGGCGCCTCAAGATGATATGACAGCAGCATACAAGCCGCAACCCCTGGCTACGCAAACGTTTCACCCCCTGCTTCCCGGACATGAACCGATTCTCGATGTGCGACCCTATACCATCCTGAAGAATCCCGCTTTACCTGGGTATGATGTCGAAGGCCAATTAGAGATGCTCGTCAATAATGAAACAGATCCGCTCGCTTACAAAGAGGGGGGAACCATGACGGATTCCCGATCCCCAGGAGATGGTCCAACCCATACTGAGTTACAGTTAGCCAACTCGACTCATCTTCCAATCGAGCGGAGCACCGTCGATATTGAGTCCTCTATTCCTCCCGCTGGTGAGCAGAAGAGGGCCGGAGAGCCGATACATGTCCCACGCGGCAAAGACCTGCAAACCAGGTCACCAGTATCCGATCCGGTCAATAAGAAAATTTCCGGCGTACCACCACAAACACAAAAACGGATATTCACTCCAAAGATTAATCCCGCAGGGGGTAAACCGGAAATTCCAACGGCTTCGTCGTCAAGTGAGAAGGCCGGTACAGGTACTCGCGCAATCACTTCCCCCCGAAATAGTCTTTTAATGGCTGCTGTCGAAAAAGGGAGACAAAAGGAAGTACAACAACTGCTTAATAATGGAGCTGAGGTCAACAGCATCAATGACAGTGGGGAAACAGCGCTCATGAAGGCAGCCTGGGCCGGACATACCAAAACACTCACTTTGCTGCTCACCTATCAACCCCGGATAGACCAAAAGAGTCCGGAAGGTTGGACCGCCCTGTTCTATGGAGCGGTGAAGGGGCATAAACCCGTTGTGGAAACTCTGTTAGCCAGGGGAGCAAGACCGGATATCACGGATCTTGACGGCAGGACACCTCTGATGGCTGCAGCATGGAATGGCCGCGCCGAGATTGCCCAATTACTTCTGGAATCGAATAGCGATCCCAACCGTAAAAACCGCGATGGATGGACCCCTCTCATGTTTGCCGCCTTAAAAGGCCACACCGATGTGGCTCGATTCCTTTTACTCCACGGTGCCGATCCTTCTCTGAAAAATAACGATGGCGACACATGCGTCCAGCTGGCTGAACAACAGGGCAATACCCAATTTGTATATTTTTTATCCTCTCGTAATAATTAATAAAAATGTAGCAATATCCTCAGCCTTAACCGCTGGAAACGCATACGGTGTCGCTGAGTGGTACCTCGTAGGAAAATTCAGTGAAAATGGATTCGATTCCTGAAAATAATGGAGAATTCTATTACCTTCCTCTTGGCGAGTGATTACTATAAGGATATACTTTTAGCCACCATGAAAATTATTCATATTCAAACGAGAGGATTGAAACAATGTACGAAAATGCAAAACAGATAACCTTACCTCAGGCCCGGCAGGAGGCTTCAACTATTTTTCTTGCCAAAGTGTTTAACTGGATGGCCGTTGGACTGGGTATTACCGGAATTGTTGCATATTTTACGGCACATACCAGCCTGGCCATGACAATTATCGGCAGTCCTCTCTTTTTTATACTGATGATAACCGAGCTGGGGCTTGTTTTCTATCTCTCTGCCCGAATTGAGAAAATTCAGGCATCGACCGCCTCAAGTCTGTTTATCGGCTATTCGGTGCTTAACGGCCTTACCCTGTCGGTGGTGTTTCTCGCCTATACAAGCTCGTCCATTGCCGGAACTTTTTTTATAACAGCCGGCATGTTTGGAGCGATGGCGGTCTATGGGCTGGTAACGAAACGGGATCTTTCCGGATGGGGATCTTTCCTCTTTATGGGCCTTATCGGCATCATTATCGCGTCTATCGTCAACATCTTCCTGAAGAGCTCAGGGATGTATTGGATGATTTCCCTCATCGGTGTGTTTATCTTCACGGGGCTCACCGCCTATGATGTCCAGAAAATAAAAAGAATGGGTGAGGAAGGGATAATGGCCCAGGGGGATGAGGCTATCCGCAAAGGCTCTATAATGGGGGCTCTCGCACTCTACCTGGATTTTATTAATCTGTTTCTTATGCTTCTTCGTTTTTTTGGCGGCAACAGAAACTGATCAATCGAAGACGAAGACTATAGAGGTAATAATAAGAAGCACGTCCATAACTGTGGACGTGCTTTTTCGTTTTAATCAGTTGATATAGTCGGCAGATTTGTGACCAGAGAGCAGTGTGAGGAATATATCGAAGGCTTCAGTGGGACCCCTGCCTCATGAACAGAATCTGTGACAGAATTTGCCATCTTCGCTATCAAGGCATTCTCGTACCGTTGCGATCAGTTCCTGCAACTGATACGGCTTTTGCATAAAAGCGCTGGCTCCTGAGTTTTTCATGTGCTGGGTATTGCCGTTAGCTGCATAACCGCTGGCAATAATCACTTTGGGGGCAGAGTGTATTTCTCGGATTTTCAGAAGGCATTTGTAGCCCCCCATGCCAGGCATGTTCAGATCCAAAAGCACTAAATCTATTGGGGTTGCGGCTTTTTTCATTTTTGCCAAAGCCTCTTTCCCGGAACGAGCCCGTAGGGTCCTGTACCCAAAATTGTTGAGTATTTCGCAGGCGATTTCCAGCAGTACCTCTTCGTCGTCAACGACAAGCACGATTTCTTTTACAGAGTCGGGAACCATCTTTTTGAGTTCCGCTTCTCTTCTTGCTTCTTCGCAGAGTTCTTCCGTGAGAATTTCTTTTTTTCACTGAAGACGGTCTTGTTGCCTTCTATGCAGACTTCTGCCTCACGACCATCCAGGACGTTGTGGAGGCTTGTATTTTCAAAATCCGCTATAGTGAAACCAAAGAATTCGGCATGGGCTTTGTTGGCCATGCCGTAGGTTGCCGGATCAGCCAGATAAAAGAGATGAGTATTTGTGGTGTCGAGGAGCAGGGGACGCTCCTCTTTTTCTTCAAGTTCAGCGTTCTGTTGCCTGAGTTGGGAAATTTCCTCATGCATAACGCCTTATTTACCTCTATAGTACATGAGAAACCGGGCGTTCTCCAAGGATGAGATGAACAGCCCGGTTCTTGGCCTTCTCGGCAGAATATTATCTTAGTGAAAATCCCCCTGCAATCGTTTTCTTTTTTCTATTCGCCGCAGGATAGCCTTTTCAATCTCGACCAGCACAAAAACAAGAATGGTAAAAGAGAGTAATCGCAACCAGTCACCAATAGGTATTGCGGCCGTGCCGAAAACCCGCTGGAATAAGGGGAGATACGTGAAGAGGATCTGTAAGAATATTATGCCGCCAACTGCCCAGAGCACTGCCGGGTTGCCTAAAAGCCCGTCGCGAGAAAGAACGGAAGTTCGTAAATAGCGGGCATTGAATAAATAGAAAATTTGAAAAAATATCAAAGTATTGACAGCTGTTGTTCGAGCCATCTCCAGGGTTTCTCCATGAAAGCGGTCCCAAAGAAAGAGGCCAAGGGTGCCTATCACCATGATTGCCGAAATAAAAATTATTCGCCAGGAGAGAAATTGATTGAGTAGCGGCTCAGACGGCGAACGGGGGGGACGGCGCATTACGTTGCCTTCCGGTGGCTCAAATGCCAGAGAAAGACCGAGAGTCACCGAGGTGATCATATTTACCCACAAAATCTGCAGTGGAGTGATAGGCAAAGCGATTCCCATCATGACTGATGCTATGATGATGCCTGCCTGTGCGCCGTTGGTGGGGAGAACGAAGGCCAAAGTCTTCTTGATGTTATCATACACCGTGCGTCCTTCCTCGACGGCATGGGCAATGGACGCGAAATTGTCGTCAGCGAGAACCATTTCAGCCGACTCTTTGGCAGCCTCGGTCCCCTTCATTCCCATAGCGACGCCGACATCTGCGCGTTTGAGCGCGGGAGCGTCGTTAATACCATCACCGGTCATTGCCACTACCTGGCCTCCCGCCTGCAGGGCTGTGACAAGCCGCAGTTTGTGTTCCGGGCTGACTCTGGCAAAGATAGTGGAATGCTGCACGACCTGCCTCATCTCGGTATCGTCCATGGATTGAAGCGCCTGGCCGGAAATCGCCCCGGCCCCCACATCCAGTCCGATCTGTTTCCCGATGGCTGCTGCGGTCAGGGCATGATCGCCGGTGATCATCTTCACACCGATTCCAGCCTCACCACAATTTTTCACGGCCGCAACAACCTCCTCCCGGGGGGGATCAATCAACCCGACCAGTCCAAGCAGCGTTAAGCCACTTTTAACATCGTTAATGGCTATCTGTGATGTTTCACCGGGCCTCGCAGAAGCCAGTGCCAGTGTTCGCTGGCCTTTCCGGGCGATTTCCTCCAGCTGGTCTTTCCAGAATGCTTGGTCAACGGGATCCAGGTCGACCCCTCTGCGCTGATTACTGCTCATCTCAAGTACTTTTTCTGGAGCACCTTTCAGGTATACCAGGCTGCTGCCGGTTTGGTCGCGGTGCAGTGTTGCCATGAATTTGTGTTCAGACTCAAACGGTATGATATCGATTCGGGGGTAATCGCGGTTACAGGATTCGGTATCCTGCCCGGCTTTCATTGCCAGTGCGATAAGAGCACCATCGGTAGGGTCACCCTGGACTTCCCAGCGGCCTCCGTTCTGGATAAGGGCTCCGTCATTGCACAGTAAACCTGCTCTGACAAGTTCTGCGAGCAATGAGTCTGCTGCTGGATCGACGACCTGTCCATCCCGGGAAAACCTGCCTTGGGGATCGTATCCTGCTCCATCAATGTCGTATCGTCCCTCTGCAGTGACGATCGTCGTCACCGTCATTTCGTTTCGAGTCAGGGTGCCGGTCTTGTCGGAGCAGATCACAGTAACCGATCCGAGTGTTTCGACCGCCGGCAAGCGTCGAATAATGGCGTTCTGTCTGGCCATGCGCTGTACGCCGAGGGCAAGGGTTATGGTGATAATGGCAGGTAACCCTTCGGGAATGGCTGCCACGGCCAGGGCGACACTGGCAAAGAATATCTCGGAGAAAGAATAGTCACGTATTGCCAAGCCAAAGATCAGTGTCAGGGCAGCCAAGACAAGAATTCCGCCGGTCAGCCATTGGCTGAACTCATCCATCTGCAGGGTAAGTCGTGTCGTCAGGGTTTTAACCCCAGCCAGCAGGGTGGTGACCTTGCCGAGTTCCGTCGCCTCTCCCGTGGCAACGACTACACCGGTTCCCTGGCCATAGCTGACAAGTGTACCGGAAAAAGCCATGTTGGTGCGGTCGCCTAAAGAAGCGTCAAGTGACACCGGGTCTATCGTCTTCTCAACCGGGACGGACTCACCGGTGAGTGGTGCTTCTTCGATTCGTAGATCCTTGATGTGAAACAGACGTAAGTCTGCCGGTACCTTGTCCCCCGAATGGAGATAAACCACATCGCCGGGGACAAGCTTTTCGACCTTGACGGCAACCTTGTGACCATCACGCAGAACCATAGCCTCGTGGGTAAGGATATTGCGAATAGCATCCACCGCTTTTTCAGCCTTGCCTTCCTGAACAAAGCCGATAATGGCGTTAATAATCACGACACCAAGAATAACTCCGGCATCAATCCAGTCAGCTAGCAGGGCGGTGGTCACTGCGGCTGCGAGCAAAACGTAGATCAGAACGTTCTGAAATTGCACTAAAAAGCGCTTCAGCGGACTGTTACGTGGCGGTGCCGGCAGGAGATTTGGGCCATAGCGTTCAAACCGTTCCTGAACTTCATTTGCGGTCAGTCCCTGCCTTGAGCAGGACAACTCCCGCAGAACTTCTTCAACTGAGAGTTCGTGCCAACCAGCGTCTGCAGGTCGGACTTTTTGTTTTTGGGAAGATGTACTCATGGGTTGTCTGGGATCATGGGATAGAAGGAAGAGGTTTCATTAATCGACAAAATATCCATTCTCTAACAAGTGGCAAGGGAGCATGTGAGAATCATTTTTAAAACAGGTGGGTCTTTTAATACAATCATGAACTGGTTAGCGATGCCAGTTATCCACATACAATTGCCAACGGGACGACTCTTATCGGCGCAAGGGTGAGTTCTTTTCTTCTTTTCAAAGATATTCGGGCAATAGTCGCCGCCAGGCTCGCTTACAGCAAAATATGTGACTGCAATGGCAATGGCCTGGCCCAGGACAGGTCTGCTGATGGGCGCTAGAAATGCGCTGTATATGGAAAGAGCTTACTTGCGTTTTTTCATGCGCTTTAAGGTGGTGAGATAGAGCTTCTCAACTTTCTCCCTTGCCCAGGGCGTTTTTCGCAGAAATTTAAGGCTGGACTGGACCGAAGGGTTGCTGGTGAAGCAGCGGATGTTGATGTATTTCCCCAATTTCTCCCAGCCATAATCGGCAACCAGATGATTTACTATTTGTTCCAGAGTTACGCCGTGCAGTGGATTTTTGGATTGTTGCTCGTTCATTTGTCGCGGTTTATAGGGAAATGGGGGAAAGTATCGCTTCGGTTCGCAGTAAAAAGAAATTCCTGCCTCAAATACGATTGATGAATAACACCATCAGCCGGGCAAAAATAGTCATGAAGAAGAAGCATTATACAAGAATCATTGGTAAAGTCATTGGCAACTCATGAGTATCTGTCCATACATGGTTATTTTCTCCTGACTCTTCGTTGCGCTTATTGTTTAATCATTGGAATCTTAAATAGATGCCTCATGTTGCATTCGTTGAGCGCCTCGCATTAGAATATAATACCTCATCTCCGGACAGGCTCCAATTAAGGTTTTTTCCTTTCCCGGCAAATCAGACCTTTTCTGATCTGCAATTGCAGGGTTGTTTGGTCGCGACAAGAGACAGCTTCAATCAAACTGTAAAGGGGGAATGTCATGGCTGGCCAAATTTGTTCTTGATGTTGGGGGCCAAGATCGAGTTGTAAGATGTAAGGCGCGTGAGCCTGTTTTAAGGCGGAGGGGGGGGGATCGCGCTGGGTGGGCGACACCCTTTTTTATCTCAACAACGATTATATTGGACATGCGATCCAGATTTCTGTATTGGAAAAGAAAACAGATTATATACAGTTAATTGTACCGGAGGAAATATGGTTGCCGCACGTCTGCAACAATTAAAAAGATGTTTGAGTGAGAGAGGGCTTGCGGCCGTTGCGGTCAATGCAGGGCCTACTCTTACCTACCTGACGGGTTTGCATTTTCATCTGATGGAACGGCCGGTGGTTATCATTTTCACCCTGAGTCACGACCCGACCATTATTTTACCGGAACTTGAACAGGCGAAGCTCGACCATCTGCTTTTTCCTGCACAGGTCTTTGCTTATGGGGAAAACCCGACTCAATGGGCAGGTATCTTTCATGATGCCCTGGCGACGCTTGGTCTTTCCGGTGAGAAGGTCGGAGTGGAACCCGGCCAGTTGCGGTTGCTGGAATATGATTATCTTCGGTCAGCCTGTGGCGACATCGATTTCATCGACGGCTCAGAGGTTTTTGCTGCGTTGAGGGCCGTCAAGGATGAAGAAGAGATAGCCTGCATGGGCAAGGCGGTGGCGATTGCTGAGAATGCATTGGAGGCGACCCTGCCGATGGTGAAAAAAGGGATTTCTGAAAAAGATATTGCCGGCGAACTCTTCCTGCAGCTTGTCCGCCATGGATCGGATACGTCTCTGCCTTTTTCACCCATTGTCTCAAGCGGTCCAAACGGCGCCAATCCCCATGCGCAACCTTCTACGCGGCAACTTGCTCCAGGCGATCTGCTGGTTATCGACTGGGGGGCAAGTTTTGCAGGTTACGTCTCCGATATAACCCGCACCTTTGCGGTGGGTGAGATTGATACCGAAGCAGAAAAAATCCATAGGATTGTTCAACAGGCCAATGCAGCAGGACGGGCGGCAGGAAGACCCGGTGTATCCTGTGCGACAGTGGATAAGGCCACCAGAGAGGTCATTGAACAAGCGGGGTACGGCCGGTTCTTTCCCCACCGCACCGGTCATGGAATTGGCATGGAATGTCATGAACATCCCTACATGCGTGGAGATAACGAACAGTTGCTGGAGGTTGGCATGGCCTATACCGTCGAGCCGGGCATATATCTCCCTGAACGCAATGGAGTCCGCATAGAGGACGATATGGTGGTAACAGCGGAAGGTTCCGAGTCGTTGAGTACAATGAGTCGGGAGATACGGATCGTCGGATAGCAGGATCAGTCGGTAGATGTCAGGTTTTCCATATGGGCCTGCACGAATTTGATGTCGCCGTAATTGTATTCGTTGCCGAGCGCCACTTTTATCTCACTGAGTTTGCTTTTGGGCATCAGCTGGAGTTTCTTTTCGATCGCCTGCCGTTTTTCGGTCGAAAGAAGCCTTACTACCGATAGCTCTCCTTTGGCGACGAAATGAGCCAGATGTCCTTCAATGGTCGAGGCGACCATGTCTCTTTTGTCGGCGATCTGGGGGATGGTCAAGCCCTGGTCAAAGAGGTCGAGGCTGCATTTTTTTGTATCAATTTTAGGTTGTTCCGGCTCCTTTGGTCTTTTTGGTTTTTCCGGCTGGGGGGGGGAGGTGACTGGAAGTATTACTTCCGCAATGTTCTTTTTCTTGCGGTAGCCTGAAACCATCTCCACCAAATCCTCTCCATATCGTTCGGCCAGTATTTTGCCGATGCCTCTGATTTTCATTAAAGCCTTGAGAGTGTCAGGAAGGTTGACGACAATCTGAATCAGGGTTTTCTGGTGCATGATATGAAATGGGGGAACCCCTTCTGTCTGAGACTTGGCTGTCCGCCATTCCCGAAGGGTTTGAAAGAGTTCAGGGTGGTCAATATCTGCCTCAGAATATGTGATCGCCGTCTTTGTCTCTTTTTTGGGTATTGTTTTGATTGCCGCCGATGAAATTGCCCGGAGATAGTCGAATGAGCTGAAGCCGCCTGCACAACATTGGGCAGCTGCACGTTTAACGGCCGTCTCTTCCTGCAGCAGTTTGCAGAGTTTTTTTGCTTTTTTACTTAATTCCTTGTTGTCGGTTTCCACTTGCAGACTGGCAATATCTTCGCCAAGAACGGTATCGATTTTCTCCTGAAAATAGGTTGAAGCCTTCTGTATTCGTTCGAGTACCGCCGGATCTTCTGCCGGAAGGGTATTCTCTGAAAAAAGTCCCTGCAACTGTCGCTGAAAGTTTATAGCGACTGAACAAATCTCGTTGGCTGTCTTTTGCCGTAATTCGTGGAAATCCCCTGCGCCCAAAATCCTGATCAGCTGAGGGTTTCTGTCAATGATGGATGCCAGTCTGGCAAAAAGACCCTGTAATTGCTGATAGTCGAAACAATCGAGGAGCAGCCGCTGCTGGTAGCGGATTTTAGCCGCTGTAAGTTTTTCAGCGGTTGGGACATCTCTTCCAGCCTGTTCGATAAAGCGGAGTACGGTTCTGTCGGTTTTTACTGCTCTTGGTGAAAGGGGTGAGCTGAGGATCATACCTTCAAGTGTTCGGCATCGGCTGAGCGCCACATAGACTTGTCCGTGGGCAAAGGCCGCCTGGGCATCGATAATGGCCCGGTCAAAGGTGAGACCCTGGCTTTTATGGATAGTGATGGCCCAGGCCAGCTTTAAGGGATACTGGATGAAGGCTCCGATTTTGTTTTCGGTAATTTCCAGCGTTTCCTGGTCAAGAGAGTATTCGATGTTTTCCCAGGTGGCCGGTTCTACCATGATCTCTTCCCTGTCATCGGGACATTGTATCCAGATCTTTTTGTCGGAGATGCGGGTGATCTTGCCGATTTTTCCGTTGAAAAAACGTTTTTCGGGAGAGGAGTCGTTGCGAACGAACATCACCTGTGCCTGAGGTTTGATCTCCAGCGTCATTGCAGTGGGGAAGGAGTGTTCCGGGAACTCCCCTTCAATCTCGGCATCGAAACGGTGGGTTTTGCTGCTGAGAGATTGAAGCCTGGAGATGTTGATGGTATCGGCACTGCTGTTGTGGGTACAGAGAGTAATATACCCCATACCTTCATGGTCGCTGCTGGCAAAATCCTGGATATGTCGGGCGTTCAGGTTCGTCAGTGTGGCATGGTCCAGTTTGTTGTCGCGGACACGGTTCAGCAGCTCGATAAAGTGGTCGTCTTCCTGGCGATAGATATGCTTCAGCTCGATTGGGAAAAGTTCCGTTTGGCGCAGCGAATTGCTGCTGAAAAAATAGGGTGAGTCGTAATAGCGGCTTAATACGCGCCAGTCGGCGTCTTTGACCACCGGAGACAGCTGATGCAGGTCGCCGATCAACAACAGCTGTACGCCGCCGAAAGGAGAGCTGCTGCGGCGATAGCGTCGCAGCACGCTGTCTATCCCATCCAGCAGGTCAGCCCGGACCATACTTATCTCATCGATCACCAGAAGGTCGAGGCTTTTGATGATATTGACCTTCTCCCGGCTGAATTTATGCCGCATTGTCGTTTCGCTGCCCGGCACAAAAGGACCGAAAGGCATCTGGAAAAAGGAATGCAGCGTCACCCCGCCGGCGTTAATGGCGGCAACCCCGGTGGGAGCGGTGACAATCATCCGTTTAGGGCACTCTTTCTTGATATTATGGAGAAACGTCGTTTTTCCAGTACCGGCTTTTCCTGTGAGATAAATATTGCAGCCGGTTTCCCGGACAAATTCACCGGCAAGCTGAAGTTCTGGGTTCTGGAGATTCATTTTTTTGATTGTGGAAATGACTCTTTCAGAATCGCATTTATCTCGGCTATATCCTCCTTGCCAAACCGGGCCGGATCAAAAGTATCCATATCCAGCCAGTCGGTCATCTGTTCATATTCCTCATTTTCGGGATCGCTGAGTATTGCAAGGAGATCGGCGTAACCGTAGATCCCACCGACATCTTCCGGTGGGCATGCCCGTCGACCGGTTATCAGCACCGGAAAAAGGTTTTTTTCATCGGGGGGGAGGACTTTTTCAACGGTGATCTGGTGGATCCAGTCGTCTCCGAAGTCGTAAATATATTGAAAGCGGGGCTGTAATTTTTTTTCAAGATCCTGCAGCGTATATTTGGCTTCGTTTTTTGGCCTGCTGGCCTGCCATTCATCATCTTCGTTCGGGAGGCTATAACAGGTTCCTTCGATGAGGAACTGGTGCAGGTGGCTGTTGGTCCAGCCCATGCTGATCTGAATCACATCATGCAGCTTTTCGAGAGTGAAATTACCGGGAATCTGGACTCTTCGCCAGATTGGCGGTTTTGCGCCCTGCAGCGCTACCTTCAACTGATAGATTGGTGCCGCTGAGGTCTGCTGTTTCCCATGTTGCGGGAAATCAACTTTGATAACGTTTGATTTCTTCGATGACATACCACCTGGAACTGCTGCCTGTTTCTCAACATGACTGCCGCAACATTTTTTATACTTTTTGCCGCTGTTGCAGGGACATGGATCGTTGCGGCCGACCTTTGTGGATCGAATGGGGTTGGGAAAACCTGATCGGGTAAGTTGTTGCTGTCGTTTTCCATCAACTTCCCGGGCATGTTCCTGGAACGTTTTGATTGCCAATGGCAGAGATGCCATCAGAAATATCTGAATCTGTGCCTCACGATCACTGAATTCCGGGTCCACCCCGGGAAAGGCTTCCTGAAAAAGTTCATCCGGCAGATCCTCAAAATAATCGGTGACCTCCATGGGATCAACCAGTCCCTGGATTGTCATCATGCTGTGGTAGAGCTCTTCTTTTCTGCGTTCCGGTAATTCCGGATACTCCTCAGGGTCCCACAGTTCTTCGCGGAGGGCGATTGCTTCTTCGAAGCCCGAGATCCATTCATAGAGTGCTGCAAAATCACTTTCTTCCAGCTTTTTTAAATTAAATGGGAAGTTGAGTTTGTTGTTATGAAAATCGGCGATGAACTTGTTATACACCTGCAGCAGGGTACCGGACATTTTCTGCATCTGGTCGATGGACTCCATTGACGGCAGTTCACCGCCAAAGACAAGAGGCATCCATTCACTCGGAACGATCATGTCGGGGGTCATTGCCAATCCGAACATGTATCCCAGCAGCTCGTCATAAGAGAAGGTATTATCCGGGTTCTCGGACATAGCAAGAAGCTTTTTCAGAGTTTTCTTTTCGGTTGCTGTCAGCATTGGTTTTGGTCCTGTTGTTATATTTCTATATTAACGGTTATTCGGGAATACAGACTGTCGAATACTCAGGTATATTGTATCGTTTATAAACAAATAGCGGAAAAGAAAGCTTTCGAAAAGGGGAAATTGCTATTCGCAGTAAACTGGCTTATATCTGTCAGAAGGCATACCACATTTGACGAACGAGGTATAGTCCTCCCGTTGTCTGTATCAAAAGAGGAACGCATGAGAGTTGCTGTTTTTTCAGATATTCATTCGAACTTAGAGGCCTTTGAGGCGGTTCTGGAGCATGCGCTACGGCATAAAGTTGACAGATATGTCTGTCTTGGCGACGTGGTGGGGTATGGGCCAAATCCCAATGAATGTATAGATTTGCTACGGTCCCTGTCTCAATGTTTCTGTCTGCTCGGCAATCATGATGCGGCAGCTATAGGGATTCCCAATAATATGAAGCCGGATGCCCGGAGAGTGATTAACTGGACGAAGGACATCCTGACCAAAAGCTCTATCTGGTTTCTGAAAGAGATGGAAGACCTCATCAAATGGGACCATATTTCTTTTTGCCATTCAAATCCTTATAGACCTCGCAACTGGTATTATGTCGCGGAGAAAAATTATATCACCCAATCATTTGCACGATCGAAAGCCAAGATTCTCTTCGTCGGGCATACCCATGTGCCTGTGGCCATTACCCGAAAAAATTTCTTCTGTATCTATATCCGATCGCCGGAACACACCATGGTAGTACCGGCTGCAGAGCTCAATCGCCAGATTTTTAACTGTGGGAGTGTTGGACAACCCAGAGATGGTGATCCCCGCGCCTCGTATCTTATCTATGACACTGTCAGGCAGGTAATCGAGTTTTACCGGGTTGACTATAATTTTGAACAGACCGGAGAGAAGATTCTTGCTGCCGGCCTGCCGAAAATATATGCGCAAAGGTTAGTCAACGGACTTTGATTTCTGAGCAATATATCCCTGGTGTTCTTCAATCATCTGTTAAAAAATCGTATTATAGGCCAGGGGAACTTTGGTAGTGAGGCAGCAGGCATACTTCGGATTAAAAACAATATGCTTTTTTTTTGTTATCGGGTCATACCATCGTACTTCAATATAATCTGCCGAATAAGGGCCGGTCATTGAAAAGGCAACATCACCCCACATTTCGTCCCGTCCGGTTGAAACTCTGTCCCAGATCACAACCCGCATAATCAGATAATAATCATGGGAAAAATCTGATTTATAGCATTCCGCGTCATCCAGAATGAGATCTCTTCCTACTTCGAGTCTAAATTCATTGAGCTTTTGTTGCAATATGTGCTCAAAATCCCCGTCACAGTGAATGATCCATCCTGCTTCCAGGAAAGCCTGATCGTTAGGGCATGCCTCTTCTGAATAGGCAGAGACAAAACTCAATAATATACAGAGTACTATATGAGTCTTCATTTCCCTTCTCCGGTCGTGCAGCAACAACGCTCGTTCCCGATCTCTTTATGCTCCTTTATGGCTGAAATAAAATTTAAATCCGCATGAGACGATGTCATGCATCATGCGGATTTAAAACTTTATATTGCCTGTAGGTATATTATCTCCAGATCCATTCGGTCTTCAGGTTGAGATTTTTCTCTTCTTTAAAGAAAATAACTTCATTACCGTCAAAATCGCCAAAAGGTACGTACCATAAAACGACACTTACTATAATTTCGTCATTCAATAATTCCCTTCGAGTTGTATCGCCTGTGGTTATATCTTTAAAAGGATACGTGATTTCGAAAGTTTCATGAACTCTTGCTAAAGGAGGAATACTGGTTTCTCTGAGGATACCGCTTTTTTCGTACGGTCCCCTGCCCATCTCTTTACCTCGTCCAAAACGGCCAGGAAAAGGCATATAAATTTTCTGCTCTTTATAGATTTCTTTGTCATCGGTTGTTTTTGCGGTCACATCCAGGACCAGCCGGTTTGGAGTCGGTCAGCCGTCCGGGATAGCGTGCCCGGTTTTGTTGTACATTTCCACATTGATCACACCTATTGGCAGAACCCCGTCCTCTTTGTTTTTCCGCCAGAAAAGAGACCTTGCCTCGACATTGACATCAAGGGCCATCTCGATCATGGTCTCATCCCGGTAGGATTGCATGTTATGTCCGAGTTCGGATGCGTGCATATGGCATTCCTGGCAGGTTTCGCTGCCGCCATGGGCAACATAGGCAAAGAGATAACTGCCATAGGCCGTGGCGCATTGCGATGGATGTTCAAGTTCAAAATTTGGGCCCTGACCATGACACTGTCCGCAAAAAATGGATTCGCCGAGTGCGGGCGCCTCGGCCATTCTGGTGTATTCCTCATCCTCGTGATCGCCATCCTTCGAACCGTAAACGGTGTCGGGTTGAGGATATCCATCGGCGTACTTGTGAATAAGTGCAACTTTATTGTGACAAACCATACAGCCAATGTTCAGACTGATGATTTTTTTTTCGAGTTTTTCTACCTTGTCATCATCTCCATCCCTGTATGCCTGTTGCCAGCCGCGTATGGTCGCAACAATTTCGCGGGCAACGTCATCTGTTGCTTCATCAAGCTGGGGAAGGTGGCACTTCGTACACATCCTCAGGCTTTCCACGGTGATGTCGGAATCTTTTTTGACCCCTGAATAGGGAAAGAGTTTTAAACCTTTCTCAATAGCGGTGATAATGGTTGGAGCGGTGCGAGGCGAACCGAGAATAGATCTGGCATGCAGGGACTCCGACCATTCATCATGCGCATCTTCATGGCAATCAGCACACCTGCTGGAATCGTATCGTTCTGCAAGTTCAGCGATGGTTTTAGCCTTGGGGCGTGGTTCGGTCTTCGGCCCTCCTGCACCATATGCGGTGGATGAGATAAGCATGCATACAGCAAAACAAAGGAAAACACGTATCAAAACATTTTTCATTTTTCCTCCTGCACGTTGAGATGATAGTAGTGACTTACTCCTGAGTCCTGTCACTCGGTCGAGAACCTCCTTGCCGGGTGTAAAAAACAAAAAGCCGAACTTCCTCCTCGTGAGGCAGCTCGGCTTTCTCTAGAGACCCGTGGCTTTCCGTACCCTTTTGTATCAGGCTTGGCTTTATCTCATTCGTATCAAATGATCTACTGGTATGTTTAATTATATCTAATGCATAGTAGCGTTGTCAATGCGACGAAGTAGTAGCCACAAGCGATTTTTGTTTCAAATCGACCGGGCTTTTTTACCCCGCACATAGTATGTGTTTTTTGTCTTTCGTTAGTTGTTTAATTTGTTAGAGAAATTGTTGTTACCATAAAAAAAGACCATCAAGCGGATGAAAAATAGTGTCGAATCAGGTAGATTAATATTTTTGGAAGGTTTTTTGTTGAACCATTTAATTGAAACAGTACTTTGAATTACTTAATAAGAGAAAGACTGAACGAGGAGAGTGGGAAATGAGCAAAATAATCGTCAGGTTATCTGTTGCATTAGTTTTTTTCTTTATTTCCGTTGGGTATTCTTGTGCCGAAAGAAACGGGAAGGTTTCTATGGGGATTGTAACCGGTGGTCTTAAAGGGACCTATTACCAGTTTGGATTAAATCTTGAAAAGCTGATGGAACAAAACGGTATAACCTTGAATGTCGCCAACTCAAATGGTTCAGTCGAAAATGTTTTTGCGGTTTACAAACGACCCAACACACAGATGGGAATAGTTCAATCGGATGTGCTGGCATTTGTTGCCAAGGTGCAGACGGATCCGGTACTCAAGAAAATTGCTAAAAAAATCAAAATGGTATACCCCTTGTATAATGAAGAGGTACACCTCTTGGGGCAAGGTGATATTGCAGACTTTGACAACCTGGAGGGAAAAAAGGTAGCTATCGGTCAAGAGGGGAGTGGTACCTATCTGACTGCTAAGCTGCTGTTTGAGATCTCCGATATCAAACCATCTGAAATGCTGACGGTCGGAGCCGGCGAGGCGCTCCCTTCACTGAAAGCAGGTGACATAGATGCGATGTTTTACGTTGCAGGCTTTCCTGTCAAACTCTTCAGCGAACAGGTGACTGCCGAAGACAACCTGAAGTTGATTCCGATCATGAATAAAAGCATTATTGAATTTTATCCGAAGGCTGAAATTCCTGCCAACACATATACATGGCAGACTGAAACGGTTCAGTCAGTTGCTGTGAAATCTGTTCTCGTCTCCTATGATTTTAGAATGACGAACTGTTACAATGTTGGAAATTTTGCCAACATTCTCGAAACCAATATCGATTGGCTGAGGGAAAATGGACACCCTAAATGGAATTCCGTCGATCTTGACTACCCCCTGAAGGGCTGGGAGCAGTATGGTTGTGTTAAAAATTTTCCTGGACGGTTGCGTAAAAAAGTGAAACAGAACAAGCCCGATGGAATCAATCCGGTTCTTGAAGCTATCAAGCAGATATTATAGGCAGTGTCTATCCTGAGAAGAGCCTGATTTTATTCGTTTTCCAACGGTCTGTCGCTTACAGAAGGGACAAAAAACAAAAAAATCATTACCAGGTCGCATATGTTGACCGGTGTGTTTTGTCCGCAATAAATGTTAAAGGCGGGATCTCTATGTATCTTTCCTTTTATGGGTTCAAAAGAAAACCATTCCAGGTAAGCACCAACACAGATTTTCTCTGGCTTGGGAAAAAGCAGAAACAGACACTTGTTTCGCTTAAGTACGGCGTCCTTGAAAACCAGGGTTTTTTGGTGCTTACCGGTGATGTCGGTACCGGCAAAACCACATTGATCAATGGACTGACGAACAGTCTGGCTGATACAGTCATCGTGGCTAAGATCCCGGATCCGGGGTTGGAAACGATTGATTTCATGAACTACATTGCTCATGCATTTGAAATCGATGGAAATTTTTCCCACAAGGGTACTTTTCTTATCTACTTCAGTCATTTTTTGAAAAATACGCATGCAGCCGGCAAAAAGGTTCTCCTCATTATCGATGAATCCCAGCGCTTAAGTTCTGACATGCTGGAAGAGATCAGGCAATTGTCGAATATTGAACATCAGGGAACGAAACTCCTCAACATTCTATTCGTCGGCCAAAGCACGTTCAACGATGTCCTGCTGGAAAATAAAAACCGGGCGCTTCATCAAAGAATCACCACCAACTATGTCATCGCTCCTTTGGACGTTGCCGAAACAGAGGCCTTCATAAAGCATCGTCTTACAGTAGCAGGAGCGTCATGGGAAATATTCAGCCGTGATGGAATCCGCAGCGTATACGAATTGTCAAGTGGGCTTCCCCGCCGGATTAACATTATATGCGACCACGCCTTGCTGTCAGGGTATGCCTGGAGAAGGAAAACTATCACCCGCGAAATAGTACAGAGGTGTGTAAAAGATCTCTATCTGCCCAATTCACGTGAAAGCTTTAATGTCAAAACGCTGAGAAATTCCTATAATTCTGATTGCAAAACATCAACAGACATTCCATCAGTACACTCGGGCAGAAGAGGCTCTCCTTCTGCCGAACCTTCTCCTGCGGCGAAAATATTCGGAACCGTTTTCCTGATCATTGTTGCTGTCCTCATTGTTACATTCATTAACTATCCACAAGAGTACTATCGTCTTCTTTATCGCTTCAAAAACAGTGAGATGCAGGTTTCCAGCATTATACAGGAGACAAATAGTTCAACAGCTGCCGAGTATTCGGAGCCGTACAAAGGAAGTGGTCTGATCGAACCCCCTGATACAATGACTGAATTGCAATTTTCAGCTGATATCCCCTTGTATATGCCGGCGGGCAAGCGGGTGTTGGTTAAAGTGGAGTCTGACTGGAGGGCGACACAGGGAAAAAACATGACTGAAGGGGATGACATTGGCGCTGCAGATGAATTCCCGAAGAAAAAAAGAGAGCATGACATCGTCAAGACGGCAGGAGTGCCTGTACCAGATGAGCAATTGTTGCATACAATTCAAGCCAGTCCTGACATTATAGTTCCTGAAGACCGGAACTCGGCTACTCTCCTCGAATCAACGGATGAATACAGCACGACAGACGAAACGCTTCTTCGTCACCCGATCAGAAACACCCTTCCGGCAGAGGAGAAATCGAAACCGGAATTTGTTGGCGTTTTTTTGGCTTCTCCCCCTCATTTTCAGAAGCAGTTAACATTGATTGAAGAAGTACTCTGCAATATTTTGAATAGCGCAGGGATTAGGGTCATGGCCTCATCCGAATCCAGCCAGGTGGGAGATGCAAGTCAAAAAACGATAGGGATTGAGCAGCAGCAGCCAACAGACCTCACTGCTGCGAAAGCCCCAAAAACGACTGTTGCAGCTGTCATTGATACTGGTGGCTCTGTGGCAGAAACTGTCCCGGCGGTCTATTCAGAAAGAGGGGAGTACATGATGCAGCCAACAGATGCTGGATTACCCGATCAATTGATTGAACCTGCTGAACCGGTAGAAACCGAACAAGTTGAGCAAAAAGAAGCGGATGCTGTGGATCCGGGTGCAGTAATAGACTGGATAATAAAAAATCGATCAAAGTAGCTAGCCGATATAGATTCATTTGTTTAAACAAATACATCCATGCAACAAAGAGATCAGTTTCATCTGCTGAATCCAGCTATTAACCGAAGAGGGTGTGTTTTTATAGACTTCGTTGCCGAAATTAATGGTGCCAAGGTTCACCGAACCCATAACTGCGTCGGGAACGGTTGACGGCAACTCTTTTTCCTTCGGCGTGAAATCAGAGAGGCATCCGGTACTTGCCTCGATCAGCATCCCGGAGCTCTGGTTTATCCCTGCGGAGGTTTCTTGCAGAAATATCATGTCGGTTGTCAGATTTCCCTGGAGGTCTCGAGCATGCAGGTCCATAACGGAGGCTCCGGCGGTGTAACATTCTTTTGCTGTCTTGAACAGGTCGGCGGGGCACAGAGGATTGTTACGACCTTTCCCCAATGAACCCGTTGGAGCCAAAGTGGTGATCTTGCTGTTGATGTATTGTTGGCGTTTCAAAGAACTGCATGTCACGGTTCCGGACATTATCCAGCGGATTCAGGCTATTTCAAAAGCAGTTGTCCCCTGCCGAACAGCGGCAGGGAGTGTTGCAGGTCCTCAAGCAACTCCGTGGCATTATTGTAACGTATTTCAAGATCCTCTTGCAGACACCGCATGATTATGCGTTCCAGATTGATATCGAGCAGGGGATTAAGGGTACGAGGTGCTCTGATTTCTATGTTGGTTTGAATATCCAGGGGATACTGGTCATTTGATTGGTAATAGGGAGCTGCATTAGTAGCAAAGATGTAGAGGATCACACCCAGCGCCCATACGTCACTTGCGATGCAGCTTCGGCCTTCTAACTGCTCTGGCGGCATGAAATTGACCGTTCCCTCGGAACTTCTGTCCGGACCTTGCCAGGAGAGGTCACGGGCGGTACCAAAATCAAGCAGTTTCACCTGCCCTTTACTGTTAATGATGATGTTCTCCGGCTTAATGTCCCGGTGTAAAATTTTATGTTTATGGGCATAGGAGATGACTGAGAGCAGCTGCAGGAAATAGTTTTCCTTGTCGAGTGGTGAAAGAGTCTTCTCCAGTAATTGCTGGAGAGTCGGGCCATCGGCATATTCCTGGATCAGTATGAACTTGCCGCTATCCTTGACGATTTCCAGCAGATGAACGACATTTGGATGGTGGACCAGTCGTTTCAGGATGGCTGCTGAGCGCAAAACCCTGATATTCATAAAAGCCGAATGGGGTGTTTTTGCAACGGCCAGTCTGCCTGTTCCAATTTCTTTCACCAGCCAGACAACACCGAATCCACCCGACCCGATTTTTCTGATCTGCTGCCATCTGTCTGAAATTCTTTCTGTTGTTGCACGCTGTATCAGCGATTTTGGAACAAAGTAGTTCAGCCCTTCCTGAAAATAGCCGACAAGTCGACCAAAGACATCACCGCCGCCCTGGATGCTGTCATTGTCTGAAATCGTCCCGGCTGCAGGTGATTGGGTGAGCGCCTGGCCCATCTCGAGCAGGATCAGAAAACTTATGGAGAACCTGTCCTCGTTGAGTGGCAACTCCATGAAGTCATCTGCCCCGGCATCAAGGTATGTATCTATATCCGCCAATTTCTCTTCAGGAACCAGAATGAGAAACGGGACCAGGGGACCGACAAAATCCCGGATCAGGCCAATGACCCGATCCTGCCTGGAATGTTCTTTATCGATATGAAAGAGTATCAGGCATATTTTTTTTTCGGGAAAGCGCTGGATAAAATTGCGGATCGTGCCGATGGTCAGCGATACCATGTCGATCTCGAAAGAAGATACCAGCCGATTGACAAGTGTCACTTCTGCATCAGACAGACCGAACAGCAATATTGTTTCCAAAGGAGTGTCCACATTTTCACCCTTTTCCGGGGATGGGTTATCTCATTTCAACCTATCAGAATAAATGCGTTGCAACCAATGATTTTCCTGTGAACTGCTGGAAATATGCAGTTTCGTGAGAGCAATACTTAAAAAGCCACCGGATCGATGAGCAGCCTTGATTAAAACCCGCGGAACCAATACTATGCATAGAGGTTTGCCATGGAAACCCTGGAGACTCATTGGAGTAAATGATAAGAAAGACTGGATTCTTTTTCAATGTCCCTTTGAGAGGTACTGTACCATGCAGGGGCAAGGGGTGCATAAATTCCGTATAATTCTGTATAGGGAGTGATGTGATGCGCGAGTCAGGATATTGGGCGGATAATTATCAAAGAAACAAGCTGTCAGTTGAAGACGCCATTGCCAAGATTCAGTCAGGGCAACGAATTTTTATCGGCTCGTCGTGCGGAGAACCGCAACAGCTGGTCAAGGGACTGGCTGATGCCAGCCTCACCTTCACTGATCTGGAAATTGTCCGAATGTTCAGCGGTGAAAGTACTTCGCTTTCCAGGATTGCCGAAAAATCCAAATCCCAAAATCTCAATATCCGCTCTTTTTATCTGGGGTCCGCAAACTCAAACAGCTTTAAGGGCGACCTGCGCTTTATAACGCCTATCAATCTTTCGGATATTCACAAGCTGATCAAATCAAAGTTGCTGCCGATTCAGGTTGCTCTCATCCAGGTGTCACCGCCCGATGACTTCGGCTGGATGAGCCTTGGTATCTCTGTTGATGTTACCGCCTCTGCTGCCGCCGGTGCTGATCTGGTTATCGCCCAGGTGAATAAAAAAATGCCAAGGGTCCTCGGCAGGAGCTCGATTCATGTCAATGACATCGACTACTTTGTGGAACATGATGAAACATTGATTGAAATCGGTACCTATCCGGACGTACAAACAGCCGGAAAAATAGCCCGTTATGTTTCCCGTCTTGTGGATGACGGCTCGACAATGCAGATGTCGCTCGGGGGAACATCCGAGGCGAATATCCAGGCCTTGATGGAGAAAAATGATCTGGGGATTCATACCCAGTATGTGACCAACACCATAATGAAGCTTCTGGCCATGGGTGTTGTGACCAACCGCAAAAAGGGGTTTAATAACGGCAGGATCATCTGCAGTAATGCCATTGGCAATCAGGACCTTTACGATCTCCTCGATCACAACTCGGCCATTGAGTTTCATCCATCGAAATATGTCAACGATCCCAGGAAAATAGCTAAGAATAAGAAGATGGTGGCCATGAATACCATCCGGGAAATTGATCTGACCGGACAGGTGACTGCCGATGCACTGCCCTTTAATAATTTTTCCGGTGTAACCGGTATCCTGGATTTTTTTCGAGGGGCGGCCATGTCGAAAAAGGGTAAGTCGATCCTCATGCTGACCTCCACCAGAGATGGAGGACGGCAGAGCCGGATCGTGCCTATGCTGCAGAACAAGGCCGTGGTTGTCCCACGCAGCGAGGTCCAGTACGTAGTAACCGAGTATGGATCGGTAAACCTTTTTGGCAAAAGCATCCAGGAGCGGGCGCTTTCCCTGATAACCATCGCCCACCCCGACTTCAGAGACCAGTTATTCGAAGAGGCAAAAGAAATCGGGCTGCTGGGGCCGGAGCGAACCCTGAGGGAAGAGATACATTCAATTTATCCACTGGGACTTGAGGAAACGCGGCTCATCGGCCGGAAAAAAGTTACCTTCCGGCCGGTGAAGTTGACCGATGAGAGAAGCATTCAGGAACATTATTACAGGCTGGACAGCACTGACGTGGTCTCCAGGTTTTTCCACGAAAAAAAGAGTTTTGTCAGCAAACAGATCGAACGCACTTTTATCATCGACTACCACAAGGATCTGACTATTGTGGCAGTCGAAGGACAGTCCGGATTTGAAAAAGTCCTGGCCGTCGGGGAGTATTATCTCAATCCGGAGACCGAGCTGGCGGAAATTGCCTTTTCGGTTGAAAAGGATTGGCAGGGCAAGGGTTTGTCGTCAATTGTTATAAAAAAACTGGCTGAGGCGGCAAAAAGCAATGGTATCAAGGGGCTCACCGCATATACTTCAAAAGAGAATAAGCGAATGGTGAAACTTTTTAATACCCTCGATTACAAGGTAAAAACTGCTTCCCAGGGCAACATGATTTATCTGGAAGCCAGGTTTGATGATGGACAGGACCCCAATCAATAAATCTGGGGACAAAACCTAGTTGCACGGTTGGATAGCCAAATGGTTATCAATGGTTTTTCGACGTTTTTCTCCGTTGCAGACATTGTTCTGACTGCTTTGCTCTTTCTTGTGTACTGAAATGTCCATGGGTCGCCGGGGACTGCCGAGACCGTTGTCGAGTTAGTTGAAGAACCGCAGACACCTGAAAATTAGGAGGTTTAGTCTACAGCAGAGCCTGATTCAGATGAACTCACATGTAGAACTCACATGTAGAAATGTCATATGTAGAAAACCAGATTTAATCTGACTCGTTCCACTTCCAAGTCTCGATCCTATCTGATAGCGACAACAAACCTGCCTCCATGATTCTCCGGAAACATCAATTGTTTAGAATGCTCCATTTACAGCCGGTTTTTTAGATTTAGTTCTGGATTTTCAAAGGTTCCAGAATACTCTCTTTTATGGTACTTTTTCGGGCATGGTCACATGTAAACTGATCAGGAATAAGCTCAGGTATTCCCTCTCACGACTGAGGTAAAGAGATTCATGGAGAAGCTTAACTCACAAATTTCCGTTTTGTTGTTAGGTTTTGGGAGTAATACAAACGCGGATGAACAGTAGATCTCTCTACAATTGAAAAAATCGAGAACCAAGAGGTTCATCCTGGCAGTTTTAACCTGGGATGGTCACTGATTGATTTGAAAGTATCTTCTCTTCGGCTTGCAGGAAATGGAGCAACTTTCTAAGGGGCCAAGGAGCAAGATATACAGGAATAACCTCCACCTTTAAAGATAGAAGGAGGCTAGTACCTTCGAAATGGTAAAATTAACCACCTAAGTCCAGCAAGAATCAGTTACAAAGATAAACGCCTTCCATACACAAAATGACCGTGACGTTTGGTGTCCACTTTTTTCAACCTACCTCAGTATTTTGGTATCACAAAGGGATAGATGTAATTTTAGGTTGTTGGTAAAAAGAAAAATATAAAATGAAGGTAAATTAGAGAGCATGAATTAGATATGTTTTCTTATAAGCTCAAAGGAGATGGTTGAGGTGGTAACGGTGCTACGACCGAAGGTGAAGAAGAAAGCCAGCCACAGGAGTTGAAGGCCGAGAATAACATAAGGATCCCACAATACGCCAATGCCGTCTAGAATTTCCGGGTCGGAATAGGGAGCGGCGTGGACAAAATAAATGATGCCAAGGATATACAGTACACTCATCATGCCCATTTTCTGATAGGCGGAGATGTTGCCGAATCCTCGGAAGTCAGCACGTATAGTCTCTGAGAGGATGCGCCAGAGCTGAGTCAAGGCAATAGTAAATAGCAGAGCCGGGGTGAACAGGCCGATAAGAAAAAGATAACTGCCGATGAGGGCTCCAAATGTATACAGCACGCAGGTTATAGCCTGGATTGGGAGCAGCTTTTCTCCGGCCAACTGGGCTTCATATTCGACTTTTTTTGTTGATCCGTAAAAGATAAAACTGGCCCTGGCAAATAACCATTGCAGGAAAAAATTGCAATCTTTAAGAGGCTTGCCATAGCAGCAGCCATAACTGATACAGCCAAGCCTGCCAAGCCCTTCGCCAAGGGTGTAGGCAATTGCCATAGCTGCAAGAACAGGGATAATCGGTAGTTTAGAGTCAATAGAAGCGAGCATTGTGTTGCTGAGTTGAATGGACCACGGGGCGAGAAGGATGCCGACGAAGGAGGCCCCACCTATGGTAAAGGTGTGGCGCTTTTTCTCAACCAGCATGGCCATAAGCCGGGCTGCTGGAATGCAGCAGGTTAAAACAATCAGGATTGCCAGCATGGTCCCAGGAATGGACAGTCCCATTGCGCCGAGCAGGATAAGCAGAAGTGTGAGTGAAATCAGTTGACTTGTTGCTATAAAAAAACCGTAGTAGGTAAGGTTTGATCCCTGCCAGCGGTTTTCATCACCCTTTCTGATCGGTACCACTGCCAGCATCTGCCATCGTTCACCCGGCAGATGTTTGAAGCTCCAGCCGAGGAAATGTGCAAGAATAAAGCAAAGGCCTAATAGGAACAGCATATCGTTCATAACATTTTCCTTCTATAAATATTTTTTTGATTGGCGCAACGGTTCAGCAATGGATGAGCGGACGGCGACATCGGTTTCAACCAGAGGTCGGTTAAAGCCGCTGGTAAACCTGCTTTGCACATCGCGACGTTGTGAGTTTTTAACAAGATCCTCCGCAAAGGCAATCCGGCCAGCTTCAAAGATAAGGACGTCTGTTGAGCTGCCCGGTCGGAACAGGGACTTTGGGCAACCTCGTTTTACCATTTGCCCTGGACGAATATCCTGTGGCTTTTCATATCGTTCTTCGCTGTAACTTTGGACGATGTCGCCGATCATCAAAGCGACAATTTCCACCATTGCCACCAGGCCAATTGCTGTCCCTCCTTCGACATCGGTGTCGATGATGGTCACGACTCTTCTGTTTTTCGAATAGAGTGAGGCCGTGGCAATGAGTGCCGATGGATTGCAGGAGTGATAGCGACCGTCAATATTGTAGACGGCAACCACCCGACCATTTACAGGTATGTGGTTGTAATGATATTTATCCGGGGTGAGACGAAACACGGCAAAATCGCCACCGTGAAAATGTGGATGCCAGGTGCTGTCAGGGCCGAGCAGCTCCTCCAAGTCAAAAAATTTGTCCTTGATAAAAAGGGTCGATGTCTCAACAAAACTGCCTATCAATATCCGCGAGTCGGCGGGGGAGACAATAGTCGTTGGGCTGAGATTCATTGGTCGCGTTTCCCAGTAGCGAATCTGTCGTTCGAAAAATTTGCGGTGGAAATCATAAAATTCGACAGGCTCGAGGCATTCATGACAGTCAGACCCAAATCGGTTGAAAAAATTCTTGTCGTTCCTCTTGGTTTTTCCGGGCATATCGTAGTGAAAGAAACCGAGAAGACTGGACATTCTGGCGGATGTAAGAGCCCTGAACATCAAGGGAGTGCTTTCCCGCAAGGTATTGTAGAGAAATTGTATGGTGCGGTCACCGATTGGATTTTCGGTAATAACCTGAAGAGAGTTTCTGTCGATGTACTGATGGGGAACAGTTGATAGGGGCATAGTCGTTTTGGTTTGTTTAAGTAGTCAGTTATTGTTGCGTTGGTGGTGGATGATCGCTAGGCCGATACGCAGCATTTGCAGAAGAATTTCCGGATCGGCGTTTTCCTGAATGATTGAATCCTGGTGGACACCAATAAAATCAGCACCGCTGCGGTCCTGGCCAATGGATGCCATAACCTGTTTATAATGTGGGTCTTCGATCTGCTCCATGTGTTTGCAGTCTTTAACGAAAATCGAAAGGGATTCAGTCAGATGCTTTTGTTTGAGTCCGGTGCGATAATAGCTCTCGGTTGCGGCGTTGAATTCGATTGCGGAAACATTCATTGGCGATCGTTTTCGTGGAAGCTCTTCCTTGACGGCGCCAATAATTTTGGCGCAGGTCGAGGCCGAGCTCTCGGTCAGTCGTCTGCGCAGGGATTGCATACGTTGCGCAAGACCAAGTTGTTCGATGAGATCGGCCCCATCGGTTTCAAGTATGTGCAAAAGGGCAAGATTATAGTCATCGATTTTAACCCTGACGTATCCTTTGTACCTTCGGCTGTTGCGCTGGGAGCCTACATTGGTGAGGATTTTGCGGAGCAACCTGTTACCGGTGTCGGCACGCACATAAAAGGTGGGAATACCGATGGCCCCGGCGAAAAAGATCTGACGTCGTTCGCTTTCAATGGAGGGATGATCCGGGATATCATGATGATGCACCTTGCCCTCCTGGATGTATCGACATGCCAGAGCGGTAACAAGGTTCTGTATGTCCACAGCCTCCGCCATATCTTCCTGCAAACTGTGAAACAGTGAATAGCTCCTCCCCTCAAAACCAGAATATCCTGCAGAACCAAAAAGGCGCTGTCGGTAAAGAAGGTATATTGACATCCTTGGATCGAAAACTCCCATTTCTGAGAGTTCTTGCTTTAATCTTTCGTGATTGCCCGGACTGCCGTTAAGGCCGGGGCAGCTCTCGGTGGACAGTAGGGTGACCAGATAGTCGATGAGGCGAAAATCAGGTACCAGATCGCCTTTCAGCCGAAGCACTTCGGCGAGAGTTTTGTCAAGCCAGCGAGGTCCGAAAGGGGTGATTGTCTTTCCAAGGACGTTGATGTTGGCTTTTTTCTTCCACCTTCGCCAGATCATGCGAAGGTGGGTGTAATCGAGTTCATGGGGCAAAAATCCGAGCATTTTTTCCGGATGAAAATCTGTAAAATCCAGCCGGTATGGCGATGCACTGTATGTGTTGACAAATAGTGGCAGGAAATGTTCAACGATCTTGATGATCAGGTCGCCGAAATTCTTTTCCACCCCCGGGGTAAACATTGACTCCCGGTCGGCGGCCAACGAGGTGAGAAGCCTGCTGCCCAAGGAAACATGGGTACCGTTGTTGGCCAAACAGGTGTTGGAGGTATTGGGCAGGACTATAAGATTGTTAGTGATTATTCCGGCATCCTTTAGCTTGCTGATGGTGTTGAGCTGGCTGCGGGAGAGGGTCTTATGACAGATCTCCATATACCGATGTTTTTCTTCACCTTTATCCCAACCAGAAAGACAGGGACTCATAAAGAGATGGCGATAAAAACCGTCCGGAACGACCTCGTTGAGTTGTTTCTGCCTGAGTGGGGCATGGGGGGCACAGTAAAGGAGGCATTTTTGGCCCGATTCTTCCAGGCCGAAATTTTTATTGGCATATTGTATCAGCAGCTGACTGAACAGGAGGGTTCGTGCCGTTTCTGCTGCGGCAAGATCACCTATCCTGCCCTGTGAGGCATTGGGGATGTTGAAACTCAGGACCTCCGGTGATGTATTGTCACTGAGAAAATTTTCAAGTAAACTTCTGCCGGTTTTGAACAGGACCGGCGAAAGAGTATCGTCCACACTAATGACATTGGCCAGGGAAAGTTTGAGTAGGTAACTGATCGGCAACCGTAGATGCGTTTCTCCCTTGTGGAGACAGCTAAATCTCTGTACATCACTTCGTTGTCTGGGGTGGAGGATGCTCTTGTCGGCGAGGAAATCCTGGGCGAGTAATTTTCGGGTCCAAGGTGTAAGCCGATATTCAGGGAATCTCACCCAACTGTTTTCCCAGACATTGGACTCATTCTTATAAAGAAAATCTTTCAGCGATTCCAGACAACCTGAAGGCAAGTCGCCTCGGGCTGTGCGCTTGGCGATATTTTTGAAATAGCTTGAGTTCCGGATAGTCGACGTCAGGTCAACATCTTGATGACTGCCTTCAACTGCTACCTGCAGCTCATATTCCATTCCTACGCTGCTATCTTCAGCTGCAAAAGGCTGGAGGTCGTTGGCCATTAGGCCACTGAGAAACAGACTGACATCTGCTTCGGCATCATACATTTTCTGGAGGGGATATCTTGCTGTATTCATGACGGGAATTGTATCCCTGGAACATTAGGGCCTTGCTAAAATAGCATAAGGAAATGGTTTAACCCATGTTTAGACTCTGATATTTTTAAACGAATTTGTAATGGGAAAAATTGCTTTTTAATGTTTTATGTAAAGGTTCGTCTCTTCGCCTTTAAGCAGGTCTAGTCTAACCTGACCTCTGCACCTCCATGTCAGCGCTGACAGCATACTGTCTCTTCGATTTTGTCACTTTCTATGAGAGAACCCCTGGAAGGAGGATTTCAACGATGGGCTAATTTCTTTTTCTCCATGTTAATGAGTGGGCTCAATTACTTTAGCTCCCCAGCAAGAAATTAATGCTGCTTCTGGATGATCAGGTTATTCAGGAATTGGCTGCTGCAGGCCTTCCAGGAATATTGCTTAGCAAACTCTCGGCATGAAAGGGGAGAAACCGTCAGAGCCTTTAGAGCGGCTTGGCGAAGGTCGTTGTCCAGATAACCATTTACTCCGTTAATTACTGTATCAATTGGACCAGTTACTGGATAGGCGGCCACGGGGACACCTGAGGCCATTGCTTCCAGTAGTACAACACCGAAGGTGTCAGAGAGACTGGGAAAGACAAAGACATCTGCTGCAGCAAAGAGGTCTCTCAACTCCTGGCCAGTTCGAAAACCAGTGAAACAAACCCGCGGGTATTTTCTACTCAAAGATTCACGAACCGGGCCGTCGCCGACAACATACTTGGAACCAGGGAGATCCAGCTTGAGAAAGGCTTCAATATTTTTTTCCACTGCCACCCGACCGACGTACATAAAAACAGGTCGTACACTTGAAATACTATCTTTTTTACCGGGTCTGAATAGGTGCGTATCAACTCCTCTCGACCAGAGTGAAGTCCTGGTAAAGCCCCGGGAATGCAGTTCCTGCATCAATGTCTTACTGGCCACCATGGTGTTTTCAGCTGCATTGTGAAAGGCTTTGACTATTTTGTATGTCAGTCTGAGGGGGACAGGCAAACGCATTCGAAGATATTCCGGAAACCTTGTGTGGTAAGAAGTACTGAAGGCAAATCGCCTTCGTTTGCATATCGACCTTGCCGCCCAGCCGAGTGGTCCCTCTGTGGCAATATGGATGCAGTTGGGCCGAAAGGAAAACAGATCATTAGCAATTGACTTGGGTCTGGCTAGAGCAATCGATATCTCAGGATATGTCGGACATCTTACAGTAGGATAAGCTTGGGGTGTTATGGTTTTGACTTGGTAACCAAAGTCGATCAGATCTTTTACCGTCCGTGTAAGTGTCGTAACAACACCATTAATTTGTGGGTGCCAAGCATCGGTCACTATAGCGATTTTTCTCATTTTTCCTCAGTAGTGCAGGTTCTATGACGGGTGTGTTATCCACCCATTGAATAATGCCGATGGTTCCATTGCTATTCTCAGCGAGAGCAGTGCAGCTTTCCACCCAATCTCCTGTATTACTATAAAGAGAGTTGCCTAAGGCTTTTATCGAGGCGTGATGAATATGGCCGCAAATTATTCCGTC
Source organism: Desulforhopalus sp. (assembly GCA_049645845.1). Taxonomy (GTDB): domain Bacteria; phylum Desulfobacterota; class Desulfobulbia; order Desulfobulbales; family Desulfocapsaceae; genus Desulforhopalus_A. The sequence goes on along the minus strand of JBARUR010000046.1, from coordinate 10,596 downwards.
GACCTTCTTCAGTTGGATCTCATTGATCAAAGCTTGCTCGAAGCTACCTATATAATTAACAGCTGTTTTGCATTTATTTTTGATATAGGCTGAGAGCGAGAAGTAGCTTTTGCCCCGGTTCAAAAGGATATTGTTATACCAGCGATTGATGTTTAAAAGGGCGTCATAAAGAAGACTGCCGATATTGGCCAGCCATCGGCTGTTTTGCACGACACAGTCGAACTCGTCACCATGTGTGACCAGAAAGCGACCACCGTCTGCTGCTTCATGGATTGCTTCGGTGCAGATTTTTATTCCATTAAAATTGAATCCAATATAGTTGCGAAACTGGGCATCGTGGTTGCCTGGGAGATAGACAACTGTCGTGCCGTTTTGCGACTTCTGGAGAATAAGATGAATAATGCGGTCATTAATTTCGGGCCAGTACCATTTATTTTTAAGTTTGACGATATCGAAGATATCGCCCACCAGGTAAAGATATTCTGATTCTGTTTTTTGCAGGAAATCAAGTAATTGATCACTTTTTAAATTCTTGCCGCCGAGATGGGTGTCTGAAATCCAAAGGGTCCTGAAGTTCAAATGCATATGTCCTCCCTGTGTTGATTGACATGTAAAACACAATACAGGAAGTGTGTTATGGTTTTGTCAAAATGGTGTTATAAAGGGGTTACTTGCAGATGTGGGTGGCCGTAATTGAAGGCAGATCCCACATTATTTTTCATACCGTTTCATTGCCGTTAATCGCGGAGCAAGGCGACCATTAAAAAAATCGCAGGCACGATAATAGCGCAGATCCTGCTGTAAAAGTTTGTAGAATTTCGGGTCCCTGGCAAATTGGGCAAGAAGACGGTGAGGCCTTGAAAATAACTCGGCAAATGGTCCCAGCAAATCGGAGGGATCGCGAAAACACTCCCACTCACACAGCTCACAGGAGGCTCCGTTTCTTTGTCGCTGACCCAGCTCAGGTAATTCGTCTAGAGGTTCGTCACGGTAGCCGCAGGGATGGACTCGGCCGTTGTCGCAATTGACAAAAAAGAAGTCGGTGCCGCCCCGGCAGGGGTAAAGAGATTGTTTTTGATCTGCGAATTTTCTTATAAGGTTGTGCAGTGAACATCTAGGGGTAAAGATGCGCAGTTTTCCCCTAAACTTTGGAATTGTCTCCATCAGGGCTGTGAAGATGAGTGTTTTCTCGGCCGGAGAAAACGACACAAGGCTGTCACTGGAAACGGCACCGTAGAGTCCGGTGTCAAGCGATCCTCCACTACCGTCACTTTCAGCGACAGCAGAATCACTACTCATCGGATAACATGCATTTACCGTGGTGAATCCAAGATTATGGACAAAGCTGTAGAAGCGGACAAAAGATGCTTTGAAGGCTTCCAGGAATAGCTCATCGGAGGTGTCGCTATCATGCAGAAATACCTGGTGTGACCTCCCTCCTGTTGCTCGATTTATTCCAAGATTAACCGCCGGATAAATCCCGTGATCATGAAAAATTGGCAGAGCTTTTTCAATACCTTTGACAACCCCCTTGAGGCCACGCATTGCTTCATGATTTGCTGGTTCTGCCGAATCAAGACTGATCCAAAAGGTGTAGATGTCGGTTGCGGCAAGTTTTTCAACCAGAGTAGTAATTTTTTTTTCGTATCCGGGCGTGTCGGAATCCCTAAAAAGAAAGCCGTTGGTGCCAGTACGGATATAAGGGATGCCCGCCGCAGAAGCGTGATGTATCAATTGGATAATGTCATCTAGAAATAACAGGGGTTCTCCGCCGGTAAAGGAAAGGGCTTTGATCCCTTTTTTAGCGGCAGAATCGATCAAACGCATGACGATTTCTTTGCCAAGGGTGTGTCGCTGAATGTTTGCTGATCGTCTCATACCACATTGGGGGCAATCTGCATTGCAGCAATTGCTGTATTGGATTATGAGTTGACCGGGAAGTCTACCGCGGAAAAATGGTCGGAGGCTGTTGAGGCTTTGTAATGAAGATTTCATAAGAATGGATTGCGATTCGAATTAAGGAATATTGAAAGGATATCCTGAAAAGAGGAAGTTATAGAATATTGCTGGCCAGTTCGGCGAGTTCGGAACGTTCACCTTTTTGCAGGTCAATATGGGCGTAGAGTTTCTGCCCTTGCATTTTTTCGATCAGGGTGCTGAGACCATTTGAGCGTAAGCCTAAGTAAGGATGATCTATCTGGTTGATATCGCCTGTAAAGACGATTTTTGTTCCCTCACCAGCCCTGGTAATGATGGTTTTCACCTCGTGAGGGGTCAGATTTTGGGCCTCGTCAACGATCATAAACATCTTGACCAGACTTCGGCCCCTGATATAAGCGAGCGGTTCGATCGCAAGTTTTTCATCTTCCAGCATTGTCTGCAAGCGCTGGAACATGTCACTTTTTTCTGAAAACTGGCTTCTGATGACACTCAGGTTGTCGAACAGCGGCTGCATGTATGGCTTGACCTTTGACTGAATGTCTCCGGGAAGAAAGCCTATATCTTTGTTGGACAGCGCCACTATCGGGCGGGTCAGCAGAATCTGTCGATAGTGACTGCGGGCTTCGAGTGCAGCTGCCAGGGCGAGAAGCGTTTTACCTGTCCCTGCCTTTCCCGAGATAGTCACGAGCTTGACAGAGGAATTAAGCAAGGCATGGACAGCGAAAGACTGTTCGGCATTACGGGGTACTATGCCGTATACGGTCTCTTTATTTACCCGCCTTATGACAAAATCATTTTCAATAGCGCCCTGCTCATATGTTGCCAATGCTGATTTCTTGCCGTTACGGAGCACTATGTATTCGTTGGGATGCAATTTTGTGTTCGGTATAAAGTCCCCGCTGGTGAGTTCCCCCTTTTGTTCGTAAAGTTTTTCTATCAGCGGAGATTCAATGTCGTCCTCATAACGGCAGCCTGAATAAAGGTGTGCAGGGTCGCGGATATAATCCGTGGTGTAGTCTTCTGCCATCAGCTTGACGGAACGGGCTTTCATGCGAAGGTTCACATCCTTGCTGACCAGGATGACGGTATACTCTTTATTTATTTGGGCGGTATGGTAGGCAATGTTGATGATTCGATGATCCTTCTTCTCTCTATTTGAAAAAGTTCTTCTCAGGTCGGGGTGCAGATCCATATCCAGGCGAAGAGCTATTTTTCCTTTATCCTCGCCTAGTGCTATACCACCGTTAAAAATTTTATCTGTGCTGAGTTTGTCGAGTTCCCTGACAAACTGCCTGGCATGGTCGTTAATGGTCTGACTCCCCTTTTTGAACTGATCCAATTCTTCAAGGACCGGGATTGGTATGATTATGTCGTGTTCATCAAAACAATGGATACAGGAGCTGTCGTGCAGGATAACGTTGGTGTCGAGGATAAATATTTTCTTATGATTCGTCATGTTCATCCTGAGGTAGTTGAGTTTGATCTATGAGGCGAGAAGGGTCTCCTCCATATACCGCTTACGTTTGTGCTCTTTGAGTTTGTGGCTATCAACGATGACCAGGCCATCCACACAGTTGTTGAAAGCCGGATCGATATTGAAATCAAGAAAGACCACACCTCCGGGTTCACAGAGTTCAGTGTATTGCTTATAGAGCGGTGGTATCGCAGTGCCGAAATTGTTGAGTAACGATTTCAATTTGATTAGATCAGCTCGGTAATTCTCTCCGGAAAATTCTTTTTTCAGTGTTTCAAGGGGATGTGAGAAACTGAAAGGATTACGGGAACAGCCTATGTCGCTTTTCCCAGAAAAATAGAGTTTGTAAAAATAGATAAGCAGTTCCTTCGCCATCAGAGGCATGGTATTACTGATACTGACCGGCCCGAAGAGATACCGGTATTGCGGATTTTTGGCGAGGAAAGTACCTATACCATACCAAAGATATTCGAGGCTGCGCTTTCCCCAGTATCGTGGCTGGACGAAACTGCGACCGAGTTCGAGCCCATTTTTCAAAAAATAACAATTTTCCACATCCATTTTAAACAAGCTGTCTGAATACAGACCGTTTGCTTTATTTTTCAGGATCATTTTACTTGCATCGACAAACCGATAGGCCCCTGCAATTTCGAGTTCTTCTTCGTCCCAGAGGATGAGGTGCTGGTAGTACCAGTCATACTGGTCAAAATCCCGCCGGTTGCCGGTCCCTTCACCTACTGCTCGAAAAGCCAGTTCACGCAGTCTGCCGATCTCCCGCATGATGCTTGATGAATCGACCGGTTCAAAGAGGTAAATTATTTTTCCATCGGGTGTTGCTCCGAGTCTCTCACCGAGCTGCACTGCTTTTTTCAGCTCGGTCTTTCGTTCAGGGCCGGCTATTGCCGATTCGGTTGCGAAAAGGGGCTTTTTTCTTTGCCCGATTCGGTAGACGTGCTTTTTGAAAAGTTTGGTTTTTTCTTTCCAGGAGAAGGTGAGCCCAGAATACGTATGGTAAGGGATGACCGAACCGATTGTCATCTTGAGCTGTTTTTCTCGTTGGCGAAACATTTCACCCACCAGCATAATTGTCGACAGCGGCCTTACTACAATGGAAGCCAGATAAAACGGAATCGAGTTATGGCCGCTGATATAGATCGGCAGGATCGGGGCCTTGGCCCGTACTGCTAATTTTAAAAAGCCTTTATTCCACTGCCCGTCTCTCACTCCACGAAAGCCGAATCGGGAAACTTCACCCGCAGGAAATATGATCACTGCTTCCTCCTTGATAAGTGCAGAATGGATCCGCTGAATATCCTGTTTTTTGCTGATGCCGTTCATGTTTTTGACCGGCAAGAGAAAGGCTTGAAGTGGAGTAACCGACATCAGCAGATCATTGGCGACTATTTTCACATCAGAGCGTACCTCATGTACTAATTTCAACAGGGCGAGGCCATCGAGGGAACCAATCGGGTGGTTGGCGATGATTATCACCTTGCCGGTAATCGGAATATTTTCACGCTGACGGCCGTTCACCGCGTAGCTGAAATGGAAATATTCCAGAACCTGCTCAACAAACTCGATGCCGTTCAGGTGAGGATACTCTTTGGCAAATTCAAGAAAGGCCTGTTCATGAACCAGACGCCGCAGGAGTGACTTGATGATCGGACCACTCACTTTTCGTTGGTTAAGGGTCGGGTAGTGCTCAGCAATTACCTGATCAATGGTAAACATGTCGTGTAAAAAATTTCTGTTAGTTTGTGGCGTGACTGATGGATTGGATTCCAAAAAACTCTGCCCTTCGAAAATTATTTTAGGAGTATAATATTAGGAAAATAATAGAATCGTTATAAGGCTCGGTTTAAATCTGGTCATGTCCTGAATCCATCAACACTTTCTTATCAACAGACAGGGGCGGGTTGATTTTTTCCAGTGATGGGGGGTACCGCCAAAATTTTTCATATAGAAAAACTAACAAGACCTAAACAAATGGTGGGTATATTTTTGCTGTCTGTGAAAATTCTTTCCAGACTGAGAAGGCGACAACAGGATTATGTAATCCTTTAATAGTAGGGGAATGCGAATGCCCAAAACTTGCAAGGAGAACGACAATGCATCTGAATCATTTTAAAACCTATAAGCCCTCACAGGATGAAGAGTATATGTGTTTTAATCATCGTCAATACTTTAAAGCGAAACTCCTGGCATGGCGTGAGGAATTACTAGAAAAATCGGAGATGTTTCTAGAAGAGCTCAAGGATAATGATGTAAGGTTGGCAGACGCCCTCGACCAAAGCGCCCAGCAAACGGAGATTTTCGTTGATTTCAGTACCAGTAAGAGACAGTGCCAATTACTACAGGAAATCGAACTTGCTTTAAACAGGATTGAGGCTGGGGAATATGGTTATTGCGAAATAACCGGAGAGTATATTGGTCTAAAAAGGCTTGAAGCAAGGCCGATAGCAACACGTTGCATTGAAGCCCAGGAGGAATTTGAGCGACTGGTGAACTCAAGAGCACGGTCAGCATCGATCTAAGCTTCCTGATTACTGAGCGGCTTGTAAAAGAGACGGGCATTATGTCTGAAAGAGCTATTGAACAAGTTGCACTGAAACTATCGGGAATATTTAACAATGTATACAGGATGGTTCGACAGTATTTTTGAAATAATTAGCGTAATATTCTAGGCATTGAGAAAAAATAAATACCACAAACAATGTCTCGACATCTACAAACCAACAGTGTAGTTCGAGGGGGAGTGATCAGCTAGAAAAGCTGGTGCTTCGAAGCAGGAACGATGAGAGTTGGTTGTTTTTGAAGTGGTCAGGTATTGAGGTTCTCCGACATGCATAATAGCAGGATTCGAGATTACACAGGGTACAATGTCTCTATGATTCACTACCCGGTAAATATTTATATGCTTAGTTGAGTTGACAAACTCAAGATTGCCTATTCTTGGTGCACCAAACGTATATACCGCTTCAGGTTTTTTCAGTGACGCTGCAAGGACGGCTAGCGCACCACCCAGACTATGACCAGTATAATATACAGGTTCGGATAAGCTATTGAGCTGTTGTTCGATTGCTCCCCAGGCTTCCATCAGCAGCAATTTAAAACCCTTATGGACATCACCTCCTGGGCGCCAGGGGGAGAGGGTTGTGCTCAGATTGTAAAACCAGTTGGATATTCTGCCCTGTGTACCCCTGAAAACCAAAACTGAAAAGCGTTTTATTGGGCCAGGCAACGTTCCTAGAATGGCGCACTGAATGTGTTGACCGTTATGGAACCAGCGCTCTTCCATGCCAATCTTTTGTAAAAATAGGTTTCGGGTCGCTGTCTGGTTTGCGATATCCGTCCCATTGTTCCCTCTCAGATAAATCAATCGGGAAAATTCTGACAACGACCATGCATTAGTACGGCAGAATTGATTTTTATCTAGTTCAAATGGCTGTGGGCTGCTCACCTGAAAAAAATCCTTTGCTCTTCCTGGATTAAAAATTGCATTCCACGCGTAACTATAAGCCATTGCCAACTCTGAGAGATTATTTTAACCATTGAAAACCGAATGCTGCGCAATATCAATTTGATAAACTGGAAAAACACAAAAAAAACATTTGCATGGCACTGACGTGGTAGGGGTTCAATGGACACTTTTTTAAGAGTGAATTATTTATCATTCTGGAGGTGTTCAATGAACAAGAAAAAAAGACGTAGTTATACGAAAGAGTTTAAAGAAGAGGCGGTGAAGCTCATTACTGAGCAAGGGTATTCCTATGCTGAAGCAGGAAGAAATCTAGGAGTGAATCCGAATCAACTTAGCCGATGGAAGCGCGAGATCGAAGATGGTGAAGGTGACATTGGCAGCACGGTATCTCTGCAGGCCGAACTCAAGCGGCTTCGTAAAGAAAACAAACAACTGAAGTTAGAGCGTGAGATACTAAAAAAGGCAGCGGCCTTCTTTGCCAAGGAACAGGGGTGAGGTTTCAATTTATTGATGCTGCAAAGAAGGCCTATTCACTAGCTTTGCTGTGCAAGGTGATGAAAGTTAGTCGCAGTGGTTTCTATTCCTGGAAGACAAGACAGAAGTCAACCCGGCAGCAGGAAAGGGAGCGATTAGTTCCCAAGGTAAAAGAAATTTCCCGACAAACGAAAGCGTCATACGGTGCGCGGCGAATATCGGCTGAACTGGAGGCCCAGGGTGAATCCTGTGGTCGCGCCAAGGCGGGATCACTCATGAAGTTAGCCGGGGTTGCTGCTAAACAGAAAAAGAAATTCAAAGCAACAACTGACAGCGCGCACAATTTTCCGGTAGCACCGAACCTACTGGGAAGAAAATTCGAAGTCCCGGAGCCAGATCAGGTTTATTGCTCTGATATTACGTATATCTGGACGACAGAAGGATGGTTGTACCTGGCTATAGTGTTGGATCTGTTTTCTCGTCAGGTAGTTGGCTGGTCGATGAGCAACCGGATTACGAAGAAGCTGGTCCTTGATGCCTTGCTTATGGCTGTTTGGCGTCGGCGGCCAGGAACAGGTCTTCTTTTTCACTCAGATCGTGGCAGCCAGTATTGTAGCAATGATTTCCAGAAAATGCTCAAAAGCCATGGCATGATCAGCAGCATGAGCCGCAAAGGAGATTGTTGGGATAATAGCGTTGCAGAGAGCTTCTTTGGAAGTTTAAAAACAGAACGTGCAGCTGACACAGTTTACAGCACCAGAGAAGGAGCCAGAAGAGATATCATCGATTATATTGAAATGTTCTACAACAGCAACCGGCGTCATTCATACCTGGGTTATCTCAGCCCTAGAGAATTTGAGAAAAGGATGGCTTTGAAAAAGGCCGCTTAAAAAATTGTCCATTTTTACTGGACCACATCATTGGAAGCAATAAAATGTTTGCTATCAGGCGGATCAAATACGCCTTACGCTTTTGTCTACCTTTGACTTTCCATCTTTTTTCAGCTTCCCATTTTTCAAAAAGTTCGTTCACATTTTTAAAGTAGCCACTTGTTTCCAACAGAGTGCATATAGTGGAAAACTCACAAGAATGTTTCATATTAAAATGTAAACTCACATTTAATGGACCATTAATTTCGATGCTTTTTATTGCATAAATCTTTGCTTTTGTAGCCTTCCATTTTCTCTCTAGGCGTTGTTTAATTCTAACCTTAAGAAGACGAAACCTAGGATCCATAGTCATCCTCCATTTCATATGAAGCACAACTACCCTGTTTCAACTTATCTCGCTTTTAGCATTAGCTCTGTTTTGGATGCACGATTCCATCCATTCAATTATTTCGTACTCAAGCCACCCCACTGACCTTAAACCAATATTTATTTGTTTAGGAAAAGTGCCCTTTTTCATCCTTAGATATATTGTGGATCTTGATAACCCTGTGATGCTTTCAACTTGTTTTCTACGTAAAATTCTTGTTAGTCGTTCGTATTTCATGTTATCTCCCTTTGGTTTTTTGGATAACTTTGCTTTCATCTTATTATTCGTAGCAAAGGCACTTTTACCGAGGGAACACGAAACACAATACACGCAACCACGTGGTATAAAAGAATATCAAAAACAATCTTTAAAGTTTGAAATCAAGAGGTTACGAGGCAGTAAGAAATCTATTCACAACTTTTAATTATTTTTTAGTAGCAAAGTTATTTATAAAACTCCTGCAAAAACCCATCTAGATGATCTGCCCACCATTGCATGAGCTCTCTACGTTGTTCCAAATATTCACTCCTGTGATAGGCTGCTCGGACTTTATTTCTCTGCTCGTGAGCAAGAGCTTTTTCTATTACATCACCATTCCATCCTGTTTCATTGGCGATAGTAGAGAAGACAGCTCGAAAACCATGAACTGTTGCCCTACTATGGTAGCCCATCCGATACAAAGCATAGAGCAAAGTATTCTCTGACAACTTTTTATTATGATCACGTATACCTGGAAAAACTAAACTGCTTTGGCCATATAGTTTCCCGACTCTTTCCAAAATTCTTACTGCTTGTTTCGATAATGGTACATTATGAGGAGTTGCCATCTTCATACGTTCTGCTGGAATTTTCCAAATCCTATCCTCAAGATTTATTTCATCCCAGACGGCTCCTCTTACCTCGCCACTTCTCGTAGCTGTCAAAATGGTAAACTGAAGTGCCAAGCGAGTTGTCACATTTAAATCAGCTGTAGTAAGCTTATAAAGAAATTCAGGCAATTCCTTTTCATCTAAAGCTGCTCTGTGTAATACTTTCCTTGTTTTAATCACTCCTCTCATATCAGACGCTGGATTATAGGTCGCCAATCCAGTCTGGACAGCATAGCGAAAAACAGCACTCATACGCTGAAGCACCTTGTTAGCTATTTCAAGAGCCCCCCTGCTTTCTATCTTCCTAAGCACTTTTAAAACAACAGGAGGTGGAATCGTGTCAATCTGATGATCTCCAATCATGGGAAAAGCATCACGACGTAATGTATCCAAGACAGCATTTGAGTGATCTTTGCTCCACCTTTCCCGCTGTAATTCAATCCATTCAAGAGCGACAAACTCAAAGGTTGTCTTCCCTATATTTCTTTCCGCCTCTTTTTCCGCTTTTCTAACCTCATTAGCCTCACGCAGAGCTCTGCCTGGATTTATACCCCCTTTTACCTGTTCTCTGGCCACTACTCTTTTAGATCGTGCCTGCTCAAGGGTCATCTGAGGATACTCACCCAAAGTAAATGTCGACTCTTTCCCATCGATTTTGAAGCGGTATCTCCATGTTTTCTTACCAGAAGGAGCAACATGAAAATACATACCATGCCCATCAGATAGTTTATAGGGCTTGTCCTTTACCTTCGCATTTCAACTTTGACAGCTGATAGTTTAGCCATAAATCACCTCCATTTTAAGCCACAGAATCCAGTGGGTATTCGATTCCTTTTTAATAAAACCGCTAAAATACCCTCTTTTCAAGTCAGAAGTAAAGGGATTTTATTAGAACGTATAGGAACAAAAAAACCCTCTATCCATTACGAATAGAGGGTTAAAAAGAACAATTAGGAAGTCATGGGATCTTAAAATGGTGCCGGAGGTCGGAATCGAACCGACACGGAGTTGCCCCCGCTGGATTTTGAGTCCAGTGCGTCTACCAGTTTCACCACTCCGGCGTAAGGGTTGTTTATACCCCACTTTTCAGATTACCGTCA
>JBARUR010000045.1:0-2346 GCA_049645845.1 Desulforhopalus sp. | reverse complement strand
CTTTAAGACAGGTGAAGCTGGTCTGATGCCCGGCGCCCAGAGAGCCATTGGCCAACTGGTGGGCTTTCTCAATAATCATCCGGAAACGAAAATCAGCGTGGAAGGCCACACCGACAACACCGGTAGCGAGAGCTCCAACATGATGCTGTCGCAGAAACGGGCGGAGTCAGTCGCATCGGCCTTAATGGCCCGGGGTATCAGCCCCGATCGAATTACCACCAAGGGTTTTGGCGAAATGTATCCGGTAGCTAACAACGACAGTGCCTCGGGCCGGCAGGAGAATCGGCGGGTGGAGATTGTCTTTCTATCCAATGAGTAGTCTCTGATTATAAAGAAAAGAACCACGTTTCAACCGGGACTTCCTGAGGGAAAAGTCCCGGCGCTTTTCAGAGGATTGCGTAATCCGATTGAATTAAGAAGTCAAAAGCAGGATGATCGAAAGAAACCGCCTTCCTTATAGGCAGCGATTTTATATCTGGACAAATGGGTCACAAACGGGGTCGGACAACAACAACTATTATTTTAAATAGTTAATGACAACAAATTGGCATTTTCAGCGCTGACTAATTCCTTCTGGCCCCTAAAAAGATTGCTGTAAGTCGATTGAGGTTCCTGTAACGAGTTCGTCCCATTGTCAGATACAATTGAAAGTCCGGGTATTCGGCCTAAAAGTTTTTGCTGAATATGCTGTATAAAATACTCATCTCCGACGCAACTGACTCACTCCAGAATGATTGTACATTCGCACAATTCAGGAGTTGCTTGGTCACAGTGATCTGAAAAACACCATGATCTATACGCATACTATTAAAAGCGTCACAATAAAGAAGATAGGCCCTCTGGATTTTTGATATTTGCAATGGCCATCATCACAAGAAGGTTTTACTAGAATATTAAAGTGTTTCCTGATTCTTCAGGATAAAAGGAAGATGGAAAAACAATCCTCTCTCCGATCTAAATCGGCAATGCATAGGCGATAGCGGAATACCTGTTAGATGCAGAAATAGTTATGCAAAAGAATGCTGATCTCGTGAAAATGGCTTCAGTCGATTAATCTGTTTTGCTTCAGGGCTGTTCATGGCATTCCAAAGATCCCAATCCTGTTGCAAACCTAGCCAGAAATCTGCAGACATACCCAAAACACGAGACAGCCGCAATGCAGTATCTGGAGTTACTGAGCGCCTGCCTTTGATAATTTCGTTCAGACGAGGGTAGGAAACGTCCAGAAGACGAGCAAGTTCTGTTTGTGTAAGGTCAAGTGGCTTAACAAATTCCTCTAAAAGCATTTCTCCCGGATGTGTCGGGGGACGATTACGAGGCAGTCGTCGTCCAACATCAGTGGTAATCTGTGATTTCGATCTCGTAGGCATGGCCTTCCTCCCATTTAAAGCAAATTCTGTATTGTTGGTTAATGCGGATACTGTATTGATTCTGTCGGTCGCCTTGCAAGCGCTCCAGGCGATTACCTGGAGGTATATTAAGTTCATTGATCTCTCGAACCCGGTTAATTTGATCCAACTTTCGGCGAGCAACCGGCCAAATAGTTTGAGGACAGCATTTTCGAGCTTCTCGAGATGCCATACCATCAAAAATATCTTCAGTTCCAGCAGACTTAAAGGTTCGTATCATGGATCACATTATAACGGGGTCCATTATAGTTGTCAAGCTGTTCGAATAATCGCGGTGCAGTTACCAATTAAGAAAGAACGGCTTGTTACCCTACCCTCTCGCAGATCCTTTCGGAAGAAAAAGGGGCCGTAAGTATTTTCACTATAGAGAGATTACATGAGGCAAGCTTGAGTTTCTGCTAAATTGTAGAAGTTAAGACTATCCTGACATTGTAGGACCGGCTAATCACGAAAAATTGCTTAGAAATGGAGTAGTCACCGATTATAGATTTCCAAAGATTGTCTTTGAAATAGTGATTGCACTGTCGATTGGCATGAGATGACTCTTGGATCAATAAGGCCATGACCCCCCTCAGTAGTGAGAGATACGTTCTGCCAATGTTAAGTATTTGAATAGACGAGAATCTTTAACCTTAGTCCTGAATGTCCATCACCGCCAACCAACGAAGTTAATCAGTAAAACCTGTGAGTTAGTCCTCACCCATTTTACCGCCCAATTTGATAATCACGATTTGGCAAGATTCTCCCAAGAGAAGATGGTGGATTTTCTGTTTGCCTTGACCAAAAGCAATACATAGGCCATCAGGAAAATGACTTTCACTTGTCGTGTTCTTTTTCAGGAAAGTTTACCACTCGGCCTGATCGCATCAACAACCGGGGAATCTGTCTCATCAAAAGAATCGATGAAATCTGTTGAACTCTATCTTCAGCTGTGATC
>JBARUR010000044.1:0-8079 GCA_049645845.1 Desulforhopalus sp. | reverse complement strand
TTGACAATCTTAACCATCTCGAGCAGAGGATCGAATTTTCTATTATAGACAAAGTCATCAATAGCCAGGGTGTAACCACTTTCTTTTAGTCTTCGGCAGACATTAATTACTTGCGGAGTCGGTTCTACGTCTTCAAGAATCTCTACCACAACTTTTGTCTTAGGGAAGCTGAAAGGCAGATTGTTTTCGAGCAGTTCCTGGGTGAAGTTAATAAAACAGAGTCGATTATTGGAGATAACTTCGATATCGCCGGTGAGAAAAGCACTGGAAAGAAGACTCGCTGTTGCCTGCTCACCGCTTACCTGCCCCAGCAGCTTGCCGGGTACTCCTCGATAAAGCAGTTCGTAACCATAAAGTCTTTTATTTATATCAAGTATCGGCTGTCGGGCGATAAATTGTTCCATTCTTTATGCCCAGGGGGCCGATTTTCAAAAGTTAAAATAAGCGCCTGATTATGCGCAACATCTCTTTTGGCTGCTATTTTCTTCGCATCTGCCTTGCGAAATGTCTCCTCAGCTGTGCCTGGTCTTCGGGCTCAACAAGGGTAAAACTAATAGCAGTACAATCATTTTCAACTCTCACCACTACGCCTTGCGCCTGAAACGTGTAACCCTCACCTGGAAAAGCAATGGAGGCGAGTATCTTTTCCTGCATGGGCAGTGGCATTGTCAATTCAGAAAAAACACAGCCGGCAGTAGAGATATTTATCAATTGCGCTTCACCTGTATCATAGGCAGTTTTATAGCTCACCAACTGATGATCACAGGGGAATCTCAAAGCGGAACGTTTGGATTTCATTTTTTCACTTTTGGAAAAAATTGACTACTAACCCGCATTTCTCATCAGTTCAGGCGGTGTCAGGTTCAAAGTTTTTGGCAGTGAACTATAGTAGGCTATGTTCACTGCCAAAATACTGACGAAGATGGCACCGCATGGACTGACCTTTGGTGAAATGAGAAATGCGGGCTAAAATCTTATTAACCATAATCATGCCTGCAAAATCGGCAGAAATCAACCAAGAGACACCTTTTATTTAGATTAGTAGACACTTGCCTGTTGCTAAGAAACCCATTTCGACCTACTGTTCTTAGCGTTGTATCATCTCGTCGATATAAACCGGATAGAAATCCGGAGTACTCATTCAGGATCAAAGAAATATATATTGATTATGTCGGAAAAAATCTGCAGTATTCTCCACCTTTGCTTTTCCATCAGGGCGCTAACAGGACTCTTCATCCTTTTTTTCAGTCTTCTCTGCGCATGCATTCCGGTTACCAAACGATCTGTTTCACCAATGAATCTTCCCGCGAATTTTTCCATACAGGGCGAAGTCCCGCTTCAGGCGAAATGGTGGCTCGATTTCCAGGATGATTCTCTTTCTCTTCTTATTGACCAGGCCTTAAACGAAAATTTCTCGCTTCGTATAGCCCGGGAAAGAATTGACGAGGCCGAAGCGATCGCCAGGCAGTCCGGAGCATTGCTGGTTCCTTTTCTTGATGGCCAGGGTAGAGGATCATCAACGCGAAATTATTCCACAGATACAACTCTGGAAAATTTTTCTCTCGGGGTAGCCGCCTCTTATGAGATTGACCTATGGGGCAGACTACGTTCACAAAGGGACGCGGCGATACTTGATGTAAAGGCAACTGAAGCTGATTACCACACTGCGGTCATTTCCCTTGCCGCCGCAGTGGCCACCACCTGGTATGAAAGGGTGGAAGCCGACCTGCAGCTCGACCTGCTTATTCAGCAACAAGAAACAAATTCCAAGGTGCTGGAACTTATATCTTCACAGTTCCGCTCAGGAAAAGTCGGTATCGCCGATGTCCTGCAGCAGCGACAACTGGTGGAAAGCAATATTGGCGATCTCGCCGGACTACGCGCCGGCAAACAAGTACTGGAACATCAGCTGGCTATCCTGCTTGGCATTCCACCCGGAACGGCCGACCTGCCGCAGCGTGATCAATTACCGGATCTTCCGCCTCTTCCCAACACTGGTATCCCGCTCGATATCCTTACCACAAGGCCGGATATTGAAAGCAGTTTCCTTAGTCTAAAAGCAGCAGACTATCGAGTAGCTGCTGCTGTAGCCGATCGATTTCCGCAGCTCACTCTTTCTGCAGAATTATCCACTTCCGGCAATCGATCCCAAGATCTTTTTAATAACTGGTTTTCCACTCTTGCCGGTAATCTTTTTGGCCCACTTTTCGACGGCGGTCTGCGTAAGGCTGAAGTGGCAAGAAATGAATCAATTGCCAGACAACTGTTTTACAATCATGGTGAAACGATTCTAGAGGCAATTGGTGAAGTAGAAGATGGCCTTGTAAGGGAAAAGGAACAGCAAATTGTTCTGGACAGTTTGAAGACTCAGCTGCAATATGCTGCAGAAACCATCGAACACGTTGGGACACGCTACCGACAAGGTGCAGAAAACTACCAAAGAGTACTTTTGGCCCTCCTCTCCCATCAGGGTCTGCAACGGAGCATTCTCTCCAGCGAACGCCAGTTGATAAATTTTCGAATATCCCTCTATCGGGCACTCAGTGGACGTATCCCTGAATTGCAGATTGAGCCCGCTGCAGGAAACAGTACATATTTTTCCAAATCTTTACACCATCCGGATAAACCTGGTGTACCTACCAAGAGGCTGTAATCAATGACATCGGCAGACAATCCTGCTCCTAAAGAAACCTCGAATAAAAAGCGATTCATTACTCTTTCGCTTCAAGTATTACTTTCAACCATTGTTCTTGGATGCGGAGTAGCTCTTGCCGCCTATTACCTGAAGACCGGTCCTGAGGCCAAGCCCCGAAAACGCGAACCAACCCCTTCTCTCGTTGAGGTAAAACAAATCAACTACGCCTCTCATCGACTCACGATCAATGGCATGGGCACGGTGCTTGCGGCAAAAGAGATCAACCTTACCCCGGGTGTAGGCGGTGAAATCATCAGTATGAGCGACAAGATGGTTCCCGGTGGACTCTTTGCAAAAGACGACGTGCTGGCAAACATCGATCCTGTTGATTATGAATTGACTGTCAAAAGGCTGCAAAGTGAGGTGGCTAAGGTCAGGAACGAACTTGAACTTGAAATGGGCAACCAGCGAATTTCCCAAAAGGAGTTCGAACTTTTGGGTCAGGAAGTGAGCGAGGCTGAAAAGAAACTGATGCTGCGCGAACCCCAGCTGGCGATGCAAAAAGCGACACTCGAAGGTGTAAAAGCAAATTTGGCTCAAGCCGAACTTAACCTCAAGAGAACCAGGATCAAAGCTCCTTTTAACGGCGTTGTGCTGTCCAGATCAGTCAACATCGGTACCAGAGTTTCAGAATCAACCGTCCTTGCCAGGCTGGTCGGAACAGATGAATTCTGGTTGAAACTCGCTCTTCCGATAGATCAGCTTAAATGGGTAACTTTTCCAACCGACGATACGGCTCAGCAGGGTTCAAGAGTACGAATTTTTCTCCACCAAATGGCTAAAGATGGTAGTTTCCTTACAGGCCGGGTTATCCGGCTGGCAGCCGATGTTGAAGAACAGGGAAGAATGGCCGCGGTATATGTCTCAATCAAAGATCCACTTAGCCTTCTGCCCGAAAACAGAGGAAAGCCTCAACTGCTCCTTGGCTCGTTCGTACGCGCAGAAATCGAGGGGAGACAACTTGCCTCCGTCATCGCGATAAGCAGAGATTACCTGCACGGAGGAGAGAACGTCTGGCTGATGAAGGGCGATAACACCCTGGAAATTCGCGACGTTGACATTGTTGCAAAAAACAACGATCTCATTTTTATCGGTGCAGGTCTTGCGGATGGTGAAAAACTGATTGTCTCCGACCTTTCTTCGCCTGTAGCCGGTATTCCTTTAAAGCTTATGCCACGTGGGATAAAAGGGCAGGAGGAGGATAGAACCGCTGCGGCAGCCAATGATTCGTGGGATACAAAGAAAGAGGTTGTCCATTGAACAGTTCCGGACAAACAGGGCAGCACGGCATCATTTCCTGGATGGTAAATAACAGGGTCACGCCGAATCTTTTGATGATTGCTCTGATCCTTGGCGGGCTCTATATGACCACGAAGATCAAAAGAGAGGTCTTTCCCGAATTTGAGCTGAACACTGTTTCCGTTAGAGTTGCCTACCCCGGTTCCAGCCCGGAAGAGGTTGAGCAGGGTATCATCCTTGCTGTTGAAGAAGCAATCCGTGGAATTGACGGTATAAAAGAAGTAAGAGCTACTGCCGGCGAAGGGAGCGCGAGCATCCGTGCAGAACTGCAAGATGATGCCGATGCACAAAAAGTTCTTCAGGACATTCAGCAGGAAGTGGATAGAATAACAACTTTTCCCGTCGATGCCGAAGATCCGGTCATAACCCTTGATGCCATAAAACGTCAGGTGCTCCGATTGAATATCTTTGGGGACATCCCCGAACATTCACTACGGGAAATAGTCGAACAGGTGCGGGACCGGCTCCTGCAGACAAAAGGCATAACTCAGGTAGATCTGACTGATGCCCGGGACATCGAAATCGAAGTAGCTGTTCCACTGGAAAATTTACGCAAATATAATCTTACCCTGGCGGGGATATCAAAAATACTCGACGATGCCTCTGTTGAAATACCGGGCGGAAAACTGGAAACGACTGCAGGAGAAATTCTGTTACGGGTAAATAATCGCCGCGATTTCGCCAGGGATTTCGCCAGAATCCCGATTATTACCTCTGAAACCGGCTCAATAGTTTATCTGGAAGATATTGCCGAGGTTCGCGAGAGTTTTGAGGATGCCACCCGTTTTGCAACCTTTAACAAAATGCCGACCATGCAGTTACTGGTCTACAGGGTTGGAGATCAGACACCCATTGGAGTGTCTGAAGCAACCCACCAGGCGATGGATGATATCGGAATCGACCTGCCGCCATCGGTTAGCTGGGCTATCTCGAGTGATCGATCCGACATTTACAAACAACGCCTTGAGCTCCTGTTAAAAAATGCCTTCATCGGCCTGCTCCTGGTGCTTATCCTTCTCGGCATATTTCTGGAACTGAAGCTGGCATTCTGGGTAACAATGGGCATTCCTATCTCTTTTCTGGGTGGACTGCTCTTTTTGCCGTTCTTCGATGTATCCATCAATATGATTTCGATGTTCGCTTTCATAATCGCTCTTGGCATCGTGGTCGATGATGCCATCATTGCCGGTGAAAACATCTATGAATATCGACAGCGTGGCTTAAATCATATCGACGCAGCCATCCAGGGAGCAAAGGATGTCGCCACGCCTATAGCGTTCAGTATCCTAACCAACATCGTCGCCTTTTCCCCACTGGCCATGGTACCGGGAGTGATGGGCAAAGTATGGCGGGTCATTCCTGTCGTAGTGATAATAGTCTTCTTAATCTCCTGGCTGGAATCGTTGCTCATTCTGCCTGCCCATCTGGCGCACAGCCGAAAAAACGGCAGCAACAGGATCACCCGGTTCTTGGGAGGCCTGCAGCAGGCTTTCGGAAAAAAAGTATTGCATTTTATCAACCATATCTATGGTCCGTTACTCGTAAAAATCCTCAGCTTTCGATACTTTACAGTCTCTCTTCTTATAGCATTAATGATCGCTACCATCGGTTATGTGAACAGCGGCCGGATTCGTATGATTCTTTCCCCCCGCGTTGAATCGGACCGGACTGTTGCCACGGCCACTCTTCCCTATGGCAGTCCGACCGTAGAAATGATAAGGGTCAGGAACCAGCTGATTGACGGGCTTGAAAAAATGGCCGATAAAAATGGGAAGGAGCAGCTGCTCGAATCCGTGTACGGTCTTATCAACGGAAACGTAGTCGAGATAAACGGCTATCTCACCCCTCCTGCTATTCGTCCGTTAGGTACGGAAGCAGTCACCACTCTTTGGCGCGAGGCAACCGGTCCGATTATCGGGCTTCAGTCCTTGCAATATGAATCTGACAGAGGCGGCCCCGGCAGTGGTGCATCCATCTCCGTAGAGCTCAGCCACCGGGATATCTCTGTTTTGGACCAGGCAAGTACACTTCTGGCAGACCGGCTCGAAGATTTTTCTCCGGTCAAGGATGTGGATGATGGCTATACACCAGGGAAAGTTCAGGTTTCCTTCAAGGTGAACGAATGGGGAGAGAGCCTTGGGCTCACTACAATCGAAGTCGGCAGACAGCTGCGAAATGCTTATCAGGGAGCTGTTGCTCTTCGGCAGCAGCGGGGGAATAATGAAGTAACAGTCAGAGTCCGCCTCCCGGCAGAACAGCGTACAAGTGAATTCAACATAGAATCCTTGCTCATCACCACTCCTGCAGGAATTTTTGTTCCGCTGCAGGAAGTTGCCACTATTGAGCGGGGCCGTGCTTATACCAGCATCAACAGGCGGGACGGCCGCAGAACCGTCACCGTATCTGCCAATGTGAATCCCATTGGCGAATCTCCCATCATTTTTAATGCCCTGAACAAGACGGTACTCCCAAAACTGGCTGCGACCTTCCCGGGTTTGAGTTATAGTTATACAGGCCGTGAGGCAGATCGAAAGGAGAGTGTAGGCAGCCTGTTCTCGGGATTTCTTTTTGCACTGGGCGGTATCTATTTTCTGCTCGCCATTCCATTTCGCAGTTACCTTCAGCCCATAATAGTGATGATAGCCATACCTTTCGGGGTCATCGGCGCCGTATTCGGCCATATGCTCATGGATTATCACCTGAGCCTGATGAGTATGATGGGAATGATTGCACTTTCCGGCGTGGTCGTCAATGACTCACTGGTGCTGGTGGATTATGCCAACAAACAGCAGCGAAAAGGAACTCTTCCGGAGCAGGCAATCAAGGAGGCAGGTGTACGGCGGTTTCGTCCGGTCTTACTGACGACGCTCACCACTTTTGGCGGTCTGGCACCGATGATTTTTGAAACCTCGAGACAGGCGCGATTTATGATACCAATGGCCTTGTCTTTAGGGTTCGGCATTGTCTTTGCTACAGTAATAACCCTGGCACTGGTTCCCTGCCTGTACCTTATCATTGAAGATGTACGACGAACATCGTCTCAATATCTGATGAGAAAAGCGGGTTAGTACCTTAGAAAATCCCAAGAAGGAACTTTTCTAAGGTACTGTTTGTCAGATCATTTCGGTTTCTGTATCCAGAGTAATATTGGAACCCTGCTCTTCAGCATCGGCTTCGCCTAACCTCTGCCTATAGTGGACAATATCTTCAATAGTCAAAACCGGCATCTGATGGGCATTGGCAAAAGTTACAATTTCAGGCAGCCTGGCCATTGTTCCGTCAATATTGGTCAATTCACAGAGGATGCCTGCCGGCTGCAGATCGGCCAGTTTCATCAGATCGACTGTTCCCTCCGTATGGCCGGGTCGGTCAAGCACCCCGCCTGGCTGCGCTCGCAAGGGAAATACATGGCCGGGATGACAAAGATCTTCCGGTTTACTGTCCATCGCAACGGCGGCTTTAATCGTCTGAACACGATCGGCAGCTGAAACACCGGTAGTTACGCCAAGTTTTGCTTCAATGGAAACTGTAAAAGCCGTCCCATGACGACTGCTGTTATCCCTTACCATGGGAGGCAATCCAAGGCTGTCAATTTTTTCACCGGTCATGCAGAGACAGACTATGCCACTACACTCACGAATCATCAAGGCCATTTGTTCGTTAGATAGTTTTTCTGCGGAAAAGATTAGATCGCCTTCGTTTTCGCGATTTTCATCGTCGACCAGAAGGACTCCCTGACCGGCACGGATGGCCGCCAAGGCTGCTTCGACCCGCTGTTGCGAATCTCCGTATTGTGCAATAAGAGACTGATTCATGGTATTTCACTCCTTGTTTTACCAGAATCAGGGCATGCAGGAGTATAGGCCGACCGTGAGCCTAACCCGCATTTCTCATGAACATTGTGTTGAGTTTCAGAATAATATCGTTTTTTCAAGAGCTTCGACATTGTTTCACTTTTTCTCTTACTCAACACAATGTTCACCGAAGGTCAGTCCATGCGGCGCCATCTTCCGCAGTATTTTGCCAGTGAACATAGACTACTATGGTTCACTACCAAAAACTTTGAAGCTGACACCGCCTGAACT
>JBARUR010000043.1:0-68351 GCA_049645845.1 Desulforhopalus sp. | reverse complement strand
TGATCGACCACTGGCAAAAAACTGGAATGACAGCGATGCAATACGGCTTGGAGCTACAATTGCCTTAACTGAAAAGCTGACAACTACCCTGGGTTTTGCTTATGACCAATCACCGGTCCCTGAGTCGACACTCGGCTTTGAGCTGCCGGATTCGGATTCCTTTATGTACTCCGGAGGAATACGATATCAGCAGAGCCCGAATCTGCAGATTGCTTTATCCTATATGTATCAGTATACGACTTCCCAAACCGTTATTAACCAATCAGAAACAGGGCTAATTGGAGTGGATGGTAAATTTACAGACGGTGGCGCACACGCTCTAACTATGGGTGTGATCTATAATTTTTAACATACTTATTCTCTTGCTAAAGCATCCAAGAGAAAAATTACCTTACACAAAACTAGCCTATCAGATATATAAATTTTTTTTGCCGAGATATAGTTGAGAATGAGAACCATCTTCCAAAATTTCCAGACATACTTATTATTATTGGATCATCTGATCCCTAAATATAACTAAGTAAGAAGGAGCCGTCCATGTACGAAAAAATATCGTCGCCCCAGGCCGAATTACTCCTTGAAACAGCCCTGAAATTTCTTGAATTGCAGTCATTTTCTTCCGGAGAAATGATTCTGTCACCTGCTAATGATCCGCACATTTTCTATTATGTATGTCGTGGTACAGTGGAAGTCAGTTATAGCAATCAGGATGATACCCGGATAACCGTAGCGTTAATTGGTGCCGGAGATTTTTTTGGCGAAATTGGTTATTTTGACGGTGAAACAAGGGTGAGAAACATTCTTGCAGCCGGTGAAGTTGAAGTTGGAATTTTTACTACCGATGTAATGAATAGGATAAAGGAAACTGACCCCGCGCTCTATATTGATTTTATCATGCACCTCACCCAAAGAATATGTCAAAAATTTCGACGAATAGCCGGAGAGAATGAACCTCTGGCAGCATATGCCGATTCGCTTTCCTCAAAACGTTCGAGTATATATACTGTCTCAAAACCGCTGCCCACGTCGTTGCGTCATTCATCGTCTTGGCATTTTGTGAGCACGCGAATGGAAAAATTCAAGGCCGAACTTTTTGATCTTTCACATCAGTTGCAAAGAAATGAAGCTATTGGAAATCCTGATGTGGGAGTCGAAGAACGATGTCTGGAAGTACTCGGAGAGCTCAATAGTTCGCTCAGTGAGTTTAAACAGACGATGGCCGGAACCGGTTATGAAGACGTCATGTGGGGGTATGTATTCAAAGAGGTTTTTCCATATTTTATGCGCAGTCGCTTCGCTGAACGGGCATATTTTAAGCCCAAAGGCTATGCCGGTGATTTTCTCATGATGGAGCACATCTATGCCAATGAACCTAAGGGTGAAGGTAAGCTCGGTGAGATTATTGATAATTTTTGTCTCAAAAGACCGGGATCTCTTGCGATACGCGGGAGGCGAAAACTTCTCGCCGAAGAGCTTGGTCGTATCTGTTCCGATCTCTTCGCAGATGGTAAAAATACACGCATCATGAATCTTGCCTGCGGCCCCAATAGGGAATTATTTGATTTTCTTAAACATTGTGAACACAACGAAAGGGTCGAGGCACTCTGTGTCGACGTTGATTCGGAGGCTCTGCAATATACCAATCAGTTTGTCAATGTATTTCCCCACAGTGCTTCTATACGGTTGCTGAGTGAGAATGTTATTAAATGGTCTCTCGGCAGGACTTCCCAGCAGTTGGGAACATTCGATGTCATCTACTCTGCAGGACTGTGTGATTACCTGGACACAAGATTATTCCGTGCTCTGATCACCCAGTGTCATAAGCATTTAAATCCCGGCGGTACTGTTATTTTAGGAAACTTTGCAGTCTATCCAGACTCCATTTTCCTCGATAAACTTCTCAGATGGGAGCTCATTTATCGCAGTGAAGACGATTTAAAAGAACTTTTTGCTCCAACTCCATTTAAGGAAAATGTACTTATTATTTCGGAAAAGGAAAATGTTAATCTCTTTGCAATTGCAACAAAAGATTAGCCGATGAAATCCAGCCGTAAAAAATTTTACCACTTCACAGATGAGATTCGACAGCTCTTTTATCGTCGAACAATTGTTTGTTTATGGCTTGGGATTGTGTTTTTTTCTCTCTTTTCCATCCTCGACTATTGGTGCTGCAGGGAATTTTTTACGCTCTTTTTTTTCTATCGTTTGCTCATGATAACGGTTTTTGTTATTTCACTCAAATTATTGCGCTTTCCATTAGTGGCACACCACGCTCCTTTGCTGATGTATGCTGTATTGCTCTTGGGTTCCTTCTCTATTGCTCTCATGACGCTGCAAATGGGCGGTTTTGTCTCCGGCTACTATGTCGGGATACTGCTGATGACCGCAGGAGCTATTTCGGTATTACCTTTACGAGCCTCCCAAGCTGTCTTTATCGGATTATCCATTTATACTGTGTATCTGTTTACTATCTTTATCGGCCAGGGATCGCTTGATCCTCAAAACGCTCATTATGCCGTAATCAATTCGTTTTTCTTCTTCGCCATAATTGCAGGAACGGCGATTCAAAGTATGGATGACATGCAGGTTAGGCTTAATTCTTTACGTGCCAAAAACAATATCTATGAAATTAATCAGCAGCTTTCCAAATATACAGGCAACCTGGAGTCTCTGATTGTAAAGCGGATGGCCGAACAGGCAGAATCCGATATCAAGTTCCGCGACCTCTACAGCAATCTGATGGATCTGGCAATTCTCATTGACAGAGACGGTGTAATTCATATGACCAATGAACAGAGTTCAACTCTGCTTGGTATTTCTCCGGAGAAGCTTCGAAATTTTAATATCAGGGAGATTATCCATTCACAGGATATGGAAGCAGATATTTTAGATGAAATAATTGCTAAGATATGTACCGGTCTTGACCTTCATGATCTGCAACTGCAACTAAAAAAAAATAATGGAACTTATATTGATGTCGAGCTAAGCGGGAATCGCGTTGTGGTGGAAAAAAGTGAGCCATTCTATCAGCTCATATTTCGGGATATATCAATCACCAAGCAGATGGAACGCCAGATTCTCGAATCGGAGAGGCTGATTGACACATCACGCCAGGCAACAATATTCGGTTTAGCCAAACTTGCTGAAACAAGAGATGACGATACGGGTGCTCACCTTGATAGAATTCGGCTCTATGTATATATCCTCACTAATCAGCTGAAAAAGAATCCGGAATTAGCTGGAATAGTAACCAAGGATTTTACTGAAGATATCTTCCTTTCCTCAATTCTCCATGATATTGGTAAAGTTGGTATTCCAGACAAGATCCTGCTTAAACCCGGAAAATTGACGGATGATGAATATGACATAATGAAAAGTCATTGTATCTTTGGCAACACAACACTTAAGCAAGCAGAAAAAGGTTCAGAAAACACTTCATTTTTACAAATGGGTCAGGACATCACTCTCTATCATCATGAAAAATGGGATGGCAGCGGTTACCCTGAGGGACGTGCAGGCAATACTATTCCTTTAGCGGCACGTATTGTCGCTCTTGCCGATGTTTATGATGCTTTAACAACCTCCAGGGTCTATAAGCCGGCATATGGACACGATTATTCGAAGAAGATCATCCTTGATGGACGAGGTGGTCATTTTGATCCGAGCATTGTTGAAGCTTTTTTGCTGGGGGAAAGTGAATTCAAAGAAACCAGAATGAACATTCTGCGGGATTAGTGCATCAATAAGTTTCATCTCTTTTTAGCACAAAATATTTAAGAATCAAACGGGTAACTCTTATTTATTTCCAGAAGGATGTTTTATGCAATCAACCACATATCAAGAGGAGCTTCGTGATCTTCATCATCGCCGCGTTTATCACATCACGCTGGTTGGGGGAATTCTGACATTTTTTTTTGCGATTCTCGACTACATTATTATTCCTGAACATTTCGCTGATTTTTTGGATTATAGGATTGCAGTTGCAGTAATGAGCATAGCATTACTCATCTTTAATTATCTGGATAAAAGAAAGAAATGTTCGGCACTTATCAGCTTCACAGAATATCTTCTGATCTCATTTGTTTTTTTACTCATCATATACCACCTGGGTGGTGATTCTCCCTATTATGTTGGAATTATTGTGGCAATGACCATCTATTCAACGCTTGCTCCCCTTACTGCCATTCAAACTGTCTTGAGCGGATTGTTCATAGTTTTATGTTATGGTGTTTTGGTTCAGCTTTCCAATTCTCCGCATCCAGGCTTTTCTCCAGAGGTTTTCAATAATCTGTTTTTCATGATTTGCTTTGTCTTCATTATTGCAACGCAAAGCTGGGCGGAGAGCAATGCACGTGAAAATGAATTTCAACTGCGGCAACAGGAACTTGAGGCCAACCAGAAGCTCTCCCATCAAGTTACAACCCTGGAAGAGGAGGTGAAGAAGAGGACCATCCTGCAGGCAGCTACAGAAGAACGATATCGTTTGCTGTTTGAACAGATAGCTGACGATGTAGCTATACTCACAGATGATGCCGAAATTATTCATTATAATCGTTCATTTAAGGAAAACTACCTGAGTGGCAATACTGTCAAAGTTACTTCATTTTATCAAATAGTTATTTTTCAAGACCAAAAAACGTTGAAAAACCTTTTAAATAACGTTCTGACCACAGAAAGAAACGTGCGTTCCTGCACTCTATCCCTAATCAAATCAGACGGTTCAACCTGTGAAACAGAGATAAATATCAGTCTGGTCGAAAGGACTAGGGAAAATCCCGGGATGCTCTTAGTGATCCGGGACATCAGTACCAGAAAGCAGCTTGAAAAACGGTTGTTTGCATCTTTGAAGTTGAAAAAACAAACAGAAAATGCTGCTATTATGTCCTTGGCAAGGCTATCTGAATTCAGAGACGTGACACCTAAAAATCATCTTGAAAGAGTTCGTGAGTTTTGCAGGATTCTTGCGATACAGCTTTCCCGGCAAAAAGATTTTATAAAAACAGTATCGCCTGATTTTATTCAGGACATTTACCATGCAGCAGTTCTCCATGATATTGGTAAGGTGTCAATTCCGGACGATCTTTGGGAAAAAAGGCATTCATTGACTGCTCTTGAAGAAGTCAGAATCCGCAGCCATACGATAGTCGGAGGCGACGTTATCAGGAAAATGGAGGAATCAGGGCAACAAAACAGTTTTTTATCGATGGCTAAAGACATTGCATACTTTCACCATGAACGATGGGATGGAAACGGCTTTCCTTATAGCCTCAAAGAGGAAGAAATACCTTTGGCGGCTAGAATCATGGCTGTCGCCGATACCTACGAGGAGTTAACTGCAGTCTGTAAAACTCAAGATCCCACCTGTCATGAAAATGCCACCGAAGTGATCATGAAAAGTATCGGATTGGAGTTTGACCCAAGGGTCGTTGAAGCGCTCTTTCTCCGGCAGGAAGAGTTCAAACTCATCAGAAAAAAATTCGCGGCAGTATGAAATGAAAGCCGCAGTATTTTTTCCAGTTAGCTGCATTTTGTTCTAACTAGCAGCCCTACCATTTTGCTTGATGTTCTTCAAGTATCCAATAAATTCTTTGAATATGAATCACTTTTAGGGTATTGAATCTATTGGTCATAAATGATAATGCTTCTAAAAATTCTCCTCTGTTATTGTAACCGGATATATGCATGGGACCACAAAAGAATGTAAAAAATCTGTTTCTTTTACGTCACGGTGATACCGGTTTACATGACCGTTACATTGGCTCCTCCGATGTTCCTTTGACCGACCTGGGAAAAGAGCAGAGTCGCAATACTGGTCGATTGTTACTGAAAAACAGAATAACTCAAATACACTGCAGTCCCATGCAACGTTGCCGGCAAACTTTGGAACAGCTTAATACAAAGGCGGAGTGCCGATTTAACCAACTGTTAAAAGAGATTGACTTTGGTAGGTGGGAAGGCAAAACCTTTGCTGAAATAGTACAATCCGATCAAAAACTTATTGATGCCTGGGTGAGGGATCCTGATAATTTTTCATTCCCCGGCGGAGAATCACATGCTGGTTTCAGGAAAAGGGTTTCAAGTGTGAAATCAGAGTTAGAAAAAATGGTCGAAGATAACATATTGGTGATTACACACGGCGGGATAATCAGAAACCTCCTCTGTCTTTTTCTGGGTCTTGACTTCGATAAGTACCTGGTGTTTGATGTTGAGCCCGGTTGCTTTTGCTCAATTCGGCTGCATTCAGAGGGTGGAGTGCTGACTGGTTTCAATATCAGGGGGTGAACAGTTGTCAAAAATAATTCTGATAACCGGCGGAGCGAGAAGCGGTAAAAGTTCCTATGCTCTGGAACGCGCCGAAGCAATATCTTCAAAACGACTTTTTGTAGCGACCTGTCCTAAAATTGATTCCGAGATGTCTGAAAGGGTCAGGCGACATCAGGAAGAACGAGATGGAAGGGGATGGATTACTGTAGAAAGCGAGATCAATCTTGGCGCTGTTATTAAAGAACGGACCTCAGGGATTGATGTTGTATTGATCGATTGTATCACGCTCTGGGTGAATAATATTTTGTTTGCTCATGATTCCGATGATTCCGAAGTCGATGACCACTTCATCGGCGCGCTATGCAACGAATGGCTTGAAACAACCAAGCGCTTTGCTGGAACCGTGATATGTGTCACCAATGAAGTCGGACTCGGTGTTGTACCGGATAATTCCTTGGCGCGAAGATACCGCGATCTGGTTGGGACATGTAACCAATTGATAGGAAGAAATGCCGGCGAGGTTGTTCTGGTAAGCTGCGGAATACCTCTTTTTTTAAAAAAATCTGATAACGGTCTATAAATACAGGAATGCCATGAGCCTATTAGAGAGAACAATAGCTAAAATATTCCCTCAGGATTCAGTCAGCAGGGAAACAGCAAAAAATCGTCTGGATAACCTTGCCATTCCCCATTGGGCTCTCGGCGATCTGATGGATCTGGCTATTGATATTGCAGGAATTACGAGAACGGTTCGGCCTGCAGTCCATCGAAAAGCTATTGTAACGATGGCTGGAGATCACGGAGTTGTGGCCGAAAATATTTCCAAATATCCGAGCGAAGTAACTCCCCAGATGGTTTACAATTTCGTTGCAGGAGGAGCCGGAATAAACGCACTGGCCGGACAGGCGGGGGCGGAAATATTCGTCGTTGATATGGGGGTTGCGGCTGATCTTAAGGATTTGGTGGAAGCTAACAAAATAATAAACAAAAAAGTTGGCCTCGGAACCGGTAATATCGCAATCGGGCCGGCTATGAGTAAAGCAATGGCCAAAAGAGCCATAGAGTCGGGCATCGATATCGCAAATGACCTGTCGTCTCGATTTGACGTGTTTGGTACAGGAGACATGGGCATAGGCAACACAACACCTTCAACTGCAATTGCAGCTGTCTGTACCGGCAAAGCTGTTGAGGAGCTGACCGGAAGAGGTACCGGACTTGATGATGAGCAATTAAAACACAAGATTTCTGTTATCAAGAGAGCACTGGAAGTAAACAAGCCAGATAAACGTGATGGGCTGGATATTCTAGCCAAGGTTGGAGGGTTTGAAATTGGCGGAATTGCCGGTTTGATTTTAGGTGCTGCGGCCAATGGTAAACCGGTGGTGGTTGATGGATTTATATCTACGGCTGCAGCTCTCATTGCCTATAAAATTGAACCATTTATAAGGGATTACCTTATTTTTTCCCACAAATCTGTCGAGCCCGGCCATAGGGTAATTCAAGAGGCTCTCGGCTGTAAAAAACCTTTGCTTGACCTAAATTTCCGTTTAGGAGAAGGCACGGGAGCAGCAGTAGCCATGAATCTTGTCGAGGGAGCTGTTGCTGTTTTGACCCAAGTTGCTACCTTTGAAGAAGCCTCTGTAGCTCAGGCGGATAAATAGACAGATAATGGTCATTTACGAAAAATGCTTATCTCTTTCGATAAGACTCTGCACTGCGATCAGGTTTCTTACCATTGTTCCGGTTTCCTGGCGAA
Source organism: Desulforhopalus sp. (assembly GCA_049645845.1). Lineage (GTDB taxonomy): Bacteria > Desulfobacterota > Desulfobulbia > Desulfobulbales > Desulfocapsaceae > Desulforhopalus_A. The sequence continues at coordinate 60,331 of JBARUR010000043.1, read as the reverse complement.
CAGGAGAAGATGCTTATCAATTCAATAAATGCTTGATCTTCTTTCCTATTATCGGAGCGCTTATCGGTCTCCTCGGATATTTAGGATCACATCTGGCGCTCCTTTTTTTCCCTCAACCGGTCGTTGCAGTTTTAGCAATTATATATCTTGCTTTTATCTCTGGATTTCTTCATCTTGATGGTCTCGCCGACAGTGCAGACGGTCTTTTGAGTTCCCGTCCCCGGGAAGACTGCTTGAGTATTATGCGAGACAGCAGAACAGGGGCGATGGGTGTGATTGCTGTGGTCTGCGTTATACTGGCGAAATACAGCGCGTTAAGTGCGATGGATCCGCAAATGCTCTGTATGGCAATCTTTTTTATGCCTCTGGCCGGAAGAAGCGCGATACTTTTCACAATGGCTCGTCTTCCATATGCAAGAGAAGAGGGTGGCCTTGGCGGCCTTTTTTATTCAGACGGCAGCAGAACTGCGGCACTGGCTGCCTTGCTGTTCCTTTTGATTCTTTTTGTTTTTCTAGCGCCGTCACATTTCTTTTTTGCCGTCATAGCGATCCTGTCCATCAATTATATTTTTGGAAGATGGTGCAGGAAACGTTTAAATGGAGCGACAGGAGATACCCTGGGGGCAGTCTGCGAACTCACCGAGATGACAACTGCTCTCGCTTTTACCGCCTCACTTTCATTTCTTTGACAGCAACAATCGGGAGGGTTATGAATACATTCGAACATGGCGGCAATATACACAAAACGCACAGGGAATTGGCAGCCAAAACCAGCGAAATTCTCGATTTCAGCGCAAATATTAATCCGCTTGGTCCCCCTGAATGGTTTCGTCCGCTGATCAGCAGCCAACTAGAATATCTGCTTCATTATCCTGATCCGGAGAACACTCTTTTCATTGAAGCCATTGCTGAACACACCGGAATTTCGTCGGAACATATTGTTGTCGGCAACGGAACAACCGAGTTGCTCTATGCATATATGCGGACGCTTCCATGTAAACGTGCTCTTATTCCTGTACCTTCGTATGTGGATTATGCCAGGGCTGCCGAAATTGCAAACATGTCGGTTGAAAATGTTAAACTGCTGGAAGAAGAGGATTTCATCCTTGATTTCAAAAAATTAAGGACCTTGATTCAACCGAAAGATCTGGTGGTTATTGCCACCCCCAACAACCCTACCGGAAAAACAGTTAACAGCGATGAACTTCTCGCATTTATAAGAAATTTTCCTGAGAGTTATTTTCTCATAGATGAGGCTTTTCTTGATTTTATAGAAGGAGCTAAAACAATCGGTACTGCGGCGCCTAATATATTGACCCTTAACTCCATGACTAAATTTTATGGGGTTCCGGGTTTACGAATAGGTTACGGCCTCCTGTCACCTCCTCTTGCACTCCTCGTAAAAGAAAATCTTCCACCCTGGACGGTGAACAGCCTGGCCCAGGCAGTGGGAACGGAGGCTCTTAAGGATACCACATATCAAATTAAAACCAGGGAAATCTGCCGTACGCTGCGCGGGGAAATGGAAGCCGAACTTCACCGGATTCACCAGCTCAAGGTTTTTAGCTCCAAAGCAAATTATTTGTTCGTCAAAATTGTCGGAAAAGGAAATGCTGCAGAGCTTGCCAATTATTGTCTGAACCAGGGAATCATGATCAGGCGGTGTGAGAATTATAAAGGACTTGATTCCGCTCAATCTTTTTTTAGGGTGGCCGTACGTACAAAGCGTGAAAACCAGCGTCTTGTTGAAGTATTGAATAACTTTTTTTCAAAGAACACCAACCGGAAGCAGGCTACCCAAAAAGCGCGATCGATCATGTTTCAGGGAACATGTTCCGATGCCGGAAAATCCATTATCACCACGGCCCTTTGCAGAATCTTGTATCAGGACGGACTGAATGTTGCTCCCTTTAAAGCTCAAAACATGTCTTTAAATTCATTTGTCACCCTGCAAGGCGACGAGATGGGCAGGGCGCAGGTAGTTCAGGCACAGGCTGCCCGGCTAGATCCGGATTGTCGGATGAATCCTGTTCTTCTTAAACCTAACTCGGACACGGGAAGTCAGATAATTGTCTGCGGTAAACCTGTCGGCAATATGTCGGTTCTGGATTATAACTCCTATAAACCAAAAGTTTGGCAATCGGTATGTAAGAGCTATGATGCTCTCGCTGATGAATTCGATGTTGTTGTCCTTGAAGGAGCGGGTTCACCGGGCGAGGTCAATCTAAAAAGAGACGACATCGTCAACATGAAAATGGCTCAATACGCAGAGGCTCCGGTCATTCTCGTTGGAGATATCGACAGGGGCGGGGTTTATGCCTCGTTTGTCGGCATTATGGAGGTCCTTGCCGAGTGGGAGAGACAGCTTGTTGCCGGTTTTCTGGTAAATAAGTTTCGTGGACAGGCATCGCTTCTTGAAACTGCGCACAGCTATGTGAAAATGCACACAGGGCGTGATGTTTTTGGCGTTGTCCCCTACCTAAAAAACCTCGGCCTTCCCGAGGAGGACTCGGTTTCCTTCAAAAAAGGGAGTTTTAACAAAACGCATTTGGGTGAAGGCATAGAAATCGTTCTCATCAATCTTCCCCATATCTCGAACTTCACTGATGTCGAACCGTTTTTGGAAGAACCCGATGTAACTCTTCGAATTGTAGAGAATGCCTCGGATATCGGTTCACCACAGGCTATCATCCTGCCAGGCTCAAAAAACGTCATCCATGATCTTCGATTTTTAAAGGATGGTGGTTTTGCTGAAAAGATTACTCTTTGCCTTGAAAAGGGCTGTGAAGTAATCGGCATTTGCGGCGGATATCAGATGCTTGGAAAGGTGATTAATGATCCCTATGAAATAGAATCCACCGATGGGCAGTTATCGGGATTAGGATATCTTGACATGGAGACCGTGATCGAACGGGATAAGAATTTGACACGTAAGTCGGGAATCCACAAGTTTTCTGGTAAAAATATTTTCGGCTACGAAATTCACCATGGAATTTCTTCAGTGACACAGGCTCCTGTACTTCAGTTTGATGACGGAACAGTATGTGGTCAGATGGAACGATCGGAGAAGATTTGGGGCTGTTATCTGCACGGACTGTTCGACAGCGATGACTTCAGAAGATGGTTCATTGATAACCTGCGCCAGCGATCAGGGATTCAACCTATCGGTAAAATAATTGCCCCGTATAACCTTGAAATCGCCTTTGACAGGTTGGCTGCTTGTGTACGGGAAAATGTCGATATGGATGCCTTCTACCGGCTTCTGAAGATATGACATCTTCTTTTTCAACTTACTGCCGAATATGATTTTTTATCTTCAATTTCTTGCATCCATTCTATTGGATGCCCTCGCAGGCGATCCTCGATGGTATCCACATCCTGTCAGAGGGATAGGGCGTTTATGCACCCTAAGTGAAAACATCACACGATCGATAACCACCAATCTGTATTTTGCCGGATTATTGACTGTAGTTACGGTCATCACAGCTACAGGAGGTGTTGTTTCCCTTATACTTTTTGCTGCTGCTTCCATATCCTCCACAGTAGAAGGAATTGTTGGAGTAATCTTGCTTTATACAACAATTGCAGCCAAAGACTTGCTGCGTCACAGTATGGAAGTCTATCTTCAACTCAACAAAGATAATCGGGCAATTGAAGATGCTCGAAGAGCAGTAGGGCGGATAGTTGGACGGGACACCAGCAAATTGAATGAAGAAGATATCTGTAGGGCCACTATCGAAACAGTTGCTGAAAACATGGTAGACGGAATAACCGCTCCTATATTTTTTGCACTATTGGCAAGTTGTTTTGCCCCGCTTATAAATATTTCACCAATCAGCTGCGCCGTCATCGGTGCTTTTTTGTACAAGGCAATCAATACCATGGATTCAATGATTGCCTACAAAAATGACAAATACCTCCAATTCGGCAGAGTTGCGGCAAAACTTGATGATGCAGCTAACTTTCTTCCAGCAAGAATAAGCGGGGTCTCTCTGATAATAGCTGCATTTTTTTTTAAATTGGATTACAAAAAAGCCGCAAAAGTATTTGTCAGAGACAGATTGAAGCATGCAAGTCCTAATGCCGGTCATACTGAAGCTGCGACGGCCGGGGCGCTTGGCATCCGATTAGGAGGACCGTCCTGCTATTTTAACAAAATTGTTGAAAAACCATATATCGGTGGTTCGGATTCTGACCCGATTCCTGCAGATATCAAAAAAACCAACCATTTGGTCGTTGTTGGATCTGTGATTTTTTTTATTTTTATGGTTGGACTCCGTATGTTCTTTATCTAGAAAAATTGGTATTAAATTTGTACTACCTGGTTCGTTTGTATATTGAGCGAGATGAAAATTTTTATTTGAGGAGAGAAAGAGAATGGAAAGAACGTTTGCTATTATCAAACCAAATGCATTTGCCGACGCTAATAGTGGCAAAATAATCAGTCGTATTTATGAGGAAGGTTTTAAGATAGTTGGAATAAAAAAGCTCTACCTAAGCAAAGTGGAAGCGGAAGGTTTTTATTACGTCCATAAAGAAAGACCTTTTTTTGCTGAACTCACTGATTTTATGTCAAGCGGTCCATGCATAGTGATGGTTCTCGAGGCGGAAAATGCTATTCAAAAATGGCGGGATCTTATGGGTGCGACTAATCCGGCTGATGCAGCCGAAGGAACTCTACGGCGACAATTTGGGGCCTCCCTTGGTGAAAATGCCACACATGGTTCCGATGCCCCTGAAACAGCAGCATTTGAAATAGGCTATTTCTTTTCCGGACTCGAATTGCTCTAAAAAAAATTACCTATGTTTTCGGGCCGCCGTATCATAGGTGGCCTGGAATGCTACTTCCGTTTACTAACAATACAATCAAGTTGACCTTTAGAAAGAAGAACGTTCACCTCGTCTCCAATAGCTACTTCCTCCGATCGGGTAATTATCTGGTAAGATTTATCCTCCGTTTTGAATTTTCGGACAATTGAATATCCTCTTCCTAAAGTTGCCAGCGGGCTGACACTATTCAAGAGGGTTGCCTGTTCAGCAAGAGCCATTTGCTTTCGTTCAAGTATACGCTGAATGTGATTTCGTAATTGAGCCGTCAGATAATGAAGGTGTTTTTCCTGCAATACTATTTTATTGGAGGGAGCTTGTGCCTGCAGTCTGCGGATACATGTTTGTAATCTGTTTTCTCTTTCGACCAGATTTCTTATCGATGCCTGAAACAGATATGATTTACTTAACTGTAGCCGCAATTCCGAATCTCTGAAAATATTTTTCATGTTTCCCAGAATTCGAATGCTGTGGAGTAGTTGCTGTTCCTGAAACGATATTTTCCGGAATATCCTGTTTAAAAGGCCATTTCTCAAGGTAGCCAGGTGCTGGTGTAGACTATGGGTATCAGGTATCAGCTTCTCCGCAACCCCTGTAGGAGTAGGACATCGAAAATCAGCACAAAAATCGGCAATAGTAAAATCGACTTCATGACCGATTCCAGTTACAACAGGTATAAGTGATCGATGAATGGCCTCAGCAACCCGCTCCTCATTGAAAGCCCAAAGGTCCTCAAGCGAGCCGCCACCTCTGCACAAAATAATAATATCGACATCTTCGATTTTGTTAGCTTTCTGGAGAGCTTCGGCTATTTCACCGGAGGCTTCTTTTCCCTGAACTCTTACGGGAAGTATGAGTATGTGAACAGGCGACTTTCTGATTTTGACAATTTTCAAAAAATCGTGTATTGCGGCGCCGGTAGGCGAGGAGATCACAACTATTTTCTTGGGATAAGAAGGAAGAGGTTTTTTGATTTCAGCAGCAAAATAGCCTTTCTCACTCAATCTAATCTTTAATTGTTCAAACGCCTTTTGAAGCATACCGGTCCCAAACAGCTCTACCGAATCGACAATGATCTGATATTCTCCTCGCGGCTCATATACTGTAATTCTTCCGAAGCAGACAACATTCTGCCCGTCTTGAAGTGTCATTTCTGTAAAACGTTTTTGTTGTTTGAAAAGTACTGCACGAATCTGAGCAGAACCATCCTTTAATGTGAAATAAGAGTGTCCTGAATACGGCGTCTTGAGGTTAGATATTTCACCACTTATTCTGACAAAACGATATTCACTTTCCAGGATATTTTTGATGGAGCGAGTCAGTTGGGTAACAGTGAGAATACTTTCTGTTTCTAATGTGTTCATTTATTTGTAATTCTTCAAGAAAAGAGGTGGTCGGATGTTTACGCATGGACAGACATACGGCTATATATTATATTGTCTGCTTTATTGCTTTTCCAAAGTTGAACCATAACATAAAAATTATCAGGAGGAAAACGGCATGGCCGGTGAGAATGCATTTAATAAAAAACTAGGTGCCGAAACACATATGGATAAGGTTGAAGGATTACTGGAACACCTGAATCTTCCTCCCAATGCAATTGACTTCATAAGAAAAAATCAACGAATTATTCAGGTTTCTATCGCGATTATAGTTATTGCAGTAGTTTTTTGGTCACTTTATGGATCATATCGTGAGAAAATAAGAGAAGAGGCGAGTACAGCCTTGTCACAAGCCTTGAGAAGCGATCAAGGGACAAAACCAGAAGCTCTCCGCGTAGTCGCAGATGAATATGCAGGCACTTCATCTGCTATATGGGCTCGGGTCGAATTGGCCCATATTGATATGAAGAACGGAAACTTTGATGATGCATCGAAAAAATATCAAGAAGTTTTATCTGACACTAAAGCCGCAAATCCGATATATCCATTAGTTATTTTCAGTTTGGCACAATCATTTGAAAAAGAGCAGCGGTTCCAGGATGCCATTAATCAGTATGAACTGTTGAAAGACCTCAAAGGATTTGAACTAATTGCTTATACCAGTATGGCTAGAATCGAGGAAGCACAGGGCAATATTGAGAAAGCTATTGCTATTTACAACAATTTTCTTCTCCAAATAGGCGATGATCCATCTTTCTCACAAGCTGGAGAAGAAATTAATGCAAAGATTAGCCGTTTAAAGGCACAGAAATAAAATTGTAATTTGAGTAAATGTCGGTAACCTCTCTCTAGCATTAGAGAACACCACATCGCCGTAATTCAGATACTTTACAAAATATTACCACCTGAACAAGGTTATTCGAAGGAGTCATTTATGCCGGGATTTGAAATTTTCGGGGAAGAAGAAAAAAAAGAAATCATGGATGTTCTTGATACAGGGGTTCTCTTTCGCTATGAATTTAATGAGCAACGAAAAGGCGTGTATAAGGTCAGGGAATTCGAAGAAAAATTTGCAGCCTACTGTGGTTCGTTACATGCACAGGCTGTAACTTCAGGTACCGCTGCTCTGAAAGTTGCTCTAACAGCATTAGGGATTGGACCCGGTGATGAAGTGGTTACCCAGGGGTTTACTTTTGTTGCCACCTGGGAAGCGATTCTCGAAGTTGGCGCAATTCCTGTCTTTACAGAAGTTGATGCAACATTGAATATGGACCCTGAGGATTTAAAAAAGAAAATAACTTCCCGAACAAAATGTATTATTCCCGTTCATATGCTTGGTGCCCAGGCTAAAATAGAAGAAATAGTGCATATTGCAAAGCAGCTGGACATTCCTGTTATTGAAGATACCGCTCAGGCCGCAGGCGGAAAAATTCGCGGCAAGCACCTTGGAACTTTCGGGACCTGCGGAACATTCTCATTTGACGCCGTCAAAACCATCACCACAGGTGAGGGCGGTATGATTATAACCGATGATATTGCAATTTGGCGGGCAATGTCGGAATATCAGGATCACGGGCATGATCATAAAGTTAATCCAGGAACTCGTGGGGGAGAGGGTAGACGATTCATAGGCTTCAATTATCGTATGATGGAACTACAGGGAGCTATCGGTTTAGCACAACTCGCCAAACTTGACGGTATTGTTGCTGCACAACAAAAAAATAAAGCTGTACTCAAGGAAGCAGCCGCTGAAATCCCAGGAGTGGTGTTTCGGGAGCTCGTTGATGAACAAGGTGACTCAGCGACATTTTTAAGCTTCACGCTTCAGGATCGCGAACAATGTAGTCGCGTTAATGAATCGCTTAGAAATGATGGACAGGGTGCAATTAATTTTTCCGAGAACACTTGGCACTTCTATCCTAAATGGGAGCATTTGCTTGGTGGAAAAACGTTGACGAAATCTGGTTATCCGTTCACTGAAGCAAATGGAAAAAGAAGAGTTGTCTACGATCCATCTCTCTTGCCGCAATCATCTGCTCTACTTGAACGGACACTTGTTTACCCTATATCAATTAAGATGTCGGATGAAAAGCTTGCTGATATGTGTAATGCTCTAAAAAACGCTCAGAAAGTATGAGCAGAAAAACACGAAAATGCAGCAAGCAACCTTGCTGCATTTTTAATATGAGTAGAACCTTATGTCGAAGAACGCTTTGGCCCTTCAACAGATGAGAAGCAGATGGAGCGTTTTACGATGCCATCATCATTTATAGAATTTATGTGATCCATACTGCTCGAGATAAGTGAACTCGGTAGACCAATAAGGAGTTATGCTGTCCAGATGATAATGTGTTGCACCTTGGGTGAAATCATCAGTTTGAAGAGCTATATACACTGATTTCATGCACTCGAGAAATGCCTTAGGATCATCAGGAAGATAAGAATTTTTCTGGAAAGTCCAACTGAATTGATACGGTTCCTGGACTATTTCTTTGATTGGTCTTTGTTTTACATTAGCTCTATTCAAAGTAACTAGCGCCACCGCCACTTGACCGACCTCCGGTTCTGACCGTGCTTCATGATAAACATTGAGTGTTAGCCACAATAGACCTTCAAGTAATGTCATTGTTTATTTCTCCTTTATTTTTCTATAATTACTCAAAAACAAGTGCTAACCGGCTCTAAAATGAGTATTGCTTTAGCACAAGGGAAATACAGCAATGTTGTTAGCAATTCTTTCCATTAACTCGAAAGTTCCTAACTGGATCCAAGAAAGAAGAAGGTAATTATCAGTCTAGAATATACCTCATTTGATCTTATCGTCAACTTATACCTCGTGTTAGCAGGAATGATTCCCAACTAGGCCGCTTCCTTAATATATGTATTTTATCAATAGGATAAAGCTGAATATTTATACAGTAGTGATATTTATGACCTTAATCTAATAGAGTTGTGATTAAGAAAATCCATTTCATTTTATCACATTACCTGATAGGTAAATGTATGAAATCGTATGGCAAAGAACTCCATTACCAGCTTGCCATCAGAAGAAATTTATCAATATCTCAATGGATGTTGTAATATATTGAGTTTGTTGCTCCGCTATGCAATGACCTCAAAAGAAAATCATGGACACAGAGATTATTATCGCCGTTGCCTGGGGAATATCCATAGTAATTTGGAGGAAAAAGTTCTATGGCGAACCAGATGGGAACAAGACGCGAATCTCGGTAAAATAAATATGGCCGGAGCAGCCATGTTTTATTCTACAGCTGGATTAGTCCTTAAATCCTTAAGTGTAGAACAAAACAAATTTGCAGAATTTAGGCGGCATTCGCTGAATGCAGTGGTTTGCAATTGAAAAGCGGCATTAAGGCGTCTGTTGCAGCTTTTGAACTGGAAGCAACATGCTGAAACACTGCATGTGTTCCTTTCTTTTTCATTTCAACAATCTCCCAGCATTCCGGAGAGGCAGCTACACATTGCATGAGACCTAGATGTTGTGCGTGACCTGCTTTGTACGCTTTTACATGTCCGAGGATCGGATAACCTAAAAGCGCCAGATCTCCAACCAGATCGAGAACCTTATGCCTGATAAATTCATCGGCATAACGTAACCCGTCTTCATTCAAGACTGATTTGCGGTTCCAATGGATAGCGATAACATTTTCAAGTGAACTTCCAAGTGCTAATCCATTAGCCCATAATTCTTCAACCTGTTCTACATATCCGAAAGTCCTGGCTCGCGCGATTTCATTGCCAAATCGGTCTTCGGCAAGATCAAAAGTATACTTTTGTTTTCTTATAACGGTATCATCAAAACAGATCTCACCAGTCACTTTGAATCCATTATATGGAGAAATGGTAAGAGTTTTATCACCTTCCGTATATGATATCGGTTTGGTGATACGTAAAATTTTTCTCAGACTTTTCTGCTTTTTCTTGCCGGTTATCTTGAGCATATTGAAAAATGGTTCTGCGCTCCCATCCATTATTGGTATTTCAGCTGAGTCCAATTCAATGTCAGCATTATCAATACCAAAGCCCTGAAGAGCTGCCAGAAGATGTTCTGTAGTCGAAATCCTGAAATGCTCATTTCCAAGAGTCGTTGCAAGTTGAGTATCAACGACTTTGTCCATATATGCTTGTATATGACTGGTATTCGGCATATCAGCTCGGAAGAAGCGGATTCCATTATTAATAGGTGCAGGTTTGATCGAGAGGTTAACGGTTCTGCCTGAGTGCAGTCCGACGCCGCAACAACTCACCAAGCTTCGCAATGTATGTTGGTATGGATCAATAGGTAGAGACATAATGTTTCCTTTTGTTTTAAAATTTGTACCTGTTGATGCAATTTTTGTACCTTTGCGAATGTTAACCAAGAAAAACTCGTAATGTCTTAAATATCAACACAGTGTGTGCAATTTCTTAAAAATATGCAAGAGGTCATTTTGTGTAAAAAAAAACACAATCCTAAAAAATACAGTTTTTTATAACACACAGTCTTCAATTGCAGCCGATTCCTGCTCAAAATCATTTATTGATATTTTTCAGACAATTGAGAACAAAGAGATCCAGGGATTGCTCTACTTTATATTGTAAGTGTAAGACATACAGGGGAAGTTGAAAATCAAAATTACGAAGTTTTACAAAATCTTTTTCTGTAGTAACCAGTTTCTTGGCTCCACATTCGTTAGCTTTTTTACAAAGATACGAAACAAGATTTTGGGTATAGGAGGTATGATCCTTTAAGGCTAGAAAATCGCGAAGTTTAATTTTTTTATCTGCCAATGATTTTTCAAATCTGTCTGGGTTTGCAATTCCGCAAAAACCAAAAAAATCTTCAGAAGAAAGATCTTTCGAAATTTTACCATTTGATTCAATAAGATCATACGACTCTAAAGAGGAGTTGAATACAGGTCTGCCAGGGAACTTTAACTGTAAAAGTTCGGCGAATTTTTTGATTCTTTCCTCATTGGAAGAATTTTTTCCAGTTAAAAGAAATGCATTGCAGCGTTTAAGTGATGCAGTCGGTTCCCGCAATGGTCCACCCGGAAAAACCCGGCTATTCCCTGCAAGAGCGGTTCCATCAAAAAGCACGATATCAATGTCTCTTGCAACGGAAAGATGCTGAAAACCATCATCAAGAATTATTACATCAGCATTGAATTGCGAGATTGCCCGTCGACAGGGGAACATTCGGCGAAGTCCGGTTAAAACAGGTACACCGGGTAACGATTCTGCAAGCATATAAGGTTCGTCACCTGCTAAAGTTGCCGAAAGCAAAATTTTGTTGCCATCGGAGACGATATTTACTGCATCCCTGGCCTTACCTCCGTGTCCTCTGCTTATGACGGCTGGATGATAGCCTTGTTGCAACAATAATCTTGCGAGATATTGGACAGTGGGGGTTTTTCCAGTTCCGCCAAGGACTAAATTACCTACAGATATGACGGGAACCTGGAGTGTCTGCCTGCCAAACACACCAGCTGTATAGAGTTTTTCCCGTGCTGTCATTATCGCACTGTAGAGGGGACTGAAAGGACGACCGAGAAAAAAAAGAAGTTCTAAACCTTTTGACATGGCTTTTTCTAATGAAATTGATTACTGAAGAGGACGAAATTCAACTTTAAATTTTGCAAAACCGAAAGTAAAAGACTAATATCATGACTTCGTGGTATATGCTCGCTCTTTTAGAAATATCTTTTAAAAAGAGAGGGATATTTAATTAACAACTTTGAGGGAGGAAAAGATGAAGTTTAATCTCAGTGGTAAATTGTTGTCAACCACAGCTTGTATTTTACTGGCCCTGTCGGCACCTGCAGTTGGTGTTGCAGCTGACACTATAAAATTTGGTGTCGCAGGTCCCCACAGTGGTGATCTCGCGTCCTACGGATTACCTTCAGTCAATGCAGCCAAAATTGTTATTGATAAAGTCAATGCTAATGGCGGTATCAACGGAAAAATGATAGAAATGCTGGTTGAGGACGACGTCTGTAAACCTGAAATTTCTACAAATACCGCAACCAAGCTTGTTTCAGACGGAGCTGAAGTGGTTCTCGGACATATCTGTTCAGGTGCAACTATAGCCGCAATGCCAATATATAAGGATTCCGGAATATTGGTTATGTCACCTTCTGCGACAAGCGATGAGTTGACCTTAAGTGGTGATTACCCTAATTTCTTCAGGACAATTGCTCCTAACGCCGCACAGTCTCCGGCCATGGTCGATTTCGCAATCAATAAACTTGGACTCAATAAAATTGCTATTATCCATGATAAAGGGGATTATGGTAAACCACTCGCCGAAGGAGCCAAGAAGTACGTAGAAGAAAGCGGAAAAGGAGAAGTTGTTCTTTTTGAAGGCATTACTCCAGGAGCAATGGATTATTCGGCAATTGTTCAGAAAATCAAACAATCTGGAGCAGAAGTCATTGTTTTTGGCGGCTACCATCCCGAAGCCTCGAAAATAGTTACCATAATGAAGAAAAAACGTCTTAAAACAAAATTTGTTTCAGATGATGGTGTCAAGGACGATACTTTTATTAAGGTTGCCGGAGACGCCGCAGAAGGAGTCTATGCTGCTGGTCCACAAGACAACTCGACGAATCCTATGTCAGCTGAAGCAAAGGAAGAACATAGGGCAGCATTTGGCAGCGATCCCGGCGCGTTCTATGAAGGAGCTTATGCAGCAACAGTAGTTATGTTGAACGCAATTGAAAAGGCGGGTTCGACAAATCTTGAAGACCTGAAAAAGGTTCTTCAAACTGAGAAGGTTGCTACTCCTGTCGGTGATATCAATTTTGATGAGAATGGTGATGCAATCGGCGTTGGATTTTCGATGTATGTCGTTGATAATGGAGAATATGTTGTAGTTAAATAACACCATTTTTATAACCTTTTAATATCTGGAGCAAACATTGGTGTTTGTTTGCTTCAGATATTTTTTTATGCAGTTATGGACTATTTTATTGAACTTTTATTTAGTGGTTTGACCAGAGGCTCTATTTATGCACTCATTGCTCTGGGTTATACTATGGTCTATGGAATTATAGGCCTCATCAACTTTGCCCATGGCGAAATTTATATGATAGGAGCATTTACCGCTTTTATCGTAGCCACGGTTCTTACAATCTATGGTTTCCCATTAGTTTCTATAGTCATTATCGCAGGAGTCGCTGCAGTCGTATGGTCAAGCTCTTATGGTTATACCATCGAAAAAATAGCCTATAAACCACTCCGTCACGCTCCCCGATTGTCCCCCCTTATCAGTGCAATCGGTATGTCAATTTTTCTTCAAAATTATGTATTGCTTGCGCAATCTTCTGATTTTCTGCCATTTCCCACCCTTATTCCCGACTTTGAGTTTATGGAACCTGTTGCTCACATCGTGGGAACGACAGATCTGGTGATTCTCGTCACCACAGTTATTGTGATGGTGCTTCTTACTCTTGCAATAAAGTTCACCAAGATTGGGAAAGCAATGCGGGCAACAGCGCAGGATAGAACAATGGCAACGTTAGTCGGCATTAATGTCAATAATGTGATTTCGGCAACTTTTATTGTCGGCTCAGGTCTAGCGGCTATAGGCGGCTTACTTATTGCTTCACATATTGGCCAGATCAACTTTTATATTGGATTTATTGCCGGTATTAAGGCTTTTACTGCAGCAGTACTTGGAGGGATTGGCTCGATTCCAGGAGCTGTTCTCGGCAGTCTTGTTCTTGGACTTACTGAAAGCTTTGCAACGGGATATGTTTCAAGCGATTATGAGGATGTCTTCGCCTTCTCGCTGCTTGTACTGATCCTTATTTTTAAACCATCAGGTCTTCTAGGTAAGGCAACTAACCAGAAAGTGTGATTTTTTAGCTATGGTTTTATTAAAAGAACTGAAAAAAGGATTTTTTACATCACTTTGGTTCGTTTTTTTAACGTTTCCGATTGTTGTTATTAAAGCTGATCCTTTTGAAAAAACAGTAACATGGCGTTGGCATAATGCCTTATATATGGCTATTGGTACTTTTTCTGTCTATTTATTGATTAAATATTATCAATATCGGAAAGAAAATAAAACCCATCATGATGATAGCAAAGAAGAAACCAGTTCCTTGATACACAAGATTCTCCAAAATCCTGTTCAACGTGCTGTTCTTCTGTGCATTGTCACAACTATTGCCATTATTTTCCCCCACCTTTTTTCAACATACCAAACTAATGTGATGACCACTGCCCTGATGTATGTTGTTTTGGGGCTTGGATTAAACATTGTAGTTGGACTTGCAGGCCTGCTTGATCTTGGGTTTGTTGCTTTTTATGCGGTAGGTGCCTACACTTACGGCCTTTTAAATCTACATTTTGGTCTGGGTTTCTGGACAGTTCTGCCCATAGGAGGGCTGCTGGCTGCCACATTCGGAATAATCCTTGGCTTTCCGGTACTTCGGCTGCGTGGTGATTATTTGGCTATCGTTACCTTGGGTTTTGGAGAAATTATCCGTCTTATACTTGAAAATTGGGGAGAATTTTCCAAAGGCCCAAGCGGAATTTCCAATATCGCTCGCCCTAGTTTTTTCGGTATTGAATTGAGTCTTGAGCAGTCCATACTCTATACGTATTACCTGATGGTACTTTTTGTGGTTGTTACTATTTTTGTTGTGAATCGATTGCAGGATTCACGTCTCGGCAGGGCATGGATAGCCTTGAGAGAAGATGAAATTGCCTGTCAGGCAATGGGTATCGACAAGCGCAAAACAAAACTTGTTGCCTTCTCACTTGGTGCTTTCTGGGCAGGAATAGTCGGAGTCGTATTTGCTGCTAAAACTACCTTCATTAACCCTGCAAGTTTCACTTTCCTTGAATCCGCTATTATTCTTTCTATTGTCGTTCTTGGTGGAATGGGATCAATTATTGGTGTAATTTTTGGAGCACTCATTCTTATTCTTATGCCGGAATACCTGAGAGCCTTGTCCGAATACCGTATGCTTGCATTCGGAGCTATTCTTGTCTGCATGATGATTTTTAGACCTCAGGGACTTTTTTCTAATATCCGCAGGACCTATGAATTGAGAAAAAAAACTAACTGAACTATTGTTAAAAATGAAACAACCCATTCTTAATGTAACTGGTCTGTCCATGGATTTCGGAGGGATTCGAGCTTTGAATTCCCTTGATCTTGATGTGAACAGTGGAGAAATTGTTGCACTCATCGGCCCTAACGGTGCTGGGAAAACAACATTTTTTAATTGTATTACAGGTATATATAAACCAACGGCCGGTGATATACTCCTGACCCCTCCTGATGGTACGAAACCCGTTTCACTCAAAGGTCTTAAACCTAATCAAGTGACGGAAAAGGGGCTTGCCCGAACTTTTCAGAATATTCGCCTTTTCCCTAGAATGACAGTGCTTGAGAATGTGATGATAGGAAGGCATTGCAGGACTAAGGCCTTTATTTTCGGCGCTATCTTTAGAACACCCTCCACCCGGAGAGAAGAAAGGAATATTATTGATATAAGCTACTCCATTTTAGAAAAAGTTGGTCTTGCTGAATTTGCTAATGAATTCGCTGATAATCTTCCTTATGGTGCTCAGAGACGTCTTGAAATTGCCAGAGCTCTCGCTACTGAGCCATTGCTGCTTTTGCTCGATGAGCCCGCTGCAGGCATGAATCCTCAGGAAACCATCGAACTTGATAAATTGATTAAGCAAATTTCTCTTGATGGACAGGCAATTCTTCTCATTGAGCATGACATGCAACTGGTCATGAGCCTGTCCGATCGTATTTTTGTGATGGATTACGGGAGAAAGATAGCGCAGGGGACCCCTCTGGAAATTCGTGAAAATCCTGCCGTCATCAAGGCATACCTGGGTGAGGAAGTTGATGCTTAAATTAGAAAATGTACAGTCAGGGTATGGTAATAAACTCGCTATTAAAGATGTTTCTCTTGAGATCAAAGAAGGGGAGATTATCACTCTGATTGGCGCAAATGGTGCTGGAAAGAGTACAACACTCATGACGATTTGTGGAGTTTTAAGGTGTCGAGGCGGAGTCATAAAATTCCAGGAACGGGAAATCCATAAAACAGCACCAGAAGAAATTGTAAAGCTAGGAATTTGTCAGGTTCCAGAAGGTCGACATATTTTTCCGCAATTGAGTGTTAAAGAAAATCTCGATATGGGTGCTTTTCTCAGAAACGATAAGCAGGAAATTAAGAAAGATATAGACTATGTTTATTCTCTTTTCCCTATACTAGCTGAAAGAAGACACCAGGATGGCGGCAATTTGAGTGGCGGCGAACAGCAGATGCTGGCCATGTCAAGAGCACTCATGGCCCGGCCAAAGCTGCTATTGCTTGACGAACCGTCGATGGGCCTTGCTCCTCTTGTCATAAAGCAGATATTTGAAATAATTAAACAAATAAATTTAGAAAACAACACTACCATCTTTTTAGTTGAGCAGAACGCTAATCAGGCTTTACATATAGCGGATCGAGGATATGTAATGGAAACAGGCAGAATTACTCTGTCCGGTCCTGCCGATGAATTACTGGCAAATACTGATATTCAAAAGGCATATCTCGGAATTTAAAATACTTATCTTCTTGTGCAAGAATCAATACAGGGAGGTATTCTCATAGAGAACTAAAAATGAAAAATTTAAAAGTTGGCGTTATTGGTGTCGGATATCTCGGTCGATTCCATGCTCAAAAATATGCTGCTCTTGAAGGTGTAGATTTGGTTGGTGTCGCGGATGTCAACTCAATCCAGGCTCAGCAGGTTGCAGCAGAGTGTGCTTGCAAAAGCTTTACTGATTACAAAGACCTCCTTGCTGTTGTTGATGCCGTATCTATTGTCGTCCCAACATCACATCATCACCAGGTTGCAGGTGATTGTCTGGATGCAGGAATCGACGTCCTGCTTGAAAAACCGATGACGGTTACGCTTCAGGAAGCCAACGATTTAATCGCCAAGGCCGAACAAAATCAATTGATTTTACAAATAGGTCACCTTGAACGATTCAATCCAGCCGTTCAAGCTATGGAACCATTTCTCACAACACCTGTATTTATCGAGAGCAATAGAATTGCTACCTTTAAAAATAGAGGAGTAGATGTAGACGTTGTCCTTGATCTCATGATCCATGATATTGATATTATATTAAATATCGTCAAATCACCTATCAAGACAATTCATACAGTTGGAGCTCCCGTCGCCACAAAAACTACCGATATCGCCAATGCTCGCCTAATTTTTGAAAATGGTGCGACCGCAAATGTTACTGTCAGCAGGATCTCAAGAACCAATGTAAGGAAAATGCGAATTTTTCAGCCAGGTTCCTACATTAATGTTGATTTTGGTAATAAAAAGGTCATGACTATTCAACTTTCCGAGGAGCTTCTGGACAGCGGAATGCCTAAACAGGTTGTAGAATTGCGCAGTTTTGCCGACGGAGATGCCTTGCGCAGTGAAATTACTTCTTTCGTGCAGCATGTGCGGGATAGAACCAGACCAGCTGTTTCCGGAGTAGAAGGACAACGCGCCCTTGCCGTTGCTTTGCAGGTTATGGAACAGATTAAGGAACACCAAAAACTCGACCTCTTTAAAAATTTCTTTCATCCTAAGACATGAGTTGTAAAATTATGATTGTCACCGGGGAAGCCTCCGGCGACCTTCATGGTGCGAATCTCGTCAGATCATTAAAAGCAAAGAACTCCGAATTGCAATTTTGCGGCATGGGTGGATCGGAGCTAGCGTCGCTTGGGGTCGAAATCATTTTTGACGCCGCGAAGGTTTCGGTTGTCGGATTCTTTGAAGTCTTTTCCCATCTGAAAGATATTTGGCATGCCCAACGGCTCTTAAGGCATAGGTTAGCAAACGATCCTCCCGACCTGCTCATCCTTATCGACCTACCGGACTTCAACCTGCTGCTGGCAAAAAAAGCAAAAAAGTTCGGCATTCCGGTCTTCTACTATATCAGTCCCCAACTATGGGCCTGGCGTTCTGGACGTGTCAAAACAATAAAAGCCAGAGTAGACAAGCTCGGGGTGATCCTTCCCTTTGAAGAAGAATTCTTTCGCAAACGTGGAGTCGAAGCCCACTACGTTGGTCATCCTTTGCTTGATTCGGTAAAAACAGGAGTAACCAAAGGACAATTTTATAAGCTTCATGATATTTCCGATAAGGCTCGATGCATTGGGTTGTTTCCCGGGAGCAGGAAGCGCGAAGTATCTTCACTGTTGCCGATTTTTCTCTCCGCCGCAAAATCCTTGCAGGAAAATTCTCCCGATAAAATCATTTTTTTTATTCCAAAGGCCTCGACAATAGGCAGCCAGGAGTTTGAAGCAGCTGGACTCCTTAGATATCAGCAACATCTCGATATTCGCATTATAGAGGATAACCGATATGACATGATGGCAGCATGTGATGCGGTTGTTACTGCCTCGGGAACCGTTACGCTGGAACTTGCCATACTCGAGGTTCCAATGGTTGTTGTATACAAACTATCACCACTTACCTACCAATTAGGAAAGCGTCTTGTTAAATTGGACTTCTTTTCCCTGGTAAATCTCATTGCCGGGTATGCAGCCGTACCGGAGCTCCTCCAACACGAGGTAACTGCTGGTAGAATTGCAGAAGAACTATCGGCAATAACCACGCGACCTGCCAGAATGCAGGAAATGAAACAAGCACTCAAGGACGTAAAGGACAAACTGGGAGAAAGTGGAGCATCGGAAAAAGCTGCGACTGTTGCTCTACAAATGCTAACGCCGGTATCAATTACTGAAGACGATTTTAACGATGCAGCAGCCCCGGTTGCCTTAGAAATAAATGGTATTTTGGACCTTCATCCATTTTCTCCAAAAGATCTGAAAACACTTATCCCTGACTATTTAGAGGAGTGTCAAAAAAAAGGGATAGTGGAGATAAAGATTATTCACGGCAAGGGGATAGGTAACATACGACGTTCTGTGCACGCTCTCTTGGACCGTAATCCTCTGGTTGCTGATTACCGACAGGCTGAGCTGCAATCGGGAAGCTGGGGAGCTACCATCGTAACGTTGAGAGTATCTTAGCAGTTGTAAAACTGCCTTATTTGCCAAAGTTGCAAATCGGATACAGGCACACCTTGCAATTTCTGCATAAGCCACCGTGGCCCAGCTCGGCAAATTCTTTACGGCCTATTTTTTCACCCGTTAATATTCTCGGCAGTACAAGATCAAAGACAGTAATCTTATGATACATCCCACAGGCTGGAAGACCGAGCACTGGAACTTTACCTATTACACCACTTAGGAACATTGCTCCCGGTAGAACTGGCGTCCCATAAGCAACATCGATCGCTCCTGCTGCCAGTATTCCCTCTCGGGTCACATCATCGGGGTCGACCGACATGCCTCCACTCGTCACAATGAGTTCGGCACCTTGGTCAATGCAATGAGCAATTTCACGCGCAATAATGTCCTTATTATCCGGAGCACGCCTTACCAGCAGGATTTCTGACCCCAATGCTTGAGCTTTTAACCGCAGCACCTCTTCAAACCGGTCCTCGATGCGGCCATAAAACACCTCATTACCTGTAATTACCAGTCCAATTTTTACCTTTCTCAGAGGCAGGACCTCCACTACAGGGGTGGATGCCAAGGCAATTTCTTCAGCCTCTGCTATCAACTCCCTCGAAGCGACAAGAGGGATGAGACGGGTTGCTGCGACAGTCTCACCTTTTGTTACCGGAGTGTTGTCATGGAGAGTAGAACACATCACCTCCCCGAGCATATTGAACTGATAGAGAGAGTCTTTGTTAATCCGCAGTAACCCGTCAAGGCTGGCTTTTAAAGCAATTTTTCCCTCTATGGGATTGTTAACATACTCTACGCCGCGTCCAGCCAGACATTGTGCAAGCATGCTGGCCGCCTCATTTTCGTGTATTTCAGATGACGTAAGCGAGATGACGTAAATATTGTCCTTTCCCAGTTGTTTAAGATATGGAATGTCCTCAGTTTGGATGATATGACCCTTTTTAAAGGCTACTCCTTTTTTGACATTTTTTACTATCTCCGTGATGTCGTGAGGGAGTACCATACCGACAGATTCTTCAACGGGTATTGATTTCAACATGTGGCGTTTGACCTTAACAAAATAAGTTCAGATTAGAGACATCCATCAATCTGATCTATAGGAAAGAGGCTTTTGACATCATAGATAACAGATTTGGCCTTACAGAAACTCCGTAGCTGAGTGACATTCATTTCTGCAAATTGTTGGTGAGCAACAGCTATGACGATGCCGCTATAAGTATTTTCCTGCAGGTGCTCTACCAGTTTGATTTGATATTCTTTAAAGGCTTCTTCAGGATTAACCCATGGGTCATACACGTCGACGCTAATACCATATTCGGCAAATTCAGAAATGATATCGGTGACTCTGGTATTACGAAGATCTGGACAATTTTCCTTAAAGGTAAGTCCCATCACTAAAATACGGCTACTAGAGGTATCGATTCCTTTTTTCACCATTTTTTTAATAACTGTTGAAGCAATATAATTCCCCATACTGTCATTTAATCGTCTACCTGCAAGAATCATATTGGGATGATAGCCAACTTCCTGAGCCTTATGGGTAAGATAATATGGATCAACACCAATACAATGGCCACCTACTAGTCCAGGGAAAAAAGGAAGGAAATTCCATTTTGTTCCGGCAGCAGCAAGAACCTCACGCGTATTGATATCGAGTTTCTCAAAAATCAGCGCCAACTCATTGATAAGTGCTATGTTTACATCACGTTGGGTGTTTTCTATAACTTTGGCTGCTTCAGCCACTTTTATGGAGCTCGCAGGGAAAGTTCCCGCTGTAATAATAGATTTATAGAGGTTATCAACAAAGAGGGCGGTTTCAGGAGTTGAACCAGAAGTTATTTTTACAATCGATGGTAATCGATGAAGCTTGTCTCCCGGGTTAATCCTTTCCGGGCTGTAACCGCAGAAAAAATCTTTGTTGTAAATAAGACCCGAGTCCTTTTCCAGCAGGGGCACACAAACTTCTTCTGTTGCTCCGGGATAAACTGTTGATTCAAAAATGACAATATCTCCGGATTTAATAACTTTCGCTACTGTTCTGGATGCACCTTCAAGTGGTCTGAAATCCGGTCTTTTAGCAGCATCTATAGGGGTTGGAACGGCAACGATATAAACATTACAATTTCTAATTGTATGTAAATCAGTTGTAAATTCGAGTTGCGATACTTCTTCTAATTCTGCATCAGAGACCTCAAATGTTGAGTCACTTCCACCGCGAAGCTCATCAATTCGCTTACTGTTGAGATCAAAACCAATGGTCGGATATTTTTTCCCAAACTCCACGGCTAAAGGTAATCCTACATATCCCAATCCGATAATACAGAGTTTAACGTTCGCTAGTTCATTCATGAAAGAGAAGTGCCCCCGTTTTGCTGATTTCCATAGTATGTGAGCCCTTGAGTATCAGTTTCAAGTACGGTAACAGAAAAAAGAACACAGTGGTCATTCGATAACAGTGAACTGACATCATCAAAGATAAATTTCGCAATATGTTCAGATGACGGGTTCCTGTCCTTAAAATAGGGAAGGGTATTCAAATCATGATGATCCAGTTTATCGATTACTTCTTTCACTATTTTTTTTAACACTTTAAAATCAATTCCCATCCCGTACTGATCAAGCTGAGTTGCTCGAACAGTCACTTTAACTTTCCAGTTATGTCCATGGGGATTTTCACAGTCTCCCGGATAGTCTCTCAAATGATGCGCTCCGGCGAAATGTGTATCAATGAATATATCGAACATCCTTAACTCCTTTTAGAATGGTCATAATTTATAAGAAAAGTATGTAGATAGGAATCAGACTTAGTTGCAATCTTAATACGTTCAGGTCGTTTTATCACCTACTATTTTTTAGTTGTTTTCATCCTACTGGCTTGATATCCTTGAAATGGTTAAAGCCTTCGTTTTGGCTGAGATTTCTTTTCGACAGGAGTCTTTTGCCATTAACGGGGCTTTTTTTCTTTAAGCAACAATTAATAATGATCTTAAGGCCGGATTAATTAAACTGTGGTTGATTTCATCAGCCACGCGAAATGAACTGGATTGAGCTGTTGATAGAATTGAATTCTTCTCCCATCTCTGACAATATCAGTCAAGATAGCCTTTTTGATGGTGAATTGGTCTGTTACCAGCATCAGAAAGGGTACCGTTTCTCCATTGATTCTGTTCTCATTTCACACTTTGTCGATGTAAAAAAAAATGATTGTATTCTTGACCTCGGAACCGGATCCGGAATCATAAGCTTAATTATACTCTATCGGTGGAAGGACATGGTGCGCGAGGTTTCCGGAATTGAACTTCAAGGAGAACTCGCGAAACTTGCCAGGAAGAATTATCAAGCCAATAACTTTGATCGACATGGTATGATATTACATGGAGATATTAAAAATATTAGAGAAGTTGTCAAACCTGAATCATACGATAAAATTGCCTGCAATCCTCCTTTCTACACACCCGCATCCGGTCGATTAAATCAGAACCCCGAGGCTCAACTGGCACGACATCAAATTTTGGCAACTATGGATGACTTTCTTTTCGCCTCCTCATTTGCTGTCAAGAACGGTGGGGCAGTGTCTTTTATTTATCCAGCCGAACGAATCTGTGAATTTGTGACTTTAGCTGAAAAATTTCGATTGGGAGTGAAGAAAATTCAGTTCGTCTACAGTTATCCGCATGATACAGCTAGAGCTCGCCTCGTACTCATCCAATGTATTAAAAATGGAAGAGCTGGAACAGATATTCTTCCACCCTTTTATATCTATAGTGAAAGAAATGGTGGATTTTCCACAGAAATGAAAGAGTTTTACCAAAAAAATAATAAAGAAGGGCCGTCAAAATTTGACTACTAGCGTGCGTTTCACTTATGCTTGCAAAAATAACAAGTTGTTCAGTGCTGGGAATTGAAGGTTGGTTGATTCAGGTTGAAGTCGATGTTACTAACGGACTTCCTATGTTTTCCACAGTCGGTCTTCCTGATAGTACCGTGAGGGAAAGTAAAGACAGAGTTAAAGCAGCCATTAAAAATTGTGGCTATGATTTCCCCGCTAAGAAGATTACGGTCAATCTGGCTCCTGCCGATATACGCAAAGAGGGTGCCGGTTTTGATCTTCCTATAGCAATAGGAATTCTTGAAGCAACAGAAACTCTCCGACAAAAAAGAGAAGGGCAGTTTTGTATCGTCGGAGAACTCTCTCTTGACGGAGGGGTGCACAAGGTTAATGGCCTCCTGCCGATGATTCTGGCTGCCAGAAAAAAATCGCTCAGCGGCATTATTATTCCCAAAGAAAATAGTGATGAAGCACAGATAGTCCCAGATGGAATCGACATAATTCCTGTTTCCTCACTTCAACAGGTGGTAGAGTTTTTGGCAGGTGAAAACGTTGTAGCACCCATGAAAGTCACGCCCCTTGAAGAAATGTTCAAAAGTGCACAGAGCGGTGTCGATTTCTCCGATATCAAAGGCCAGCAACACGTTAAAAGAGCTCTGGAAATCGCTGCATCAGGTGGGCACAATATCCTTTTAACAGGCCCTCCGGGCTCTGGTAAAACCATGCTTGCCAGGCGTTTCCCAACTATTTTGCCGGAAATGACTTTAAATGAAGTATTAGAGACGACCAAAATATACAGCGTTGCCGGTAAAGTATCCGGCAAGAATCTTCTTTTGACCACACGTCCTTTTCGCGCTCCTCATCATACCATTTCAGATGCAGGACTCATTGGAGGTGGAACTATCCCTCAACCGGGCGAGGTTTCTCTTGCCCATAATGGAGTGCTTTTCCTCGATGAATTGCCGGAATTCAAAAAACATGTCCTTGAAGTATTGAGACAGCCAATTGAAGATGGTGAAGTGACGATTGCCCGCGCCCACATGACATTGACCTTTCCTGCACGTTTTACTCTCATTACTGCAATGAACCCTTGTCCATGCGGATTTTTAGGTGACAGCCGGAATCGGTGCAGTTGCAGCGAGCGGGATATAAAAAGATACACCGGCAAAATCTCAGGTCCTTTACTGGATAGAATTGATCTGCATCTTGAGGTAGCAGCACTTGATTACAAAGAAATGAGCGATACTGGCCGTGGTGAAAATTCGAAAAGCATCAAAGCAAGAGTAGACCGTGCCCGGACAATCCAAGGTACGAGATTTGCTCAGGAACCAATGATATATTGTAACAGCCAGATGAGCAGTAAATTAGTTGAAAGGTATTGTAAACTCGATCTAAAATCGTCGAACCTTCTTGAAAAAAGTGTCAATCGGCTGGGCCTTTCAGCCAGAGCGTATCATCGAATTCTCAAAATGGCCCGAACAATTGCGGACATGGCTAATTCTCAACTGATCCAGCAGTCACACGTAGCCGAGGCTGTCCAGTTTTGTCGAACATCTCGTCAGTCTTGATCTGTTTTATGTGTAATACCCAGGAAGTCCTTCATGAAAAGTAACACTTGTGCCGCCTTTCTTACCCTGCTTTTGTTCATTATTTATCCCTTAGTCAATGGAATAGAAACTGATGGCTCAAAGGATATGACAAGATTTATTCCAGATGATGCGCTGCTATACATTGAACAACACCATGCTTCAAAGGCCTTGAAGGAGTTCAGCAAATCTCCATTAGGTAAAAAATTCGAAAGCATTGATTTTTTAAAAACTGGGCAGAAAATTGGTTTAACTGACTCAGCACTTCTAAATTTGCAAGATGCACTGTCTGTTTATGGGGTAATAAAGAACAACAAAATTCTCGATGAAATCCTTGGAAAAAGTTTTGCTATTGCTGTACTGCCTCCAATTGACGCTTACCCGCATTTCAATGTTAAAGAGTATTTTATCGAAAACGCAATAGTTATTGCTAACCCCAAATATAATACAGGGGGAATTAATTTTTTTTCAGAGATTTTTAATCGATATGATGAATTACATCCGGTTTCCACAGTACAATATGGAAATCATCAAATAAAACGAATTCAACTAAAGGAAGAAAAGGTCTCATTGGTAATTTTGAAAGGATTCTTTGTGATGAGTCTGAATGAAAAACAATTAAGGCGCTGCATAGATACTTTTGATGATGAAGTTCCAGCTTTAGCAAACAACAACAATTTTACTTCAATTAAGCAAAAATTTGCCAAAGCGAACCGCTTTATTTATTTTCCTGTAGATGGCGTAAGGCAATTCATTACAAATCAAATTGCCGATCTGTCTTTCACCGGCAAAGACTTGCTCTTAAAAGAAATGGCAACAACTATTGGATTTGCCAACTTTGGATATGGCTCCTGGAATAAAAAGAAACGGGTCATTGATAAGGTAGTGGTGCAATACAATAGTGATGAAATTAACAGTGTGGTTCAAGATCATATCAATGCTGATCCAAGCCTGTGTTCTATGCTGGCACTGACTACAGAAAACCCAATGGCTTTTTATTGGTCAAATACTATAAAGATGCAACATCTTCTGGGATATTTTAAAGAAAGAAGAAAAGTGGAACCGAAGCTTGAAGATTTTTCATATACAATTAAAATGGTCACTGGAGTAACTATTGAAGATATTTTCTCACTTTTAGGAGAAGAAATCAGCATGGTTATTGAGCCTGGACCACAGGATAATTTCTTTTCATTTCCGCTTGCCATGTTTTTTTTGCGGGTGAATAATGTACAAGCACTCAGCAGCGTACTGGAAAAGTTAATTGACGAATATGAAATTCCGGTAAGTATAAAAACCTATGGTCCAATCCGTTATACATTTTGGACTCCATCGCCACAAGATGGCTTACAGCCTCTATATGGTTTTTGGGATGATTTAATTTTTTTCGGCAACAGCTCAAGGTTGTTGCAAAAGGTTATCGATCGAAAAGCCAATGACTTTTCACTCATGGACGATGTTGTCGTCAGTTCACTTGATCCTGGTTTTACCGAGAAAAATAATTCAATCACTTATACAAATAATGTTGCATTCATTAAAGTTTTGCAAAAATGGTTGGGCTTTATCGGAATGACCCTGGCCATTGAAAATAAAGAAAATGCATACAAAGTTCATACAGTTTTGGATGAAATCATCAATCCCCTGCTGGATGGGGCCAGTATGTACGAAAAAAGCTTTACTCGCAGTTACTTTACGCCTGAGATGGTTATAATCGACTCGATAACAACTACGAAACCCGGTCCCATTAAAAAAGGATTAACTAATGCAAAAGATAGTCGAGGAACTCAAGCAATTGATTCCTTTTAAAGATACAACCAATAAAGGTGACATAATCCTGATTGTAGCCAAAGAGCCACAACTACTCGTTTATGCGTATGTAAATGATATTGAAAGAGACGTTAGCCGCCGAGATGAGTGGTGGCATGTGCATCTGACTATGTTGGCCATGCCTTTACAAAAAATGACATGGACTTTGCGGACGGATCAGATGACAGGAAAAGAAATTTTTACGATGGGTGGTGAAGAAAGATTCGTTAAAGCAGTGAAATTTGATAAAGATGGCGATTCCAAACAGGCGACAACGCTCAAGGCTACGAAAAAGACTACAACTTTAAAAAGAGTAAAGTGATAAAGCTTACAACTCTGAAGGAATAAAGCTGACTGTGAGGCTTGTAAGTTTGGTCTCAAGCTGTCTGTAGCTGATATGCGGAGATATATCCAGCATTATCTTTGATGCTCTCACCTGATCCGAATCTTTATATTTATCAGAGAGATAAATAATTTCTTTGATGCCGGCCTGGATTATTACTTTTGTGCATTCATTGCACGGAAACAGGCCGACATAAATCCGGCAATTTCTGAGGTCGGTGGAAATTGCATTGAGAACTGCATTAAGCTCCGCATGGCAAACATAAGGATATTTAGTGTCAAGATATTGCCCCTGCCGTTGCCATGGCAGTGCGTCATCAGAACAGCCTATTGGAAAACCATTATATCCAACACCGACAATTTTATTTTGGTCATTAGCTACGCACGCGCCAACCTGGGTGTTGGGGTCTTTACTTCTCTGGGCCGACAGAAGGGCGACTGCCATAAAATATTCATCCCAGGAAAGATAATTTTTTCGTTTCATTTCTTTTAACCTTTTTGTTGCCCTTCGATTCTCTTCTTTTTTAAGTCTCTTCTGTTTTGACGCCAGGTATTAACTCCGCACACCGTATCTGTAAACTGTTTGATAGCCTTGATGTACAAATGTCCCCCTGTTGCACCAACAGTGTGATGTTCTGCTCCTGGTATAACAAAGAATTGTTTGGTTCTAGCTCCACTTGAGGCCTGAATTTTTTCTGCTTCAGCTATAGCCACCAACCCATCTCTGGCTCCGTGGAAGATTAAGGTAGGATTTTTGATTTTTTCAATTTTTTCCAAAGTGTTAAAACCTTCTTCTTCAGATAAATCAATCATTTCCGATCCTGCCCCCAAAGCTTCCAAAAAAGATCCTGTTTCGCAAATACTACTCTCTAAAATCAATCCCTTGACCGCATCAGCATTTTTGAAAACAGTATCTATCGCAGCAATTGAACCAAGTGACTGCCCCATTACAAACAAAGGACCGTTGAAACCTTTGCTGCTTAGCCACTTACTTCCGAGATTAAATAGTTTTTCAGAATCGACATATAAAGCTCCAATGGAAGGTGAGTCACAGTTTTGTCCACAGCCCCGATATGACGCGAGAAAAATGTTCATCCCTTGTTTTATGTAGTCTTCCGCGAGCACATCAAGCGAATGAAGGGAACTCGCTGTTGACGGGAATAGAAAAAGCACAGGGGAATTTTGGTCTGCCAAATAAAACCTGCAATTCAAAATCACCCCATTGCTTACCTCAAAGCTTACATCTTCAGCATAAGGCGGGGGAGGGCAATGGCTTGCACACTGAGGAGGAAAAAGCAATTTAATTACTTCGGGGACGTCGATTCTATTATAAAGAGTCATTTGTACACAGAAATTATAGGAAAAAGTTAATGAGGAAATTACCTTAAAAGATCTTTACAGAAATAGCTACCAGCTGAAGCAAAAGAGTAGCGATTGGTAGATTTCCAGGGATTGACAAGGCATTTCCATCAATAAATGATATAAAAAAACGGGTATCAGAATAACACTGATACCCGTTTTGTTATTTGTGGGGTGAGCGAGGGGACTTGAACCCCCAGCCTCCTGGGCCACAACCAGGTGCTCTAACCAATTGAGCTACGCCCACCACAAAGTACGTTGTATTGAAAAACCAGTGTTATATACTCGTTCGGCTTTTGTTTTGCAAGGTTAAAATTACTCCAGGTTTTCTTTGCAATGCATGCATTTTTTGGCCTGTGCCTTAACAATTTCCAAGCAATGAGGGCATTCCTTTTTGAAATTTATTTTCAAAAGTTCGGATATCGTCTGTTTTACCTTGTGCTCTATGGCTGGATCCCTGAACGTATGGTTTCTGAGCGGATCTACACAGGCTAGATCGTTAAGTTCGAGAAGGTATCCTGATGCAGTGATTCTCGTATCTTTTGTTGCACCTTCATCGAGTAAAAGGGTCAAAACCGGCTCGAGGTTGTTTTCCGCGACACAACTTTTCAATTTTGCTGTGGCCTCTTTTTCCTTACGATACCGTGCGTTCTGGTTCTTCAATACTTCCTTGTCAATTATGCAGGCTTTGAAAGCGTCGGCATTACCGACCATCATATAATTGCCCTCAGGGCTTCCTGGAAGTTCCATGTATCTATACGAGGCATGATGTCCGAATTGTTTTTCGATTTTATCCCAACCATTTAAAAAAAGAGAACAATTATCGTTTAGGCATATGAACAAGACATCCGATCCCCACCCCAAGCCATCGCCTACATGGATAGGCGGTGCCTCGCAACAGGACAGAGATTGGTCACAATGTGGACATGTTTTGACTTCGTCCAGGCTACTCAAATCTTGAATCATGAAACTGCTCCTTCAAAAGAATTGGACCATCTGTTATCAGTGTTTTTGAATCAGTAACAGGCGGTATAGAAATATAGTGTTAATAACTTAGCAATCTGAAATTTTAAGTTTTACGGGGCTGTCAAAATTGTATAATACCATAGAACAAAAGTTTCAGTCGACATTATGATAAAAAATCAAGCAACCCTCATGTGTGGTTGACTCATGACTTCATCTACGGCTTTCGCCTGTTTCATACGGGATTGAAGAAATGATGGTGACATGGTCGCTTTATTGGTTTCCATTATATCTGTAAGTTCAGCAATCTGTCCCTGTTCAGCAAGATTGATCAATTTAATGATGTTTTCCGCAAAACTCCGCACGATTTTCCTGCCATCTCCGGCTGTTGCCATAATCTCAGCATAAGTACGTGGATTTTGATTATGTATCCTGGCCATTGCCAGAATGCCATAAAGCGAGGTCAGTGTCGAATGACTGCTGATATCATCACAATTAATCTCATGATCTTTCAATGTCATTGCCAGTGCGACCGAAACAGTTGTTGGAAGTTTCTGGCTAACCCCCATAAGCAAATCGTGTTTACGGGCGCTGTCATAATTAATGTCTGCACCATGTTTATAGAGAAAGGCTTCAAACTCACTGCAAAAACTTCCACTCCTGGGGGTACGAACTACAGCTGCATTTTTGTCTTTCATGGTAAGTGCCTGCGGTCCCCAGAGGTTATGAACAAACATTACTTCAACCCCGTGACTGGTCGACTTGAGAGCGGTCGCAATTGTATTCTCAGATTCTCCGGCCAGGATAATTAAAGCTTGACCGTCTTTTAAAAGTGGTCCAAAAGTCCTTATAATCGAAGCAGTCACTGAAATAGGTACACAAACCAAAACGACATCAACCATTGCAATCATCGCTTCTGGGGAGAGTGCAGTCTCGCGGCCGGTAATAAAAGTTTTATATCCCTCATTAGCCAACCTGTCAGCAAACCATTTGCTCATGTCGCCGCTACCTATAAAGCCAAAGGATTTAATCTTTTTCACCCGCATATCAACACGAGGAAAAGATCCAAGAACCTTGATTGCATCGTCTTCCTGGATAACTGTAGATTCAATTGTGTGAATGGCGTTTTTTAGGAGAGGAGTTTCTATGTGACCCTCAACCTCAACATATATACGAAGTTTCTGGGTCTGGACGTCATTTTCAGACTGAAGATCGAGAATATTAATGCCTCGTCGGGTGAACTCGCCCAATATATCGGCGAGCATTCCCACGCGGTCTCTTAGGGGACGAGTAATTATAGCAGTTGCATCGTATCCTGAAATTGGCGCAGGTTTTCTCCCGATTATGGAGAATCTTGTACGATTGTGAGATACTACCTCGCGAGCCCATAGATTAAATCCATGTTTTTTCACGAGTGCTTCAGATTCAATTACAGCATAATCCTGCTTATTTTCCCTGCAAATTGAAATCATCGCCTTTTCAATGTCATGTACTGCCATGAGGGTAGCATCGGGATAATTTTCTTCAATAAAGTCATCACACTGCCTGAACACCGAACTTCTGCCCACAATGGTAGTAATAGCAGTTTTGCCTTTCTCGGCAGGTGACAGGGATCCTAAAGAGAGATGAATTGGCAGTACAATGTTATCTATCCAATAGCCTCGATTCATCTTTGCCATTAGTCTGAAATATTCTTTTACCTCTCCTTCACGCGTGTTATACACAGGGATGAGAGCATATTGAATTGTTCCTTCTCTAAAGGCAGTAAATATATCAGCGATTCTATTATAAAGTAAAATCTCTGCCTGTGGAGCATATTGACTGCAGGCCTGATAACTGTCTGAGCCGACAGGTCCCATGGCGCCAATAGAAATATTGGAAAGAGTGGAAAGGGTAGAATTAGAAGACATGACTGTTTGTATTTAATAATCCGGCCCAGTTATGGCGGGATGACTGAAAAATTAATCTCAACAAAAGCTATTGTTTTATACTAAAAATTCTTGCGACGCTACCGAACGTACATCGCTCAGCAAAATATACATTCTCCACTATTTAAGCAACATTTATAACAGTATGACCTTTGGTACACCGGAAAAGGGTTAATTATGCGTCCAGATGTGACTGAATATTTATCGTCTCTCAAAAATTCTCCGAAATTTGGACCACAAGTCGTTTGTCACCGTAAATTCGCAGCCAAAAGTGCCAAATATGCACAAAATCAGCCTCCTTTAAACAAAATTCTTTGCGACTGCCTGGACCAGACGGGGATTTCCACATTGTATAGCCATCAATATCAGGCGATTTGCTCAATTGTTGCGAAAAATGATGTCCTTGTTGCCACCCCGACAGCATCAGGCAAGAGTATGATCTATAATTTGCCGGTACTCAACGACCTCTTTAGTGATGATCCGGGACATTCTCTTTATCTTTTTCCTCTAAAGGCGCTGGCGCAAGATCAGCGTAATGTGCTTGAGAATTTATTTCAGAAGCTACCGGTTGCTATTCAAGATAAATACCAGCCTTTTTCAGCTCTTTTTGATGGAGATACAAGCACCTATAGCCGAAGGAAAATTAGAGAAAATCCGCCGCGGGTTCTGCTCACCAATCCTGAAATGGTTCATCTGTCACTCTTGCCTTACCACCAAAACTGGATCGATTTTTTCAGTAGATTACGATATGTCGTTATTGATGAAGTGCACTGTTACCGGGGAGTATTGGGAAGCCATATGGCCTGGGTACTTCGTCGTCTCCAAAGAATTGCCGCCTATTACGGCGCGAAGCCTGTGTTCATTCTCCTTTCAGCAACCATAGGTAATCCAAAAGAATTAGGCGAACTTCTTCTCAATAAACCCGTTGAAGTCATCAGCGATTCCGGTGCTCCACAGGCAGAGAAAAATATGGTTTTCATTAATCCATGGGACAGCGCTGCCTATACAGCAAGCCAGCTTCTGGAGGCGGCAGTGAAGCGAAGTCTGCGGACAATCGTCTATACACAGTCGAGAAAAATGACCGAGTTGATCAATCTCTGGACAGCGCCGCGTCTTGGACATCTCTCTACAAAACTGAGTGCTTATCGCGCCGGTTTCCTGCCGGAAGAAAGACGGGAAATCGAGCAGCAACTTTTTTCCGGAGAATTGCTGGGTGTCATTTCTACTTCAGCATTGGAGCTCGGAATTGATATTGGCGATCTCGATTTGTGTATTTTAGTAGGATACCCTGGTTCAATCATGGCCACCTGGCAGAGAGGCGGGCGCGTAGGCCGAAAACTTAGGCCTTCGGCAATTATTATGATTGGCCAGGAGGACGCATTAGATCAATATTTTATGAGGCAACCGGAGGATTTTTTTGCAAGGGATCCGGAGTCGGCCGTGCTTAACCCGGATAATAGCAGCATCATGGATCAACATCTCCTTTGCTGTGCTGCAGAAAGCCCATTGCTGGATACGGAAATATTACTCAATAACAATACGATAAAAGCCAGAGTTAATGCATTATCAAAAGATGGTTCTTTGCTGGAAATGGCCACAGGAGGAAAGTGGATCTCTGCAAGAAAATATCCACAAAGACACATCAGTATCAGGGGTGGTGGCAAAAAAATGTCTATCATCGACATGAACAGCGGAGAAGTTGTAGGAGAAATAGACAATGTTCGCGGCATGAAGGAATGTCATCCCGGAGCAGTATATCTCCATAGGGCAACAACATGGATTGTCGATGTATTCGATTTTTTGGCAGGAGAAGTTCTTGTCCATAAAGAAACTCCAAGATATTACACCAGGCCAATGTCGGAGAAGCGAACTGAAATTCTTCAAGTACTCGAAAGTAAAAGTAGTTTTGGTATTCAAGTTTTCTTAGGCAGGGTAAAAGTGACCGAAAAAGTGACCGGCTACCAGAAAAAACACAGTATTACCCAAAAATTAATCTCAACGACAAATCTGGATTTACCTGAACAAATAATAGAAACCGAAAGTGTCTGGATAAATATGCCAAGCGCTACCGTGGCTTTTATTGAACAGGAAAAATATCATTTCATGGGAGCAATTCATGCCTTGGAGCATGCGATGATAGCTCTTTTTCCACTATTAATTCTCTGTGATCGAAATGACATCGGGGGAATTTCCTGTCCTCTCCATGAACAGACTGAAATGGCCTCGATTTTTATTTATGACGGCTATCCAGGGGGAGTTGGTCTTACAAGAGAAGCTTTCAGAAAGATGGATAGCCTGCTGGTGCAGACACAAAAAACGATTGCCTCATGCGGTTGTAATACCGGATGCCCTTCATGCGTACATTCACCAAAATGTGGGTCAGGAAATCGGCCTATCGATAAAAAAGCCTGTCTTGTTCTCCTTGCAGAAATCCTCAAGGAGAATGCAGATAAAAGTAACGCAATCACGTCAATAAAAAATCCATCAATTTTCCCAAAATCCTCAAGTCATTTCCGGGAAGAAATGAGACAGCAACGAAAAGGGCTTGATGTATTGCCGACAAAATTCGGAGTTTTCGATCTGGAGACTATGCGTTCTGCAGAAGAAGTAGGGGGATGGAATAATGCCCATCGAATGGGTGTATCAGTCGCCGTGGTTTATGATTCGGAGATAAACGATTTCGTGACCTACCTGGGGCATGAAGTAGATAAGTTGGTCAGTCATCTGTCAAGCTTTGATCTTATTGTTGGATTCAACAATAAACGTTTTGACAACAGGGTGTTGTCGGCCTACACGGACAAGAATCTCGCTCTCTTGCCGACACTGGACCTGTTGGAAGAGATCCAATCTTATCTGGGATACAGATTAAGTCTTAATCGCCTTGCCGAACAGACCTTGGGGGCCAATAAATCAGCGAACGGACTACAGGCACTTGCCTGGTACAAAGAAGGAAGAATCGATTTGATTCAGCAATATTGCAAAAAAGACGTGGAAATCACAAGAGACATTCTCTTTCACGGATTAGAGCAAGGGTTTCTGCTTTTTGCAAACAAAGCAAAGCAGATAGTTCGACTCCCCCTTGCTCTGGATACTGCTATAGAGAATATTTTGAATAATGCTATTCCGAACTGATTACTTTGGATAACAGATACTCGCATAGCGGTTGCTTCAGATTACGGCCAAAGCAAAGGACTATATATCCACCCAGTAGTCCCGCTACTATGACTGACTTTAGTCCATTTCCCTTCTTCTGATATTCTATTAAGAACAACACCTCGTTCAACATCAGCGACAATAGAGTCTTTAGTTGATGGGCCCGATCGCATATTGATACTTCTCTTGGCGTTAACTATTACTGTATCAGCTTTTTTGACAATGCTGGTATGTACCCATCCCGAATCGTTTTCATAGTCAGTGATTTTGTACCAATCGCCATCTTTCTTTTCTACTTTTAAAGGATAGCCTTGAAAAAGTTCCATGGATGCGGGGTAGTTCGTGCCCGGACCAGTCCTGACATTGGCATTATCGGTTGTAATAGATAAATACTCTGCAGCAAAAACAGAAGTAGATGTCATTAAACAGGCGCAACCAACGACAATGATTTTTTTAAATATTTTTTTCATATGTAAAGGCAAATGTATTTTTTTGTTTTTGTCCAAATGAATGAGCAATTTATACGCTCAATCCTATAACCAACGCTTTTTTTTATAGCATTATTAGCCGCTCAAGTCAAACATCATATCCAGACAAATTTTGACTTATCAAGGGAAGAACAGCCGGATTTTTTCACTCTCCATCACTGCCGTCGCACCAAGAGGAAAAGCAAAGTTGCCCGAAAAATGTCCTGAGGGGAAATTTCCCCAGATCGGTACCTCCCGATGACCGGGACACAGTTCGAGAACTCTTGTCCAGAGCATTTCATTAAAACGAAGCTTTTCATTTTCATTCCAGTTGATTGAGTTTGAAAAATCTCCCATAATAAGTCCTGAAATCCTATCCAATTTACCTGCCAGTTTCAATTGAGTTAACATACGATCAATCTTGTAAAACGGTTCATTGACATCTTCCAGAAAAACTATCTTATTTTCCCATGAAAAGTCATATCGTGTCCCAAGGAGCGTCACCAGACTGGCAAGATTGCCGCCAATTAAAGGTGCAGTCACTGTTGGTCCTTTGCACACTACATTAATTTCAGGTGAATCGATACTACTCGATCTCATGTGAGTCAAGCTATGGTGCAGTCTCGCAAGAGCGTTTTTATTCGTCTCGCTCAAAGAGTTCACGACAGGCCCGTGCAAAGAGACAAGCCCCGTTTTTTCATACAGATAATTCTGGAGTATTGTTACGTCAGAAAAGCCTATAATGATTTTTGGATTGGAGGCAATTAAAGAAATATCTATTTTATCCAGCATCCTCAGACAACCATATCCACCTCGCATTGCCATAAGGGCTTTAATTCCCGTATCTTTTATGAGTCTATTAAACTCTGCACCGCGATTATCATCGGTATCGGCAAGGTATTCTTTTCCTGGCCAGAGGCCTCGTGGAAATTTTACTTGAAAGCCCATTTCCTGAAGAATTCCGACACCTCGCAAGAAACGGGTTGCATCATGTAATTGCCCGGCAGGAGCAATGATGCCAATGGTATCGCCTTTTTTAAGAGGCAGAGGATAGAGAAGGGTGGTCATCTCTGCACAATCCGATTGTATATTATTTGCAGTCCAGATAAGGTGAGCATAGGTTCAATCGCATCGATTGAAGTTGCAAAAGGCGCTATCAAATGTGCCATGCCACCGGTAGCGACAACCTTGAATTCCTCTCCTGTTGTGGTAATCATATCTTTTTTTATGCCTTTAACCAAACCATCGATCATCCCACCATAACCATAAAGAATACCACTTTTCATCGCATGAACTGTCGATTTGCCTATAATCGAAGAGGGCGGATCCGATACGTCAATATGCGGAAGGTTCGCAGTTTTTGTCGCAAGAGCTTCAAGTGAAATTGCAATTCCTGGTAGGATTGCACCACCTAAATATTCGCACTTTTCTGTCAAACAATCAAAAGTAATGGCTGTTCCGAAATCTATAACGATTTGTTTGCACCTGTAGAGATTACAGGCTGCTATACCATTCACAAGTCGATCAGCACCGACCTCCGCCGGATTATCGAGCATTACGGTAATCAAGTCTTTGATTTTATCAACCTTTACAACAAAAATGTCATATTCAAGGTGATCGGAAAAATGTTTTTCACAGCATGTTACCCAGGCAGTTTGTAAAATAGGCACTACACTTGCAATAACAATGCCCTGGATTTTCTCTTTTTGTATTCCGGCCATTGCGAACAATGTCTGATAACGAATAGCCAGTTCATCTGCAGTACTTTTGGAATTAGAGTTTAGCCGCCACTGACCTATAAGTTCATTATTCTCATACATACCAGTTACTGTATGTGAGTTTCCAATATCAACTACCAAAAACATAGAACACCTTTTTATTTGATGTAATAGTAAAAAATATCTTCACATGTAGCCTCTATCGAAGATATGCTTATCTCTTTCCAAGTGTTGTTGCACATACTATAGATGATTCATTCTCTGGTACATTTAAAGAACAAAAATGCTCTATATTCTTAAAAAAAAATTTATTTGTTCGCATGAGTGATGAGCTTAAAGAAATTATCATTATGAAATACTCTTTTTTGGTTTTACTGGTTTTGTAATTCCGGACAAGATATTATAAGAGAACACAAAATGAAAGAGCACCTTGTTATCTTAGCTTTTTATTGCCTTGAACCGTTACCGATTTCGTTGTGATAAAAAATACTAAACAAAGCATAAACGTCATAACAGCTATGAAACCAATTATTTTAATATCCACAACTTTTGAAAGCAAGGCAGATGCTGAGCGTATTGCAGAACTGCTTCTTGATCGTAAATTAATTGCTTGTGCGCAGATATCAGCCCCGATGACAAGCCTTTATCGTTGGAAAGGGGTGACAACATCCGCAATCGAATATGCCCTAAATCTCAAAACGGTCCCCCAATGTACCGAAGAGATCAAGGTGTTCATAAGAAAAGAACATCCTTACGACCTGCCGGAAATTATAATACAGGAAATTGGAGACTCCAGTAATGAATATTCCGAATGGATTTATGGAGAAGTAATACCATGTCCATGAAAGATGAAAAAAAGGGATACAGAAAAAGGAAGATCGGAACATATGTTTGCCATTGCTGTAACCAAAACCAGCAATTTTGCTGGAGTTGTCCTTGTGGCTTTATGATCTGTAAAGATTGCTTCGAAGAGAATAAATGGGGTATCAGTAATGGACCAACATGGATTTGCCCCGACTGTGAACGTATTCGCATGATGTAGACCAGAGAACATTTCTTTGCCGGATATCCAGACGCAAATACTGGAGCATGTCCCTCCCTCAGAGAAGGTAAACGAAGTATTCTAACTCCGAATCGAATGCTTATCTCTGTTGCGTATTATCCAGAAATACAATAAGATGCATTGTTATTATCAATCTTTTCACCATGATGGAACTGCAATATAATGAACGTATCTACACATGTTTACGATGAAAGTAAAATCAAAACCCTGAGTTCTCTTGAGCATATCCGCAAGCGTCCGGGTATGTACATTGGACGTCTAGGAGATGGTTCGAACCAAAATGACGGTATTTACATCCTCCTTAAAGAGGTGGTCGATAATGCCGTAGATGAATTCATCATGGGTGCGGGGAAAAAAATATCCATTTCCATTAATGATAACGGTTCAGTTCGTGTACGAGATTTTGGCCGCGGAATACCACTTGGGAAAATTGTCGACTGTGTATCTACTATCAATACCGGCGCTAAATATAATACAGACGTTTTTCAGTTTTCAGTAGGCTTGAATGGAGTAGGCACCAAGGCAGTGAATGCACTTTCTGACTTTTTTAGTGTAACCTCCTACCGTGACGGTAAATTTGCTTCTGCTATTTTCAATAATGGAAAACTTATTGAACAAAAAGAAGGTGACACAGAAGAAAAGAATGGAACACAAATTGATTTCCTGCCCTCCAGGGAAATGTTTCCAAATTTCAATTTTGATCTTGCTTATGTCGATCAGCGACTCTGGAGATATGCGTACCTTAATGCCGGGTTGAAGATCTACCTCGACAAAAAACTCTACTATTCATCCAAAGGCCTGCTCGATCTACTTGATAAAGAACTCGACGGAGCCGAACTGTATCCCCCCATTTATTACAAGGACAACACACTAGAGTTCGCTTTTTCACACACTGACTCCTTTAGTGATTGCTATTTTACCTTCGTTAATGGGACCTACACTAATGAAGGCGGGACACATTTGTCTGCTTTTCGTGAGGGACTTCTTAAAGGTATTAATGAATTTTCCGGTAAAAAATTCGTCAATACCGATGTACGGGATGGAGTGGTCGGCACCTTATCCATAAAAATTAAGGATCCCGTTTTTGAATCACAAACAAAAAACAAACTTGGCAATACTGAAATAAGATCATGGATTGTCAACACCGTGAAAGAGGCCGTTTCCAGCGCACTTTATAAAGACACTGATTCGGCACAGACGCTTATAGATAAAATACTCAGGAACGAAAAAGTTCGGAAAGAACTACAAAGCGTTCGAACAGAAGCACGGGCGAATGCCAAAAAGGTAGCTTTTAAAATTGATCAGCTAAAAGATTGTAAATACCATCCTTCAAGGTCTAAACCCTCCGAAGAAGGGAAGGAAAATATGGTGTTTATAACAGAAGGGCAGTCTGCTGCGGGCTCAATTGTTTCATCAAGAGATCCGCTTACCCAGGCCGTTTTTTCGCTAAAAGGAAAACCTTTGAATGTTTTTGGTCAAAAAATGACCACCCTCTACAAAAATGAGGAAATGTACGCCCTGATGCGAGCCCTGAATATCGAAGACTCAATTTCCGACATTCGGTACGACAAGGTTATAATGGCAACAGATGCAGATATTGACGGACTGCACATCAGGAATTTGCTACTGACATTCTTCCTGCACTATTTTGAACCACTTGTGAAGCTTGGACATATTTATATTCTGGAAACGCCAATTTTCAGAGTCAGAAATAAAAAAGAAACAATTTACTGTTATTCAGAAGAGGAAAAAAAGGCAGCGACCAAAAAACTCAAAGGGCGGGGAGCTACGGGACCTGCAGTGGAAACGACACGATTTAAAGGGCTGGGAGAAATTTCGCCGAAGGAGTTTAAGCAGTTCATCGGTCCCGATATTCGCATTAAAAATGTTACTCTTGACTCCATAAGTGAAGTTGCCAAAGTTCTTTCCTTCTACATGGGCAAGAACACTCCGGAAAGACGCCAATATATAATGGAAAATCTGGTAGTTGAGGTTTAATTGCTTTTTAGTGCCTTACTCCAGAAAATCTGTCACTCAGTTCTGTACCCATGCTGTGAGGGGTATAAAAAACAAGAAATCTCGAGGCTTCTTTAAAATTAGAATGTTAAAGTAATCTCCAAGGCACTTATACCCGCAAAGCACGGGCACTGTAAAGAGTCCCCTACAGAGCATGGGGACTAAAAAGAGTACCCCCTTGTGGGGTGTTGAATTATATTTCCAACTACTTGAGTAAAAAAACAACGATAAGCTTAAAATAAAAATGTTCTTAATACCGCCAAGTATAATCTTCTCTCTGTAATATCATGGAAAATCACCCAGGCAAACTTCACCGGCTATTCGACAGTAACTTTCTTGAATACACTTCTTATGTGATTCGTGAGAGAGCAATCCCTTCCATTGAAGATGGACTGAAGCCTGTACAACGTCGCATCTTACAGACTTTGTTCAATATGGAAGATGGTCGATTTCATAAAGTCGCCAACCTGGTTGGAGAGACAATGAAACTGCATCCTCATGGAGATCAGTCTATATTTGCCGCACTCATCAACCTGGCAAACAAGGGGTTTCTCATAGAAAGGCAGGGGAATTTCGGTAATATTTACACTGGAGATCGTGCTTCTGCTGCTCGATACATAGAATGCCGTTTATCACCACTTGCCAAAGAAATACTTTTCAATAAAGATCTTACTGAATTTGTTGAATCTTACGATGGCAGGATGCTGGAACCGGTAACTCTGCCTGCTAAGATTCCTTTACTTCTTCTCATGGGAGCTGATGGTATTGCAGTTGGAATGGCTACCAAAATCCTTCCGCATAACTTTTGTGAACTCCTTGAAGCGCAAAAAAAGATACTGAAAGGAGAAGAATTTACCCTCTATCCTGACTTTCCCCAAAAGGGCCTTGTCGATGTAAGCAATTACGATGATGGAAACGGAAAAATCAGATGCAGAGCAAGAATAGAAGAGTTGAACGAAAAGACCATAATTATTAAGGAGATTCCTTTCACCACAACAACTCAATCTCTTACTGATTCGATTGAAAAAGCGGCCAAAGCCGGCAAAATTAAAATCATCTCAATCAATGATTATACAGCAGAAAATGTAGAAATAGAGATCAAGTTGGCAAGAGGAGTATATGCCAAAGATACCATTAAAGCACTGTATGCATTCACGGATTGTGAAGTTTCCATTACCCCGAATCTCACTCTTATTAATGGTAGAACGCCTGAAACATCAACGGTATCTGATGTCATCAGATATAACACACACAAGCTGAAGGCCGATTTACAAAAGGAATTGGAGATAGAGCTGGCCAGATATGAGGACAAGCTCCATGCGAAGCTGCTTGAACAAATATTCATAGAAGAAAGACTCTACAAGAACATTGAAGAAGAAACCAGCTACAAGGCTGTCGTCCAAAGTGTTGAAAAAGCTTTGGTGGTTTATGCAGACCAACTCATTCGCCCAGCCTCAAAAGAAGATATCGAAAGGCTATTGGAGATACGAATCAAGCGAATCTCTCGATACGATATTAACAAACAGCAAAAAGAGATCAACGAAATTAGAAAAAACATGAAGGACATTCGTCATTCCTTGAAGGACATGACTGCTTTTTCACTTTCGTTTCTCGATAATTTGCTTACCAAGTACGGCAAATACCGTCCGAGAAGAACCGAGATAACCAGTTTTTCAGAGGTAAGTTTCAGGAAAGCGGCTCTTTCGAATCTAAATGTTATATATAACCGCAGCACCGGCTTCATGGGGTATCAAATAAAAGAAGATGGTGATTCAAAAGAAGATTTATCCGTGACTTGCTCGGAATACGACAGGCTTCTCCTTATATACACTAGCGGGCTCTATAAGGTCATTCCTGTTACCGAAAAACTTTATGTCGGCCACGACCTTGAGTGGTTTGGTATTGTTGAAAAGGAAAACATCTTTAATATCATTTATCGGGATGGTGCAGAGAACTTTGGCTACGTTAAGCGCTTCAAAACACCTAGTTTTATCCTTGAAAAGGAATATCGACTTTTTCCTGAACATAAGAAATCAAAAATCTTGCTCTTAACGTTTGGTGACAACAACTTTGCAAGGATAAACTTAATGCCATCATCGAGAGCAAAAACTAATAATCTCGATATTGCGTTTGATGACTATTTGATAAAAAATGCATCAGCTAAGGGGAAACGTCTATCTAATCGTGTCATCAGAAGGGTTTCTCTTACTAATGGGATTAGTCAAGAACAGACTAAACAGAATCTGCCTCTTCCAGGACTAGATCGTTTACTGGAAAAGAATGAACCGGAAGTCAAGAAAGATTCATCTGACGAAAGTGAAGAGACAAACGATTGATCTGCCGTGACTATGGAGTGATCAGTTGAGCTTAGCTTAAAGGGATAGTTAATGTTAATTCTCTAATCTTCCTTTAAGTGAATGCTGTCCTGCGAAATAAATTTTAGCACGAACAATTTCACCCGGCGCGAAAGGCAGAAATTCCTCAAAATGAACAATGTGATTGGTGTCTGTTCGTCCCTTGGAACCGTTCTTGCCGGTTTCCTCGATCATTACCTTTTTGATCATGCCGATATATTCTTCGTTGCGCTCCAAGCTTATTTCATCCTGTCTTTTTTGAAACTGAGCCAATCTGACGGACTTCACACCTTCATCAACTTTTTCTGTAAATTGACTCGCCCGAGTCCCTGGCCTATCTGAATATTTAAAGGAAAATGAACCATGAAACCTCACTTTC
Source organism: Desulforhopalus sp. (assembly GCA_049645845.1). Taxonomy (GTDB): domain Bacteria; phylum Desulfobacterota; class Desulfobulbia; order Desulfobulbales; family Desulfocapsaceae; genus Desulforhopalus_A. The sequence continues at coordinate 18,089 of JBARUR010000043.1, read as the reverse complement.
TCAAGTAACTCCATTGTCCCTTCAAAATCTTTATCTGTTTCTCCAGGGAAGCCGACAATAATATCTGTAGTTAACGCAATTTCGGGACAATATTCATGTAGCTTATCAACTTTTTCCAGATATTGCGCCACGGAATATTTACGGTTCATTTTTTTGAGAATTTCATCGGATCCCGCCTGAACAGGCAGGTGAAATTGTGGGCAAAGATTTTCAATGTCCTGAAAACATCTCATGAGTTCATCGGTCAGATCTTTGGGATTAGAAGTTGTGAACCTTAATCGAGCAAGCCCATCAATTGCAGCGACCTCCTTCAGGAGATTTGAAAAATTATATCCTTCTTTGACTACAGAAATCGCATTGGTCTTACCGTAAGAATTAACATTTTGTCCCAACAAAGTGACTTCCCTGACTCCTGACTTAACCAGAACTCTCACTTCATCGATTATATCCTCGATCTTGCGCGATATTTCCCTGCCTCTTGTATACGGAACTACGCAGTATGTGCAATAATTATTACAACCCTGCATTATGGTAACAAATTTTCTAAAAACAGGAACTTGTGGAGAGAAGGGGGGACCTCCTAAAGTGTCTGGTGGGGCCAATTCAGGTAAAAATCTTGGAATATCATAACTATCAGCTAAATTTGTTACTACTTTACCCTTGCCTGTGGCTGTACCTTTCAGCAATTTGCCAAGATTATAAATATTTTGTGTACCGATAACCAAATCGACATGAGGCATCTTCTTAATTATCCCTTCACCTTCCTGCTGAGCCACACAGCCTGCCACACAAATTTTCATTTCTGGGCGCTGTGACTTGATTTTGCGAAGATAACCAAGCAGACTCATCACTTTTTGCTCCGCTTTTGCTCTGATAGAACAGGTATTAAGGATTACCAGGTCTGCATCGTATATATCCATTCCCTCAATGTAACCATAGCCGGAAAGAGATTGAGCCATGATTTCAGAATCTCTCTCATTCATCTGGCAACCAAACGTCTTTATAAAAAATGTTTTTTGTTTCATACCAACCTGCTGTTAATGCTTGGGAAGAACTTTATGCGATTTCGATAGATAGTCAGCGAGACAACCTAATAAATTAAATAGGTCTTCAGCCATTTCTTTGGGATATCGTATCACCACTATTCCATCTGAACCCTGAAAGCTAGATAAAATAGCCAGGTTATCATATCCTTCAAGAATGAATTTTAAAAAATGGAATTTGTTCGGTGAAATTCTCAAATAAACTTCACTTAAGTTCATAATAGTTTCATCTAAACGGATAATGTAGCGTCAATATTTTTAATTTGTGCTGAATTTTCTTCCAAGAGAGGGGAGACAACTTCAGACAAAAATTCCTCTGTCTGTTCTTTTGCACGGCCGGTAAATTGGGAATAGTCACTTATCATAGATTCGAGTTCCTGCAGTGAGAAGGGGACACGTTCATCTCCTGCCAATCTATTGAGTAAATCATTTTCCTTACCTTGCTCCTTAACAACTTTACCAGCAGCCAACGAATGTTCTTTTATCAATTCATGCATTTCCTGGCGGCTTTCACCTTTTTCAACAGCTTCCATCAGAATTTTTTCAGTGGCCATGAAGGGGAGTTCCGCAAGAAGATGCTTCTTTATTTGTGCAGGAAAAACAACCATATCAGAGGTTATGTTGATAAACAACTTTAATATAGCGTCAGCGAGTAGAAAACATTGCGGGATGTCCATTCTTCTTATTGCTGAGTCATCAAGAGTTCTTTCAAACCATTGATTGCTGTAAGTAGAAGCAAAATTCTGCGGAAGAGTCATCAATTTTCGAGCAAGGCCGGTAAGTCTTTCCGACCGCATCGGATTTCTTTTATATGCCATGGCAGAGGATCCGGTTTGCTTCTTCTCGAAAGGCTCTTCCTGTACTTTGAGATTCGAAAGCAATCGCAGATCAACAGCAAATTTATGCGAAGTTGCACCGATTCCGGCAAGAGTTTCGGCAAGTTTCATGTCAAGCTTTCGGGTGTATGTTTGGCCGGTAACTGCAAATGTCTCGGTAAATCCCAATTTTTTGGCAACCAGCGCATCAAGCTGACGAACTTTTTCATGATCACCTTTGAATAATTCCAGAAAAGTCGCCTGTGTACCAACAGTTCCCTTGGCTCCACGGGCTTTTATTTGTGCAAGGTAGTTATCAATGTATTCCAGATCCATAATAAGATCCTGTAGATACAATGTATTACGCTTTCCAACAGTAGTGGGTTGTGCCGGCTGATAATGCGTAAAACCAAGCGTAGGTAAGTCCCTGTATTTTGAACAAAATTCAGAAAGATTGGTTATTACTTGGAGCACCGAGGATCTAATAAAATGCATTGCTGATCTTTGAATAAGGAGATCAGTGTTGCAAACGACAAATTGAGAGGTCGCACCAAGATGGATGATGCCGGCAGCTTTTGGGCATTTAAGACCGAACTCAAAGACATGAGCCATAACGTCATGGCGTATTTCTTTTTCTTTTTTGGCAGCTATATCAAAGTCAATATTTGAAACATTCGATCGCATTTCACTGAGCATTTCTTCACTGATAATATCGGTCAAACCAAGTTCAAACTGCGCTTCAGCCAATGCAATCCAGCATTTCCGCCAGGTGGTAAATTTGGTTTTCTCTGAAAAAAGCTGCTGAATTTCAAGACTGGTATAACGACTGACAAGCGGCTCTTGATAAATATCACGGGACATAGGACGCTCCGAATGAAATGAGTAGTATGAAAAAAACAACTAGGAATAAAGACTAAATTGGTCCGGGAAGCTCTAGTGAAAACCAGCTTAACCAAACCATGCGCATCTATAGCATTTTTAGGACGGAAAAAAAACCTCAGATAAAACTCGCTCGCCAAAATGTAGAGATAAAAACCTACATTGCAGCAATGTCGCATAATGTATATTATGTGTATTATATTTTAAATAATGTTATTACGTATACTTATACCGAAAAATATAAGCAATATTGTTTCGCAATTTTTTATTCGGCTTATTTATTTCAAATTATTTTAAGGGATAAAATACTCGAAATTACTTCAGGAAATGATTTGTTGAACGATTCAATGCCAGAAACAAAACTTAAAGTTGAATCTAAATTTTGTTTGAAGTTTTCTTCGGTTTTAAAATGGTTCAGAGATCAATTACTCTTATCTGCCAATTAATTGCCCCGCGAAACCTATTCATAGTCGGAGTGTAAATCATCATTCTGTTTGGAGTCCTTTGGACGTTGTCAAGTTGCGTACCAAGATTGAATCCAATGCCTTTAAAATTTATGAATTTCCCTCTAACGGTAATTTGCAGATGTTCGGATTCTCGTCCGACAGTTCGGGAGTCAACTATTGTGACCGCCGGGTCCTGAAATATTGGTTGAGGATTTCCTGGGCCGAATGGTTCTAAAAGCCGAAAACAATTCAAATATTCTTTATCCATAACCAATTCGGCGGAGCACCGAATATCGTATTGTTTTTTAGGCTTAACCTGCAGTTCTTCCATAGCTTCTCTAGCGAGAGCTATAAAGTATGCTTCAAAATTTTTAATGTTATTTCCATGCACTGTCAATCCTGCAGCCATCTCGTGCCCACCATACTTTTCAATCCATTCAGCGCATTTGGCTAACAACGAGACAATATTCACTCCTTTCACTGACCTTGCAGAACCAGTATAAAAGATTACACCATCGGGATCAGTGTTTTTGGCAAAAACGATAGCAGGAACTCTAAACTTATCAACTAGTCTTGATGCAACGATTCCAGCCACACCTTGATGCAAATCCCCTCTTGCTATCACGCATCTGTCCCTTTCCACCAATGATATGCTGATAGTAGTTAAAGCTGTTTCTAGATTTTCACTGCTTATCCTTCTCCTCTCAATATTCAGCACAGTTAGTTCTTGGGCCAGACGCTTTGCTATTTTTTGATCTTGTTCAATGAAAAGTTGTACAACAATTTTGCTTTCCCCTAGTCTACCGGCAGCATTTATTTTAGGACCGAGCAGGTAGCCTATATCTTCCGTTGAAATCTGATCTCCTGAAATTTCGCAAGACAGTAACAGTTCTTTGAGACCGATGAAATGGGGCTCAGCAAGAGCTTCAAGCCCTGCCCTAACCAGGATTCTGTTAGTTGTAGCAAGAGGAACTATATCGGCAATCGTGCCAAGGGCAACAAACGCCAGGTATTTTTTAAGATTAAGCGTGCTTGCCACATCACTCAAAAGAGTATGCGAAGAAAGTTCTGCCCTGATTCCGGCAGCTAGATAAAAAGCAACTCCAACTCCTGCAAGGTGTTGATCATGAAAACCGCAATCCGGTTGTGAAGGATTGAGCACAAGGCAATCCGGTATTGATTGTTCAGGAAGGCTGTGGTGGTCTGTGATTATAACTTTACCGCCAATGTTTTTTATAACTTCTATTTTGCTATGATCTGAGATGCCACAGTCCACTGTAATGAGCAAAAAGTCATCAGCAAGATTCTTATTTCTCCGGTCAAACCATTTCAGATTTATCCCATAGCCCTCATTTAATCTATTTGGGATATACCACTCAACCTGAGTTCCTAATTCCCTAAAAAAGTTTACGAGGAGAGCTGTACCCGTTGTTCCATCAACATCATAATCACCCCATATAATAATAGGCTTTTTTGCTATTATATATTCGACTGCCAGGCGAGCTGCTTCAGGAAGATTTTTCAACAGCTGTGGTTTCGGAAGGTCCGCAAGACTGGGGTGCAGAAATTTAAATATTGCCTCATCACCTTCTATATTCTTTGCTCTGAGGTATTCAATAAACACTTCCGGGATATGCAATGAGCTATTGATAATGTTGTTCTGTCCTTTGATATTCATTTTTTTTAGATTTGTTGTGTAAACCAGGCCTCAACAGTCCTGAGTATTTTATGCTTTTCAGCGATATCAAACCACTGCAGGTCCGCAAGTCGAGAAAACCATGTGTACTGTCTTTTGGCATATCTTCTGGTATCCCTGGCTAGGAGATGGATAGTCTCTTCCTTGGTCCAACTTCCTTCTAAGTAATTAATAATATGGCGATACCCGATCGATCCGAAAGATTTCAATTTCGGATCATATCCCATAGCCAGTAATTTTCGAACTTCATCCTCCAAGCCATTTTGCAGCATGGAGCCACAACGTTTATTTATTCTCTGATAAAGATTGGTGCGATCCGTAGTCAATCCTAATTGGAGGGCATTTTTAAAAATTACCCCTTGGTTTTGATTTTTGTGGGCTTTGATATGCTCAGACCAGGGAATTCCCGAAACATACCAAACCTCTAAAGCGCGCAATAGTCTTTGGCTGTCATTAACATGAATTCTTTGGGCAGAGAGATTATCTTTTATAGACAACTCTTCATGTAATTTCGAGGAACCCTCTCGAAGTAATCTGTCTTTTAGCTTTTGTCTGATAGCTTCATCCACAGGGACACCTGGAAAAATCCCTTCAAGCAAGGCCTTTAGGTAGAGCCCCGTTCCACCGGTAAGTAAAGGAATTTTTCCCCGGGACTGAATGTCGCGAATTGCCCTCAAACCATCGCTAGCAAATCTTACAGCATCATAATTGTCATCAGGGTCAACAATATCGATAAGGTGATGTGGAATTTCAGCTCGTTCACTTACGGATGCTTTTGCAGTACCTATATCCATATATCTATAAACCTGCATGGAATCGACACTTATAATTTCGCAGTTGAATCGGCGTGAAATGGTGAGAGAAAGTTCGGTTTTCCCAATAGCAGTGGGACCCACCAAAACAAGACAAGGTTGTGTTATTATATCAGGAGTCACGGTAAAGTCTCTTCTTGTTTAAATGTAAAAACAGAAGCTAATTGGGCAGCACGTTTAGGACCTACCCCATGGAGGTTTTCCAAATCCAAACTGGTCCTAAATTGGCCGAATCTTTGACGGTATAAAAATATATTTTCTGCCATAGCCGGTCCTATACCGTTGACGGTCATAAGCATGTCTTTATCTGCACTATTAATAGGAATTAATTCAAACAAAAAAGGAGTATACTTTGCCGGAACATCTCCCCCACCCGCCACCAGACTCTTTTTAACAATAAGCATATTCGGTTTTACAAAATGCAGTTGTTTATAATCGTTATCTTTCCTGTTATTATTGAAGAGAGGAATGTTATAATTGAAGATAAAATCTGACAGAAGAAGGCTGAACAGGACACATAGTACTACTGTCAACCGACCGTCTCCTGCAATTTCCCAGTTTGGATTATTCAAACTGCCCTCTCCTACTTATACTTTTAACTTTAATAATTTCAATATACTGCCTAAGATACTGCCAGAGCGCTTATTCCCGTTACCGGGGTTAGAGTCTGATACAGATGGTTAATGAGGTTTTTACTTGTTTTTCGTTGTTTTCATCATGAGCAAGAGGTATATACCATATTTCTTTAATCATTAATAATAGTCCTGTGGTCTCCTAAGATGAATATCCCTTGTCCCTTCAACATCGTTCTAGTAGAGCCTGAAATTCCACCCAATACCGGATCCATAGCCAGGCTTTGCGGTGCTACTGATTCCATATTGCACTTGATACATCCTCTCGGATTTTCAACGGACGACAAACATCTTAAACGCGCCGGCCTTGATTACTGGCAACACGTTGATATTAGGCATTGGGATAATCTTGATACATTTCTACAGGCCCAAAACGAACTTGAACTTTTTTTCTTTACCACCAAGGTTTCTAAAACATACAGTAATGCGCAGTTTAAGCCGGGATGCTTTTTCGTTTTTGGAAAAGAGACCAAGGGGCTCCCTGAAGACATTCTTCATTTGTATCAGGACAGGTGTTATACTCTGCCGATGAAAAATTCAAACATTCGAAGCTTGAATCTTGCCATGACTGCAGGGATAGTCTTATATGAAGCTATCAGGCAATGTTCAGGCAGAGATTAAAAATCTGCTGGTAAATTGATGAGATAGTAATTTATTTCTCATTTATCGTCCAATTTAAAACCAAAACAGGAGAAATTATCAATGGCTGATCGTGTATTCAATTTTAGTCCAGGTCCCGCAACACTCCCCTATGAGGTATTACAGAAAGCAGGACGTGACGTTGTTAATTTTCAGGAAACCGGTATCGGTCTTATCGAAATCAGTCATCGTTCAAAAGAGTTTATGGCAGTGACAGATGAAGCCGAAGCCAATCTTCGTGAACTGATGCAGATTCCTGCCAATTATAAGGTTTTATTTTTGCAGGGAGGAGCCTCAAGCCAGTTTTTCATGATTCCTATGAATTTATTGGGCCAAGGAAAAAAGGCTTCTTATCTCAATACCGGTACCTGGTCAAAAAAAGCCATTAAAGAAGCCAAACTTTTTGGTGAAATTGAAGTCCCCTACTCCAGTGAAGAGATAAGTTTTAAGAGGGTTCCGAAACAAGGAGAATACACAGTCGCTAAAGATTCAGAGTATCTCTATTATGTCTCAAACAACACCATTTATGGAACTGAATTCCCCGAACTGCCAGCTACCGACAAGATGCTCATCAGCGATATGAGTTCCGACATTCTGTCACGACCGGTGGATGTATCCAAGTTTGGTCTCATTTTTGCCGGAGCCCAGAAAAACCTTGGACCAGCCGGGGTTACCATTGTTATTATTCGCGAGGATCTTCTCGATAGAACACCTGCGAATACACCAACTATGTTGGCGTACAAGACCCATGCTGACAAAGGATCCATGTTTAACACTCCTCCGTGTTTTTCTATTTACGTTGTCGGTGAAGTGTTGAAATGGCTTAAGAAAATTGGTGGTGTTGAAGGTATTGAGAAAATCAATCGTGAAAAAGCTGGACTTCTCTATGGAACTATCGATAGCAGTGATTACTATCGCGGACATGCTGAAAATGCTTCCAGATCACTCATGAATATCGCTTTTAATTTACCAACTCCCGAACTCGAGGCTAAATTTATAGCCGAAGCAGCGGCAATTGGCCTCAATGGTCTTAAGGGGCATCGATCAATTGGCGGATGCCGGGCATCGATCTACAATGCTTTTCCCGTTGAAGGCGTCGTTAAGTTAGTTGAGTTTATGAAGGATTTTGAAGCGAAAAATCCTGCGGTTTGAACAATATCATATGAATTATGCTGGCAATATCATCCGACCGCCCAGCGAGGCGAACGCAATCATTCTCCAGGTGACGGTCGGATGTTCTTATAACCAATGTACCTTCTGTGGTGCTTATAAAGATGTTTCTTTCCAAATCAAACCAGAAGATATGATTGATGAAGATCTTGATTTTGCCCAAAAGCATTGTCAGCGTCAAAATCGTATTTTTCTGGCCGACGGTGACGTGCTGATTCTCTCACAAAAAAGGCTTGTCCGGCTTTTTTGTGAAATCCGGCAGCATCTCCCCTGGATAAGAAGAATTTCCCTTTACGGAAGTGCAAGATCTATTAGAAATAAAAGCATAAACCAGTTATTAGAATTGAAATCATTGGGCCTTGACCGTGTGTATATGGGTTTGGAGAGTGGTTGTGATAAGGTTCTGAAATTTGTAAAAAAAGGGGAAACAGCGACAACCATGATTGCAGCAGGAAGAAAGATAAAGGAAGCCGGACTTTTTCTGTCGGTGACTTCCCTGCTCGGTCTTGGTGGTGTTTCATTATCATCTGAGCATGCCGCAGATACAGCAAAAGCACTCAATGAAATGGCGCCAAATCAGATCGCCGCCCTCACCCTCATGCCACTCGAAAACACTATACTCGGCAAGGCAGTTGCATCCGGTAGTTTTATCCTGCCGAGCCCTTCTGAAATATTAATGGAACTCCATTTACTTATTTCCAATCTCCAGGATATCAAAAGCCAATTCCATGCCAATCACGCATCGAGCTATCTGCCACTTGCCGGCCGACTACCAAAAGACAAGGATTTTCTTCTATCGTCCATAGTAAAAGCATTAAATGGCGCCACTCCCCTGGTACCGGATTACAGGAGAGCGTTATGAATTCTGAACAAAAGACTGACCTGAAAAACCTTACTCAGGAAGGTTTAATCAAATATGTCGAAAGTCTCGGACAACCAGCCTTTCGTGCCAGACAAATAATGGGATGGTTATATAGGCCGGGAATATCAGAATTTTCCCAGATGACGGATCTCGCCAAAGTCTTCAGGCAATCTTTGGAGGAAAATGCCTATATTTCTGAGTTTTCAGATCCGATTATTGAAAGAGCCAATGATGGTTGCGTCAAATTTGGCTTCAGGCTCAACGATGGTCATATTATAGAGTCGGTTTTTATACCGGAACCGGATAGAAATACTTTATGTATTTCCTCCCAAGTTGGCTGCGCCATGGGCTGCACCTTTTGCCTCACAGGTACAATGGGCTTTATAAGGAACCTGACGCCCTCGGAAATCGTTAATCAAATTTGCGGAGTACGGGATTATCTGCTTGCACAAACTCCGGAAAGCCTCATAGGTCCCGACAGAGTTACAAATGTTGTCTATATGGGGATGGGAGAACCACTCAATAACCTTGAGAGTGTCCTCGCCTCTCTGTCTATCATTATGGAACAGAAAGGTTTGGATATTTCCGGCAGAAGAATTACTGTTTCAACATGCGGAATAGTGCCAAAAATCAAAGAGTTCGGAGATAAATCTACAGTCAATCTAGCTATCTCGCTCCACGCTGTAAACGATACGGTGCGAAGCAAATTGATGCCGGTGAATAAACGCTACTCTTTAGATGAATTGCTTGAGGCGTGCCGTGAATTTCCCATGCCGAAAAGAAAAAGAATTATGTTTGAGTACACCCTTTTAAAAGGCATAAATGATTCAGATGATGATGCTCGGGAATTAGCACGTAAACTAAGAGATATTCCCTGCAAAATTAATCTTCTCCCGTATAATGAATCAGCAGAACTTCCGTTTGAAAGCCCAACAAGGGGTCGTTTGCTGGCTTTTCAGAAAATACTTATTGATTCCCATTATACAGTATTCATCAGAAGCAGTCGAGGTACTGATATTTCTGCCGCGTGTGGTCAACTTGCAACTGGTGAAAGTTGCGATTGAGCAGTAAGCACAAAAGTACAAAATAAAAGATGAAAATACGAAAACTTACCCCGGAAGATTACCCAATGGCCTTAGCTTTGCTTCGGCAGACCTTTTCTCCGAGTTATTATGAGGTTCGATTATTTGAGAATCTCCATAAAAACGAGAAACCTCTTTACGAATGGGTATGTATTCATCGCAACAAGGTCATTGCTTATATTGCCTACTCCAATGCCTATAATGGGAAAGAAGTATGCGGTCTGCATCTTGCTCCATTAGCTGTAACAACCAAGATGCAAAATCATGGAATTGGCTCTGAATTAATTCGCTTCTCATTAAGACAAAAAGAAATAAGGGAGAAAACTCTTTTTGTTTTAGGTAATCCATTTTTTTATATGGGATTTGGATTTGAAAAGTGTCTCATGCCTATTTGTCCTTTTGACAAAAACAATGAACATTTCCTCAGCCTTCGCAATAACACATCAAACAAATTTACAATTGGATATGAATCGGAGTTTTCAAAAACTTAGGGCTTCTGAAAAATTCGTAAAAAGCTAGAAATCTGATTCGTAAAAAAATAAGTACAACGCTAAGGCATTATGTGAGAAAATCCGTCTACAATTCCATGGCATTTGCAAGCTGAGCCTATCAATATCGGAGTTCCTGGTAATTGTTTGACACGCGTCAAGAGGCACCATAAATCTTCCGGGAAATATCCGCCTACCCCCGAAGCAAATTGACGACTCTGCACAATAAGCGGTACAAAGTCCCCTATTTTTATAATTTCAAGAACATGATGCAATGAGATTGGTCGTTGTTTTTTTGTGTATGTACAGATGTCATCTGGTTCGGAACAGTTAGGCGGACAAATGAAATCGGCATGAGACATAACTATGCGACTGGGGCTTATTCGCATAGGATGAGGAAAATGGCGAAGATGTTCATCGAGAATCTCTTCAGAACATATAGTGCGATACTCACTAGAGAGCTTTTTCCTGATCCAGTCTGCAGCTAAATGAAGCGGGAGCGCTGGAATTATTTTATCGACACTTGCATCCGGTACAAAATGTTCGGTAAACCAGTCAATTCCATCGGCGCAAATAAACACGATATTGGAGGGTAGATTCCGTAGAGGCTCTTTATCCACCACGACAATGGTGCCATCTGGGGCTGATTTCCTCAAAGCTTCAACAGCACGTCGCCCAAACTGGCCACCGCCAATTACCCATGCAGTTTTCATCAGTTACATCTGCTCTTTTTCTGAGTATAATTTTTCCGGCCGAAATAAAAATGTATCTTATAAAGGGTCCCCAAAAAAGAACGAAAGATGACACTCAGCAGGATTAAGTAGTCTGAACCACCTCTAACGCTGGTTTAGAGAGTAATTCAGATCTACTTAATAAAACTTACTGAATAGCCGGTGCACCAAATTTATTTAGTTGAGCCTTAGCCGCCAGATCTACTGTCACATAAAAATCAGCTTGAGTCTTACCCAATCCAGCAGATACACCTTCTGACAAAACAACCATACAGGTCTTGTTGGGTTTTGTGAAGGCAAGCATAACGTTTTTGTAAGAAGCCTCTCCGACTAATTTCCATTTATTATTTCGCATCGATGCAAGAATATAATCTTTGAGAGAACCGATTTGCACCCGACCGGAGTAACTGTGAATTCCACCCTGGAAAGAGTCTGTACGCATTGCTATACTTTTATCAGACAACAATGTCATCTCAAGAGGTAATTCAATGTCACCATAACTTTCAACCATGGTTGCAACCGGCGCAAGTTCATCATTTGCAGGTGGTGTACTTGATCCTGTTCTTCCCATCATTCCATTCACACATCCAGTCATTAAACTTATAAACAGAATTGCACCGCATAATTGACTAGCCTTCTTGACGACTGATTTACTCTGCATCATTTTCCCCCTTGGTGATTTTTTTATAGATTAGCCTCTAAATATAGTATACGTGTATTTCTTCAGAACATGCCGATGACATGAGAGACATACAATCAACCCTGTTAAATGGTAAATGAATCAGGATTTATTATAGTTCCCTCTTGAGGGTTACTTTTAAAAATCCCCTTCAAATGGCATAAAACTGAGTTACAGAAATTTAGGAATAGAAATTTAATTCATTAAGACAAGCTTATACCATAATAATTGAATTATTTGAACATTTTTACATGTAAACCACCCCATCGATTCACGACTGTTCAAAAAGGAAATCATAGATCATGTCAGCACAAAACAAGAAAATACCGGTCAAGAATCTTCCTATCCGGCTGGGTCAATTTTTAAAACTTGCCAATATAGTTCAAGATGGTTTTGAAGCAAAGATTAGAATACAAAATGGAGAAGTTATGGTGAATAGTATTGTTGAAACCAGGCGAGGCAGGCAACTCAAAAACCTTGATGAAGTTACCGTAGACAGGGTTAGCTGGGTCGTAGATATAGTTTGAATAAACAGACTGCCCCTATACGCACGTACCTGATTACACTTCAGTTACAGATAAAGAATACACTGTAACCTCAGCTTCCATACCCCTTAACATCATATTTTTTTCACTACAGACAGGAAAGCGGCCATTCAAGGTTTCCTGAACTCTATCCGTAATGAGTATCTGACCAGAAACAGTTTCTGAAGCCAATCGTTGGGCGATATTTACATCAGGACCGATAACCGTGTAATCAAGCCGTTGTGAGGAACCAACATTACCAAGAAACATAGGGCCTCTACTCATTCCTATCCCTAATCCCACTTTTGCGAAAATATTGTTCTTTTTTTCCCAGATGACACGTAATTTATCAAACTCTATCATTATTTTATATGCTGCAGAAACTCCAGCAATGTTGGGGTTAGCTAGTTCCACGGGGGCTCCAAAAATCACCAGTGCAGCATCTCCCATGAATTTATCCAGCATTCCTTTGTAAGAAAAAACTATGCTGCCAAACATGTCAAAAAAGCTATTGAGGAATTCGCGCAGTTGTACCGGCTCCAGATACTGAACGAGCAAGGTGAAATTGCGAATATCAGCAAAAAGAACGGTTAACTGCTGCACACCACCTACATTAAGCAGATCCTCTTTGCTTTTTATCAACAAATTTGAAACTTCTGGAGAAACGTATTGTTCGAGCAATCCTCTGATTCTACTGATTTCTTCTCTCTCTCTGTTGGAGCGAAAATTCTCAAGAGCCATCATAGCTTGACCTGCAATGATCGACAACAGCTCGACATCAGCTTCACTGAACCGCATACCATTCTGGGTTTCGCTTACATTAAGAACTCCTAGTATTTTATTTTTACTGGCAATCGGGAACGAAATAGCTGCAGAAATTTCCTTCCGATTCATTAATTCGAGATACGGGTGGTTCAAATGTTGTTGCGACGTGTTGAGAATAATTGGACTCTCTGATTGAAAAACTTTACCTGCGATCTGGTCACCAGGTTTTATTTGCAAGTTTTCAATATAAGAGGAGCGAAGACCACGGTAGGCAACGACTTTTAGAGTTTGTGACCTCTCATCAAACATCATCACTGATACTGAAGGAACTTTCACTTCCCGTGATACTGCATCCGCCAGTTCTTCATAAATTTCATGCTCACTCGTAGCAGCAATAAATCTCTGACCAAGATTATATAGAGGTAGTAATATTTTCATGCGGGCGACTTCTTCCCGCAGAGCATTAATTTTAAGGGTTTCATTTACAGCCTCAACTAGTTGTTTCGCTATGAGAGGTTTCTTGCAAACCCTACTAAATCCTTTATTCATTGCATCAATCATCAGATCGAGACTGATATTACCGGCTATAAGAATCCCTGAAAGAGACGGGTTGGCCTTTCTGAGAAATTCAAACGTTTGAACGCCAGTCATTGCCTCAGTATTTATGTTGACGACTGCCAGATCAAAAGTATTATTTTTAGCAATTGCGATAGCCTGGGCCTCAATAACACAAATCACCTCAAGACCCATTTCGCCCAAAGCGTTACAACATGCGTCGCAAATGAGGTTTTCATTGTCTACCACTAAAATCTTACGCAATATTCCTCCTAGCTTTTCCAACTATATAGACAACAAACAAGGGATGCAGTATCCAATTCTTGATGTACCTTGTAGCCGTTCACCATCACATATTTGTACAGTCAGGCCACCGTGCACAAGTTAACAATTACTCTCCGGCCTGATTGTGCTTCTTTTTCTATGCACGCAAAGCGGTTTCATGTCTGGAGTCATAAAAGGATTCTGCTTTTTCCGGTGAATGATTATTTTTTCTTTATAGATTTACCATCTTTCCACTGTCTGAATAATTCTATCAACGTTCTCACTCCTACGCCGGAAGGTCCTTTAGGAATATAAGATTTTTCGGTAAAATCCCAAGCAGTTCCGGCAATATCAAGGTGTGCCCATGGAACCTTGCCTACAAATTGATGCAGATATTCCGCAGCTGTAATGCAGCCCGCCGATTTTCCGCCAGTATTTTTACAATCTGCAACCTCTGATTTAAGCTGCTTTGAATACATTTCGCCCAATGGCAAACGCCACAAAGGTTCTCCGCAGCTCTTTCCAGCTCGGATAAGTTTTTCAGCTAACTGATCATTGTTGCTGAGAAGCCCGGAATAGTGATGGCCCAGGGCTATAATTACGGCTCCGGTGAGAGTGGCGAGATCTATCACACAAACCGGTTCATATTTTTCTATGCCGTATGCTAACGCGTCAGCCAGAATCAATCTCCCTTCCGCATCAGTGTTTTCGATTTCCGAGGTAATGCCCCCATAATGAGTAATAACATCACCTGGCTTTACTGCGCCGCCTCCAGCCATATTATCTGTTGATGGAATTATGGCCACAACGCCTACTTTTGGTTTTTCCTTGGCAATTGCCTCCATTGCTGCAAGAACAGCTGCACCTCCGCACATGTCGTATTTCATGTCCATCATTCCCTGTGCAGGCTTTAGGCTTATCCCTCCTGAATCAAAGGTCAACCCCTTGCCTACCAGTAATACAGTATCCGTTTTCTTTCCCGGATTATATTCAAGAATGACAACCTTGGGAGCTTCTTCCGAGCCTTTGTTGACTGCAAGAATGCCACCCATTCCAAGTTGAGCCATATCTGATTTTTCCAGAATGGTGCATTTGAGCTTCAGTTGCTTCGCAGCCTCTTTTGCATACTGGGCGAAATGCTGTGGAGTCCAGAAATTACCGGGTTCATTTGCCATATCCCTGGCATTGCAGGTAGAAAGAGCACTATTAATTCCCCTGTCAACCCCTTGGTCTATCTTTGATTTGTTAGTATGAGTGAAAATTTCAATTTTTTTGAGCCCGGGATAAGCATCGTCATCTTTTTTCCGATATTTCAGAAATTGGTATGCTCCAAGCAGTATTCCTTCGGTAACATGTTCGCCGACTAGTACATTATTTAAATTTTTAAGTTCAGGAATAAATAACCCAACATTTTCAATTTTATTCTTTTTACAGTGTCCAGCTATAATTCCCCCGGCGGTCCTCAGTGTTTCTAACATTTCTTGAGGGGTGCTGGAATCAGATATATCAGCAATGTCCCCAAGTCCAAGGAACAGCAACCTTTTACATCGCAGTAGTCCCTCGTGTTTTCCAAGCGAGGGAAATAACTGAATGGATTGTTCTTTTTTTGCAGAAAACTCTTTAAAATCTTCTAATAATTGCAGAAAAGGGTCGAACAACTTGTCGCCAATAATTTTTTTATCTGTGCCCTGCGCAACAAGAGTAACAAGAAGTTCTCCCGGGTATTCATCAACTTTCTTTTTCGAAATAACTACTTTTGTATTTTTCATTCTGCACCTGTATCCTATATTATGTTTTATTCTCTCGATCTTTATTATCTGGTAATTTACAATATAATCCGATTATCAACATAGAATATATTTATAAGCAACACCTCTTAGGGCCTCTCCTTAGTCTTTTTGTTTAGCAGAGACTAATTTCAGTGCCCTATGGTAGATATAAGCACATTATTGGTTCCTTTAAGATTCTAGTTTAAAAATATTTTTTGTTTTTGGTGGCAGGTTTTCAGGAGTAAGCCACTAGATAATTTACCTCTGTTCACAGCACATTTTGTTCTGGGGCAACAGATAATTCTTCTCAGGTAACATACCAGTGCTTGAAACCTTAATAATTTCCGTTTCCCTTGCCATAACAATCTCTGCACTTTGTTCCATTTGCGAGGCTGTTCTCTACAGCATTTCCGCGAGTCAAGTTGAAATGCTGAAAAGAAATGGTCATCCCTCTGCCGAACATTTGCAAAATCTCCGTTCAGACATTGAAAAACCAATCACCGCCATACTTACGCTCAACACAATCGCAAATACCATAGGAGCTTCTGTGGCCGGCGCAGCAGCGGCGAAAATATTCGGTCAGGAAAATCTGATTCTTTTTTCTGCTGTTTTCACGCTGACGATTCTCATATTCTCAGAAATATTACCTAAAACCCTTGGTGTTGCATATGCCTATAAACTTGCTCCTATTCTCACCTATCCGCTCAGGGCTATGGTTTTTGTACTTCGGCCCGTTCTCTGGCTTTCAAAGTTGATGACTAAACTGCTGCCGCAAAGAGTTGAAGATTCGATCTCTTCTCAAGAAATTCAGACAATTGCAGCCCTGTCCAGGCTATCAGGTGATATTGAAGAAAATGAAGCTAACATTATAAACAATATTCTTGAGTTGAAAGACAAAATCGTTCGGCAGGTTATGACTCCCCGGACAGTAACCTTTTCGATAAATGAACATATAACTGTCGGTAACGCTATGGCTACCTTGACTGAGTTAAGCAGTCATAGCCGTATCCCTATCTACAGCCGGGAGCCTGACAATGTGACAGGCATAGTTATGCGTAAAGATATTCTTCAGGCTGCAGCTGAAGGGAAAAACAAACTCACCCTGGCACGATTTAAGAGGCCAGTCCATTTTGTTCCTGAAACGGCCCCCCTCCATCGCATCTTTATGGATTTTTTTGACCGTAGACAACATCTTTTTATTGTTGTCGACGAGTACGGCACCATGACCGGAGTTATTTCCATGGAAGATGTAATAGAAGAGATTGTTGGTCGAGAAATTATTGACGAATCAGATAAAGCAAAAGATATGCGGGAGCTGGCCCGATCAAGAAACCTTGAGTCGCGCAATAAACTCAAAAAAACTGCCCAAAAAGAGCAATCTCTTTAGCCCGCATTTCTCATCAGTTCAGGCGGCGTCAGCTTCAAAGTTTTTGGTAGTGAACTATAGTAGGCTATGTTCACTGGCAAAATACTGACGAAGATGGCGCCGCATGGACTGACCTTTGGTGAACATTGTGTTGATTTAGAGAAAATTTAAAAGAATATCGAATCTCTTTAAATATGTATATATTCTGAAAGTCAACACAATGTTCATGAGAAATGCGGGTTAGTATTTAATTACATTTGCACTGATAGTGCCAGGGGCTGGGGCGGAGTCGCGACCTTTAATTAACTGCTGCAAGTTGGAGCAGCACCTCCTGCGTTTTACCATTTCTCAAAATGGTAAATGATACTTCGGCCCCTACCTCAAAACGTTCAAGTTCTGTAAGCAACTCTTCATAGGAACTGATTTGTGCTCCAGCCACCGCGAGAATAATAACACCGAGAATAATTTCTCCACGATATTGCGTCGTAGGCTGTAATCCTGCCTTTTCTGCAGGGCCTCCCTGTTCAACATTTAAAATCAATACACCTTCAAGGCCAAGTCTTTTGACAACCCGCTCATCGGCGATTGTTGCGCCTATTCCGGGCCTAATAATTTTACCATGTCTTATAATTTGAGGCACAATGCCATTGACTATGTCAACTGCGACGGCAAAACCTATTCCGGCATAAGCCCCGGAAGGACTGTAAATTGCTGTATTAACACCGATAAGTCTACCAGCACTATCGAGAAGTGGTCCGCCTGAGTTTCCGGGGTTTATAGCAGCATCAGTCTGGATCACTCCATCAATTATTCGACCGGTAATAGCATTTATCTCTCTATTAAGGGCCGAGATTATTCCCGATGTAATAGTT
>JBARUR010000042.1:0-2247 GCA_049645845.1 Desulforhopalus sp. | reverse complement strand
AGGCATCGGCAGAGATGGGGCGAACAATGCCGGTCGTGCCGAGAATCGACAAGCCGCCGAGGATGCCCAGTCGATTGTTGAGTGTCTTTTGGGCTAATTCCTCACCATTTGGAATAGAGATGGTGACGGTGAATTTTTCATCTACTGTAATTTCACGAACGGCATCGACAATCATCTGCCGGGGAACAGGATTAATGGCAGGTTGGCCCACCTGTATAGCAAGTCCTGGTTTGGTAACCATTCCGATACCGTCACCCCGACATAAGAGAATGCTGTCGAGCAGAACGCATTGTCCGTCAGTCAACGTTGTATGATTGCTATGACTTGAACAGACTGTTGCCATGATCTCGGCACCATTGGTCACGTCGGGATCATCCCCTGCATCTTTTATGATCGATGCCGTTGCCGAACGATTTTTGGTTGTGTTGCTGTCACTGATTTTGCAGTGATACACAGTAAAACATTTTCGGCTACCGTCAGGAAAAGGGATTTCAATGTCTTTAGGGCACGAACCATTGACCGCGGCAAAAGCCGCAGCCTTAGCAGCAGCAGCGGCACAGGATCCAGTAGTAAACCCGCTTCGAAGACGCTTTTTGGGCACCATGATCATTCAGCAGCAAGACGAATAAGAGCATTGACGATTGCTGCAGCTACAGGGCTGCCGCCTTTACGGCCAAGACTGGTAATATAGCAGCTGTTTTCTTCAACAAGCATAGCCTTGGATTCGGCTGCATTGACGAAGCCGACAGGAACACCAACTACCAAAGGAGCATTGGTCTCTGGAGCGGCAGCAAGGCTCCGGATGGTTTGGACCAGTGCAGTTGGCGCATTGCCCATTGCAACAATACCGATATTTGAGTTAAGAGACATCTCAATGGCAAGCTCGGACCTTGTCTTGTTTTCCGCCTTGGCACGGGTTGCTACTTCGGGGTCGGCGACCCTGCAGATAACCTTGCCGCCCCACCTGGCAAGCATTGTTTTACTTATTCCAGAAGCCACCATGGTCACATCGGTTAGGATATCTTTGCCATCGCGAATGGCCTTGATCCCTGCTTCGATAGCTCCCGGTGAAAAACGCATAGTATCTCTGAAAGAAAAATCCCCGGTTGCATGGATCACTCGTTGAATAACTTTAAAGGTTTGTTCATCGAGGTCGGTTGGCCCGAATTCCTCTTTAATTATTTTGAAGCTCTCACTTTCGATATCGCCGGGAAGAACTTTTTGTAATGTGACTGTCATAGATTACTCTCGGTTAGTGAAATGAATAAATTCAGCAGCTGCTTGCGGTGCGGAACCCAAATGCAGATGCATGTAGCCGCCAAGGACCTTCTTATAGGTATATCCTTCACGTGTGCCGTTATTTACAGCATAGGCTCTTTCGATGTGCTCCGGCATTTCGTCAATACTGGAATAATGAAACTCATGACCCCGTAAAACACTACCGGGTGGGCCAAAACAACAAGCTTTTAGGGTGCGGACTTCCCGGTAACCGAGACTGGCCCTGGTCCTCTGCATGTGCGCTTTGACGGGAAATGCCCCGACCATTTTGTGAAAAACAGCTTCATGGTCGGTGATGCCTTCCGTCAGGTACATAAAACCGCCGCATTCCGCGTAGACAGCTCGATCATTTTCAATCCAATCGTGTATCGCTGTTATCATCCTTTGGTTGTTGCTCAGTTCTTTGGCATAGAGTTCAGGATAGCCTCCACCTAAATAGATGGCGTCCAGATCGGCTGGCAGCTCAGTATCTTCAAGCGGACTGAAGAAGATCAACTCACAACCGGCTTCACGCAAAATATCAAAATTATCTTCATAGTAAAAACAGAAAGCTTTATCTCGCGCTACTCCTATTCGACATCGACTTGATTTTACTGAGGAAGGAGATACGTCAATGGATTTAAATCCGCTGCCGCATAACTTCTCAAGCCGGTCCAGATCGACATGCTCTGTTATGGTTTCGGCGAGCAGCTGTATTGCTTCGGGACTAAGAGGTGCTTCGTCACTGGTAAGGAGGCCGAGGTGGCGGCTGGGAATCTCGAATTCAAGTGTTCTTGGAAGATAGCCAAGGATTTCCGCCTGACAGTGTTCCCGGATGGCATCGCTTACCAGCTGCAGATGCCTTTGGCTTGCAACTCTGTTGAGGATAATTCCTTTGGGAGCGGCTTTAGGTCGCAGGGTTTCAAAGCCCTTGACGATGGCTGCCGCACTTTCGGCCATGGAGCGGACATCAAGAACCAGAATTCCAGG
>JBARUR010000041.1:0-8506 GCA_049645845.1 Desulforhopalus sp. | reverse complement strand
CCAGGACAGAGGCTCTTGCCAGTGTACCGGTGAAATCGCCTTCGGCAACATGGGAAGTTCTTGAGGACGGAAATATTCTTATTGAATATCCTTTAAACATAAAACCATTTTTCATTCAGCTGGCCAGGCGTTTCAATTTGGGGGAGCCGCAAAGACCAACCAAAAAGCTGCAGTTGGATGCCATGGGAAGCAGAGTCTGGAAGATGTTCGATGGCGAAAAAGAGGTCAAGGCAATTATCAGGGATGTCGCCGAACAAACCGGCCTGACACTTCATGAAGCCGAGATATCCGTTACCACCTTCCTGCGTGAGCTTGGGCGACGAGGGCTTGTTTTAATTATGACCAGAAATGGATCTGAATGAAATTTCCTGTATTATTTCGTAAACGTTCGCCGGGGATAGCAAAATGCTCGTATAACCCTTGACCTGTAAACGTTCACCAGTGCTCCAGAGGCGCACAAGTAGGACGACGGGCTATAGTAGTTGGTCTATGCACGGCGGTCTGATCGTGCGCATATGGGGTGCTGGTGTACGTTTAGATTATTTCAAGCTCATTTTTTTAGCCAGTAGCTGCAGGTCAGTCCAGGTTGCCTGTTTCATTTCGGGGTTTTGCAGGAGATATGTCGGATGATAGGTGGCAATGACCGGAACAGTCAGGCCTTTTTCCACCTCATACTCATGAAACTGGCCCCGGAGTCGTGACAAAGGCTGAGATTTTTCCAGAACCGCACGGGCAGCAACCATCCCCATAGTGCAGATTACTTCTGGAAGAAGAGCAACAATCTGCCGCCGTAAGAAGGAGACACAGCTTTGAACATGAGTTGCCTGGGGTTGACAGGAATCGGGAACCGCACATTTGATGACATTTGTAATAAAGACATCGCTCGCCGATAAATTGATGGCCAAAAGCATCTTGTTCAGCATTTGATCCTGCTTAACTCCAAAAAGATGTCCCGGTGGAAGATCACCCTGAGAGTTGGCTGACAACCAGTCGCCAACAATCAACAGACGAATCTTGTCGGAACCATGGCCTGCGACCGGATAAATCCGCTGTTTATGCAGGTCACATGCACGGCAGGTGGCAACCTCTTCTGCAATCTCTGCTGGTTTTACAGGAGATTTTTTAATAACGGGATTTTTTTTGACCGGGGTTGGCTGAATCCGGGTAACTGGCGTCAGCCGTGCCTCTTGAACGTCCCGTGGCACCGGAGGCTCAACACGCAAAAAAGACTCGACAGCATCATTGCGCGGATAATGACTGATACCAATCTCATTGTGGTATTTCAGCAATGATTGCAGCCCTATCAGTAATTCTTTTTTTGCGTCGTTCATCTTATTTATTCAAATGGAAAATAAAAAATTTCCCAGGTATCTCCACCCATTTCCGGAGCATCTCCTTTGAAGACTCCGTAATAGTTGAAAGCGATGGAAGACGCGCCATCTGGTTTAACGGAGGAATGTCTGAGTCTTGTTTTGTCTGGAACACCGCCAAAAGAATTTATGAGGGGGGTTATGTCGACTGTCTCGATAACTCTGCCTTCCTCATCCAGAAAATTCATTTTAAGAATAAATCGTTCAATGATCCCAAAAGAATAGGTAATACTCTGAGCAAAGCTAAGTTCTCCCGAAATATTCAACATATCACCGGATTCAGAAATTGAGTAGGCTAAGACCAGATCACTCGTTGAAAAAACGCCTTCCTGCATGTCATCTGCTGTCAAATCAATTCGAGCGTCCTCCCGGGCAATGGCCCCGATTTCAGGTTTAATAAAATTCGCACAACCGGATAAAAAGAAGCTGAAGAGTATAAATACAGGAAGAATCTTCATTACTTGACGAGTAATCATAAAACAACCTATTAGATTTAATTTGAATATTGGGTACAATGAATGAACTTTTATTGACATGTTATACAAGTATATTAACCATTAGTAAAAAGTAATGAACATTTTTCTCCGAAGTTCATGGAAAACCGAAGCCTTTTTCATGAAAACTTGGTAGTTATTGGACATATGATTATTATTAGCCATCCTGAATCCCATTTTTTATAAAGAGTTTATCATTTGATATTATGCACTCCTTTTAAAATAGTCAGTTACGAAAGCTCAATAATTACATCACAACGAGGTACATATTTTGACCAAGGAAGAATTCAGTTTAGCCAGGAAAAAACTTGGTAAAACTCAAAAACTACTGGCAGAACTCCTCGGAATGTCGCTAAAGACTATTCATAGTTATGAACAAGGCTGGAGAACAATTCCGACTCACATAGAAAGACAAATTTACTTTTTGCTTATCAATCAGCGGGGCAGAAAAGATAGTCTTACTCCATGCTGGGAACAGAAACTCTGCAACGTAAAAGAGCAATGTCCCGCCTGGGAGTTTCAGAGCGGTCACCTCTGCTGGTTCTTATGCGGCACATTATGCGAATGCACCCAGGAAGCCACCCAGAAAGAGAAACTGGAGATTTGCAAATCATGTGATATCTTCACTGAACTGTTGAAATAGTGCCCAATGAACAATTGTACATCAACACGTCAGCACGTCAGCACGTCATTTGATCTTTTCTTTCTGGAAAAATAAAAGAGCAAAAGAAGCGGATTGGAGCGGACTATGCCTATTTATGAATATAAATGCAGTGAATGCGGTAATATCTTTGAGGTTCTTACAACGTCAAGCAAGGACACGGAAAAAGCTCAATGCGATAAGTGCAAAAGTGATAAGGTAAAGAAGGTCATTTCCGCAGGCAGCTTCAGGCTCACATCAGGTATATCTTCAGCACCACCTGCGGGATGTGGTGGAAAATCCGGTTTTTCCTGAGCATCGTGAGCATGGGTTCCGGGAGAACCCACTATTTTTTTTCACCGGATTGAGGCTTTGAAAAATCAAAAACTCTCTCGTTCTTTTTGAGGAGACCATAGTCTTTCCTGGCAATATCCTCGAGATAGCGCGAATCATTATGCAAAAGGTCAATCTCTTTTTGCAGGTCCTTTATCTGTTGCTCGATCCGAGCCGTATCTTCCTGTAATTTTTTCAATTCGGATCGTTTACTCATGAGGGTGACAATCCCTGATCCAGGAGAAAAAATTATCCACAGCAAAGCCATTATCACCAGGCCCGCGACAATTTTAATCACACGGCTTTCCTGAACGTCTGTAAGCTTCAGCTTCGGTCTTTGTCCCGACGTTTGACTTGGTCTTTGATTTGGCTTCTTATTTATAAACGACATAATCACTCTTTTTTTGACAATGCGAAACCAAAATCCCCCCTGTCTTGTCAGTGCCTGCCTGGTTGGCCTCTGCACCCGTTACGACGGACTAACCAAAGTCAGCCCCAGTTGTCTGGAGCAGTTAGAATCATCGCATTGGATACCCATATGTCCCGAACAGCTTGGCGGCCTGCCCACTCCTCGAGAAGCAGCCGATATCATTGGTGGTAGCGGTATCGATGTTCTTGCGGGAAAAGCTCGAGTGGTTACCAAAAGTGGCAACGATCTCACTGCCGAATTTATCCTGGGAGCAGAACAGGTGCTGCAAATTGCCCAATCGCAACATATCGGCACGGCTTTTCTCAAAGCCCGCAGCCCTTCTTGCGCAGTAAAAGGAAGAATTGGAGTTACTGCTGCACTGCTTCAATCGCATGGTATTCAACTACACGAATTTTAACCACTATAGGTCAATTATCTCTCGATTTTATTTACCGGCCTATTTTCAACACTCTTAAAATGAGTATACCCGATTCATACAACAGGTAAAGCGGCAGTCCCATGAGCAGCATATTGACGATATCCGGTGTAGGTGTCAGCATTGCAGAAAGTATGGCAATGAGCAATATGGCATACCGTCTGTTCTTTTCATAAAATTTTCGCTTGAATACCCCGACCTTAGCTAGAAATACCATAAATATAGGTAATTCGAAAATGAGTCCGAAAGCGAGGATAAAAATTGTCGTAAAATTTACAAAGCGGCTGACGGAGATGACCGGTTTCAATTCCTCTGAGCTGAAACCAAGCAAAAACTTAATCCCAAAAGGCAGAGTGATATAATAGCAGAAAAGAGTTCCGGCATAAAAGAGAATGCAGGTAAAAAAGATAAAGAAAAATAACTGTTTTCCCGAGACTCCGAAAGGTTTACCAAGTGCTCGCCACAATACCATGGTAAACCATGGCATAAGAGCATATAAAGCAGCAAAAAGTGCCAACTTTACATGAGCGAGGAACGGCCCTGCTACAGAAAAAAAATAGAGGTTCTCAGCCAGATGACCCTGGACTATGTTTAATAACTGAGGCGTGAGAAAAAATATTACCAGTGCGCAGCAGCAAAATGCCAGAGCAACATTGCGAATGGATTTTCGCAATTCAACTATGAAAGTAACGATCTTTGTATGTGCTGCCATGGGAATATTTCAGATATACCGTAATTGCGATATCGGTTGCCGTTGTGGAAAACGCCTATCGGTTTGTCTTGTGCAGGACAAGGTATCAGAAGCATGGCAAAATTGCAATTTGATAGAGGTTGATTTCACTAATGAGTCATGATAAACAGGGATGGCGATGTAAATATGCCTAGCCCGCATTTCTCATAAACATTGAGTTGATGTTCATGAGAAATGCGGGCTAGATTTACTATGCATCAATTTGATAAACTCGTAAAACACTAAAATTTCGCAAACCAGACAAAAATACTATGCTTGAGCTACGATTTATCCGGGAAAACCTTGACCTTGTAAAAGAGAAATGCATTCGGCGGGGTATGGAAACTACGTTGATCGATGATTTTGCCGCTACCGATCAAAAGAGGCTCGCCCTTCTCTCCGAGGTTGAAGGACTGAAGAATACCCGCAATACCGTCTCCGATCAAATTGCTGTTCTCAAACGAGGCTCTGACGCTGACAAGATAAAGGCCGAGCCTTTAATCATTGAAATGCGTGAGACCAGCCAGCGGATAAAAGAGCTCGATATCAATCTGAACACTATCGAGCAGAGTCTTCAGGAAATCGTGATGGCCATCCCTAATCTTTGCCATGACAGTGTTCCTGTCGGCCAGGACGAGTCCCATAACGTCGAGGTAAGGAAATGGGGCGAGAAACCGAACTTCACCTTTACTCCCAAACCTCATTGGGAAATAGGCGAACAGCAGGATATCATTGATTTCGAGCGCGCCGCAAAAATATCCGGATCAAGATTTGCCCTGTTAAAGGGTTTTGGTTCAAAACTGGAGAGGGCATTGACTAATTTCATGCTCGACCTGCACACCCAGCGACACGGGTATACCGAGGTTCTCCCTCCTTTTCTGGTCAATACTCCATCAATGACGGCAACCGGACAACTGCCTAAATTTGAGGAAGATCTCTTTAAGATCCAGGACTGGGACCTTTACCTCATCCCCACCGCCGAAGTGCCGGTGACCAATATCCATCGGGACGAAACTCTTTCTGAAAAAGATCTGCCTGTTAAATATACTGCTTACACCCCCTGTTTCAGATCGGAAGCCGGAAGCCATGGCCGCGATACCAGGGGACTTATCAGGCAGCATCAATTCGATAAGGTCGAACTGGTGAAATTTACCACCCCGGAGACTTCGGAACAGGAACTCGAAGAGCTGCTTGCCAACGCCGAAGCGGTTTTACAGATGCTCGGGCTGCATTACCGGGTTGTTACTCTCTGTACCGGCGACCTTGGTTTTTCCGCCTCAAAAACATATGACATCGAGGTCTGGCTGCCGGGTCAGAATACCTATAGAGAGATTTCTTCATGTTCTAACTTTCTTGACTTTCAAGCTCGTCGAGGCGGCATCCGATACCGTCCGGACGGTCAGAAAAAGAGCAAACTGGTCCACACACTAAACGGCTCGGGTCTTGCCGTCGGCAGAACGCTGCTGGCAATTCTTGAGAATTATCAGCAGGAAGACGGCACAATCAAATTACCGGAAGTGCTGGAACCCTATTTTGAAACCCGGTTCTAACCAACTGTCGCTCTATTAGTCCCTCCTCGTGAGGGATTAATAGTCCAAGCCTGTGTATTAAGAATTAAAAGTAAATCCCGGCTTATTTTCAATTTACCGTTGCTTGGCAGACTTGATGGAAAGTCCTGGCATCAATCAGTGCCTTGCATACTTCCTGCTTCAAGCGTTCCAAATGTTTAAGTTCTCCCTCTGTCTCAAACCAAAGCATTGATGGATTGTCTCCCCTGGTGACAGTCACACAAGAACTAAACTGAGCTTCTCCATGGCCGAATCTTTGCACTGCTTCAGCTCCTGCAGGACTTATCCATTGATCAGTCGATCTCGATAATTCGGCAACCAATTGTTTCCAGAGAATATTGCCGGGCAGCTCCACAGAAAGATGCAAACGAACATTTTCTTCATAACGCCGAACATCAATTTTTTCCATAATGCCAGTTGCTTCGGAGGGCGGAGAAAACAACCGGTCTTTCATCTTGGCGGTAAAAGCGTATCTTTCGTCTGCAAAAAATGGTATCAGCCTGAATTGCTGAGAAGGGGCTGTGACCAGAGATACGACGATGAAAACACATCCCGAAACTGCCATGGCAACAATAACTCCATGTCCCATGAAAAGGGGATGGATGCTCTCAAGATACGGTGGTGCCATCGGCGCTGTCTTGATGAGATCAATAAGAACCAATGCGACCTGTAAAATAAATCCTGCACAAAGGGATGTCGCCGCACCGCTGCTCGTGGCTCGCTTCCAATAGAGACCGCCCATAAGAACAAAGAAGTACGAGGCACTGGCGATAAAGGTGGCAATGTGGATTGCATCTATGATGCTGTTGATAAAAAACGAACCGCAGGTTGCCAGGCCAATGATAACCAGAACCGACAGCCGATTGACAATCCGCATTTCTTTCATGGTAGCATCAGGATGGAGATGCCGCTGATAAATATCTCTTGCTATGCACGAAGCACCGGAGGTAGCGAAAGTATCGGCGCAGGACATGGCAGCAGTCGCCAGGGCCACGCCGCAAAAGGCTACAGCCATATCGGACCAGCCGCTGTTCATGATAAAATGCAAAAGAGCCGGTTCGGCCTGAGCCATGCCCATTGGAAAACCCATTGCAGCTATTTCGGGATAGATGCTGTTCAGCCCAACCGCAATGACAACACAACCGCCGAACACCAAAGCGACAAGCAGAGCACCGAAAAACATACCGTTTCTTGCCGACTTTTCATCCCTTGCCGCCCATACCCGCTGCCATGGATCCTGCTCGCTGATCCAGCCGGGTACAATCGCAAAGACAAAGATAAAAACCATAGGCATACCGATGGATATCGGATTCCACCAGGATTCAGGCATAGCGGTGAAAAGTTCTGCTGCAGATAATGCCGTCGTTTCCGACGCCCCTGACATCACCATTACCGCCATGATCAGGACAAAAAACGCCAGACAGAGAAATTGAATGACATCGGTAGCGATTACCGCCGACAAGCCACCTAAAGTAACGTACACTGCTACGGCCAGACCGACGATGAGTGCTGCATGCACGGCACTGACACCATAAAAAATCTGCAAAACCATGGCAAATCCTTTAATGTCAGCCACGGCAAAAAGAATCATGACAACGGTTATGATGAGAGCGACAGGCAGCCGCAGAAAACTGCCGTACCTGAGTTCAAGAAGTTCGGGTTGAGTAATAGCGGGAAGTTTTTTGATCTTCTTTACTAAAACACCGATGATCAAAAGGGCCAGGATGTTAGGAGCGACAAATCCCCAGATAGAGCCCATGCCCTGAAGCAGGAAAAAGCCGATAACTGCGAGCAGTGCCCCAGCTGTAAGCCATGACGCAGCTGCCGAAAATCCGATAGACAGCCCTCCTGCCTCTTTTCCGGCC
The DNA here is from genome assembly GCA_049645845.1 of Desulforhopalus sp. Lineage (GTDB taxonomy): Bacteria > Desulfobacterota > Desulfobulbia > Desulfobulbales > Desulfocapsaceae > Desulforhopalus_A. Next base: position 661 of record JBARUR010000041.1, on the reverse strand, counting down.
AGCCAAAAATCTGCCAGGGTCTTTTGTCTTTTACTAAAATGCAGACCTGTGGCAATTAGAAGGCCAATATAGAAAGTAAGAAAGAGAAGAAACAATTGATACGCAGTCATGGAACCCCCCGTGATGTTAGAGATATCAAAATGTCGGTCGGGATATCTCGCCAGGCCGACAATAAAAATCGGCCCGGGGATTTACCATCTCTCCGGGAAGTCCTGCCCATATTTTTCATGAACATTGTGGTAATTCGGCTGTAAGCATTTCATTGCAGTACTTTCAGCAATTCGGGCTTCAAATTTACACAATGTTCACCAAAGGTCATTTCAGGCGACGCCATCTTCTACAGTTATTGGCAGCGAACATAGCTTACTATGGTTCACTGCCAATAACTTTGAACCTGACACCGCCTGAAACGATGAAAAATAAGGGCTCTGGCTATTCCTGCAGATATTCTGGCTCGTGGATCATCCTACTGACCGCGCCTTCCCATGCTTGTTGCAGCATAGTGGCCTCATGCGGCGTTCGTCCTCACTTACAGCGGCGGGTCCGCCCCGGATTTATACCGGGTTCCCTGCGGAGCAAATAAATTTGCCCCCGTCAATATAATTGACGTTCAGAATGCCATTTACTCTCATTTGCTGCGGTATTGATATGGCTTGAAGCA
>JBARUR010000040.1:0-5595 GCA_049645845.1 Desulforhopalus sp. | reverse complement strand
CCAAAAGGAGGCGTCCCCGGATCCAGCTCAAGGAGATAGCAGGCATCTGTCGGGCTGCTCAAAAAGCTCAGCAGGTTTAAAGCCAGGGTGGATTTGCCGACACCCATTTCCCCCATGAACAGAATGCGGCGGTATTGTGCAAGGTGAGCCGCCAATTCCCCAACTTTGCTGCTCCTGAATTGCCTCGATTCGCAAAGGGACATACTTCCATCCTCAAGTTAAGTTTTGCTGTGCGTATTTTGTATTTAAAAATAATCATTCAAGCAAAATGGTCATCCGGCTACCACTTCATCTTGTCCGGATGGTTTAGTGGCTCACAAGCTGGACTGAGCTTGTCAAGTATAAATCCTTGTCTTATACGTTTGGTAAAGAAAAAGGTCCATCCAATTACAATCCGGAGGAGCTCGTGTATTTGCTTACCAAGCGTTTTCACCCCCTCAATTTCGTCTTTGCCGAAAGATATCATCAACGGCGATTTTCTATTCAGGACCGAAATCTGTCGGTAATGATCCGCTCTGCGACAGATGATATTCATCATATTGAAATAAATGTTCCTTCAAGGACGCTGAAAGATGTTCGAGTTGAAAAACCGTCTCCGCTCCAGTTAAACCCTCCAACAGAAGCTTCTCCTTCAAGCCTCCGGATAACGCCAGAGGCAGGTATTTGCCTCACTTCCTCTACCGGAGAAGTTCTCCTGGAAGGTGAAGCCAAACGTTGCTTCGGTCAATGCGGACCGGCCTGGTTATTTCGATTTAAACATGAAGCGGACATGAACTTTTATGGATTGGGAGAGAAACAAGCTCCTTTTGAACGTTCCGGGCAAGCCTATACCTTCTACAATATAGATGCCTGGGCAGATCACCCTAGAGAACAGGTAAGAAATGGAGACTATGATCCCGATTACACCTCCATCCCTTACCTCATTATCAAACGCAGTAATACCTACATAGGGTTGTTGCTGGATTCCCCCTACCCGGCAATGATTTCCGTTTCCAGCGAAGCTCAACTGGCGGAGCAGCTCCGGATACAGCTTGATTATCCTGCTACTCTTATACTGGGAGCTGAAGGCGGTATCCCCTCTCTTTACTGCATCCTTGGCCCTTCACTGGCTGAGCTTACATGTAAACTGCAGAAACTGACCGGAACCACACCGCTGCCGCCTCTCTGGGCTCTGGGATACCAGCAGAGTCGGTGGGGCTATCGTGGAGAGAGCGATCTTCTTGAGCTTGCCGACCGCTTTAAAGAGCATGATTTTCCGGTGGACGGCCTCTGGCTTGATATCGACTATATGGACAATTTCCGCGTTTTTACTTTTGATGACAAATATCTGCCGACCCCGGGGGAAACAGTAACTGCTTTACGCAAGAGAGGATTCAGGGTGGTTCCGATTCTCGATCCGGGAATTAAACGTGATGACGATTATCCTGTATATATTGACGGTAAAGCTGAAAATATCTTTTGTTTTACCGAGGAAGAAATACCTTTTGTCGGAATTGTCTGGCCCGGCTATACCGTCTTTCCCGATTTCAGCCTGCCGGAAGTACGACAATGGTGGGCTCGACTCGCCGAGAAATTCTTCGATAAAGGTTTTGAAGGTGCGTGGATAGACATGAACGATCCATCCACCGGACCGATTGACCCGACAGCCATGCGTTTTGAACAGGGCAACACCGAGCACTCGGCCTATCACAATCAATACGCCCTGCTGATGGCCATGGCCACTCGCAATGGTCTGCTTAAGAGTCGTCCCGGACAACGGCCTTTTTTACTGTCCCGCTCGGGAAGCACCGGATCGCAGAAGTACGCTGCCCACTGGACTGGGGATAATTTCTCCAATTATCATCATCTTCAGCGTTCCATAGGTAAAAGCCTCAATCTGGCACTGTCAGGCATACCTTTTAATGGTGCCGACGTTGGAGGATTTGGGGATGATTGCCAAGAACAGCTCCTGATAGATTGGGTGAAATGTGCATTTCTTTTTCCTTTTTTCCGCAACCACACCATGCGGGGATCCCGCCCTCAGGAACCCTGGGCTTATTCTGCCGAGACCTTGAAAATTTTTCGCCGCTATGTCCGCCTGCGCTATCATTTAATGCCCTATCTCTACAATCTTTTCATGGATCAGGAAGAAAGTGGACAGGCAATTATGCGCCCGCTTTTCTATGACTTTCAGGATAGTCCATCTTTGCCTTTGAGCCATCTTGATGATCAATTTATGGTTGGTCCTTCTGTCATGCAGGCTCCTTTTATTCATGAAAAACTGAACAAGCGCAAGGTAATATTACCGGAAGGTCAATGGCTCGACGGCGAGACAGGACTGTGGGTTCAAGGTCCCTGCAGGGTTTTAGCCGGAAAAAATCAGTGGACAACACCAATGTTTTTCAGGGGAGGCAGCCTCATCCCTTTTCAGCCCGGCAGAAGAGTTAACAATCAACATGATTTGAACCACATCGGCCTCTTTTGCTGTATACCTCCGGATTTCAAGGAAGTGGCACAATATATCTATCGAACAGACGATGGCATAAGCTTTGACTATCAAAAAGACGGCCGCAGTTCGGTGAAAGTTGTTGCATGGATCAAAAAAGATATCCTCCATTTGAAGATATCTCCGGTTAGCCATGGATATGGGCCAATCACCATAACTCCTTTTACCATAGATCGATTTGCCGCAGTGTTAATGGAAGAAACAACCGGGGTACAACACCTGCATCCTGAGGAACTCTCTGTGCGGCTGAGCGGAGATAGCCTGAAATGCTATCGTTGGGTTCCATAAATCAAAGCAGCCTTCTCCACTTGTCTGCTCTGTTTCAGTTCTTATTTTGTTCAATGTAACTGACCAAAAATGATGTTCGAAATTTTTAAGAATTCACATACCGGAGCGGGAGGTAAGCCATGCAAGAAGAAAAATTTATTGATCGCGTTCAAGAGGTACTTAAATGGGAATCACGGGAGAAAACCGAAAAAGGAATAGCCGCTGTTTTGGAGACAATAGGAGAGCGGCTTGAAAAAACCGAGCGGGAAAATCTGGCGGCCCAACTTCATGGTCAATTGAAACAACATCTCCATAAAAGACAAAACACCGAACTCTTTATTCTGGAAGATTTCTACAACCGTGTGAGCAGCCGGGCTGATATCGGATATCCCGAGGCTGTAGAACTTTCCCGGGGTGTTGCAAAAGTACTTTGGGAGGCTGTGTCACCTGGAGAAATCGAAAAGATATTATCCAAGTGGCCGACGGAATTCGGAGAAGTGTTCGGCACGCAAACGCCCGGACCTTTATCACCCGGTTGAGTGTAATATTTTCCCGGAGAAGTGCCTTTTACAGATATTTTATTTTTGTGAATACACCACCCGGCCTTACCATCCAGGTTAGCAGCATATCTGCGCATAAGCTCTTCTCCTCACTCATAATGAGATTTTTGTTGTTAATCAATGCAGCTCCTCTTCATCCTGTCAACCTGATACCTCATTGAATTCCAACTCCTTTCCTTTACATAATATAATGAGCACCTCCTTGCCAAATTCAAACGTTTGTTTTACATTTACGTTTAAATCATTCGTTTAACTGGGGGAGCTATGTCTGAACAGCTAAGACCAACCAAGGAAAGAATTCTCGAATCCGCCGGCATCATTTTTGGCAAAAAAGGCTTTAAAGATGCCACGATTCGGGAAATAGCCAAGGATGCACAGGCTAATATCGCTGCGATCAATTATCATTTTCGGGACAAAGAAGGCCTATACGGCGCTGTTCTTGATGATGTTTTCCATACAGGTTTTACCCGTTTTCCTGCAACACTTGAGACAGGAGAAGATGCCGATCCTCAACAACGGCTTCGAATATTTATAAGAGCAATGTTTTATCGTCTGCAAAGTCATGAAGGATGGGGAGGAATGTCCGGTCAGGGACGGCTTATAGCCAGGGAGCTCCTCGATCCAAGTCCCGCTTTTGAAAAGATCCTGGATAAGTACGTCAAACCACATAAAAATATTCTGCTTAAAATTATCATCGATATAATGCAGGTTAACCCCGGCCCAAAAAAACTTCTTTCCTGTGCTATAAGCATAATAGGCCAGTGCATCTATTATGCACTGGCTTCGGCAGTCATTCGGAAAATAAGTGCAGACAACGTTCCGACGGAAGACAACCTTGATCAACTGGCGGATTCCGTCTGGCTCTTTTCTCTCGGGGGAATCACCAGGATCAAAGAAGAATTTCTTTCACCATCCAAGGAAGATAAATGAAACAAAGGTTGCGTATCCTTCTGCCGATTTTGCTGGCAGTCATTGTGGGTATAGTTATTTTCAAATTCATCAATCATTCAGATGACGACACTTTACTCCGTTTTTCCGGCAATATTGAAGTCACCGAAGCCCAAATGAGCTTCAGAATTCCCGGTAGATTGGAAAAACGGCAGGTAGAAGAAGGAGATACCGTCAAAGCTGATCAGCTGTTGGCATCACTTGAAAAAAGTGACCAGAAAATATCTTTTGATCAGGCAAAGGCAAACCTGGCTTATGCCGAAGCGGTCTTGAGAGAACTTGAAGCGGGCAGCCGTAAAGAGGATATTGATCGTGCAGAGGCAAAAGTCATGCAGGCGAAACATACTCTTGCGGAATTGCGTAATGGTACCCGTATCCAGGAAATTGAAAGTGCCAGGGCTGATTTAGACAGTGCCATGGCAGCTGAACAATCTGCCATCGTCCAACTTAAGCAGGCCAGAACGGATTATAGTCGCTATACCAGTCTCTACAAGGAAAAAAGTATCAGTAAAAACGTCCTTGAAACATACCAAAACCTTCTTACAACCGCGGAAAATGAGGCAAAGGAAGCCGATGCCCGAACTAGAGCGGCAAGACAAAGGCTCGAACTTTTAAAGGCCGGTCCGCGAAGAGAGAAAATCCAAAGAGCAGAGGCTGCGCTGCAACAGGCGGAGGCAGAATATGCCCTTATCAAAGCCGGACCGCGCAAGGAAAGTATTGATCAGGCTCGGGCTAAACATCAAATTGCAGCGGAAACGTTGAATCAAGCCAGGCAACAATTGATCTATACCGAGCTTTTTGCCCCAATGGATGCAGTAGTGCTCAGTACCGCGGCAGAGGAGGGCGAATTCCTGAATCCCGCCTCTCCGGTGGTGACCCTGGGCAGAATTGATAAGCCATGGCTGCGTGCCTATATCCATGAAACGGATCTGGGCAGAATCAAACTGGGCAGGCAGGTTGAGGTGACAACGGATACCTATCCCGGTAAAGTTTATTTGGGACGGGTCAGCTATATCAGCAGTCAGGCAGAATTTACCCCAAAGACAGTTCAAACTTTTGAAGAGCGAGTCAAGCTGATGTACCGGATCAAAGTTCTGCTCGACAACTCTGACAATGAACTAAAACCCGGAATGCCGGCGGACGGCCGTATTGATTTTTCAGATCAATAGTATACCGGACATGACTCCCCTTCCTGCCATTGCGGCCATTGCTGCAGATAAGCTGACTAAAAAATTTGATCAACTTACCGCTGTCGACCAATTAAGTTTCGAGGTATTTCCTGGGGAAATTTTCGGCCTGGTCGGTCCGGACGGCGCAGGAAAATCAACCAGCCTC
>JBARUR010000039.1:0-9883 GCA_049645845.1 Desulforhopalus sp. | reverse complement strand
CACCAAAAGAATATACGATTACGACTACTACCTCCGCCAGGTAAAGGAGAGGCTGTCAAACCAGTAATTCAATCATACGTATTACTTTAAAATTACTTACAATACTCTACAAAAGTTATGCGTCGGCAGTATACAACCAAAGTTGATTTTTTCAAGTTTGATAACGTTGTAAAATTTTTCCCCTGCCAGGTCCTTCGCTTTTTTGAATATATCTTCCTGTTTTCTTTCAAATGAAATACAAATTGACTTTTTCGAAACTTCAATGGATAATGCCTGCCTGACAGTCCTACTCCCGATTAACCACAAAACTGCAGGAACGGCGTCATGGAAATTTTATCCGAGCGGCAGAACAAAATCCTCACGCTGGCAAGGGAAAATGGCAGGGTTGACGTTGAAAAGCTGTCCTGTACTTTTAAAGTTTCGGCGCAGACGATCCGCAAGGACCTTAACGAGCTATGCGATAAACAGTTACTACAGCGCATACATGGCGGCGCCATTGTCGGCTCAGGCATCGAAAACGTCAGTTATGAAGCCCGGCGCCTTCTCGCTCCCAACTCCAAAAAAGCAATAGGTCAAGCGGCTGCCGGGCTGATTCCCGACAATAGCTCTCTCCTTATCAATATCGGCACTACCACCGAACAGGTGGCCCACTCTCTCAGTGGGCACCGTGGCCTGCTGGTTATCACTAACAATATCAATGCAGTTGAAATAATGAAAAACTTCCTCGGCATCGAACTCATCATTGCCGGCGGCCGGGTCCGCCGCACCGATGGAGGTATTGTTGGAGGTGCAGCTGTTGATTTTATTAACCAATTCAAGGTCGATTACGCGGTTATAGGCGTTTCAGCCATTGATGAGGATGGTTCTCTTCTTGATTATGATTACCGGGAAGTACGCGTTGCCCAGGCCATAATTAAAAACGCACGAAAGGTCATTCTAGTCGCTGATATCATGAAGCTTGAAAGAAGTGCTCCGATCCGTATCGGCCATATTTCACAGATAAACACAATCGTTATCGACTCAGAACTGCCCAGGAAGCTACAGGATGTATGTTTGGAAAAAGGTGTTGAGGTTGTCGTTGCCAAACCTTGAAATTCTGTAAAATTGTGATTGCACAAACCATCTGTTACAAAAATGTTCAGCCAAGTATTGTTTTCACTTGTTTCACAATTTTATTTCGGTTAATTATCAGTTACAGTTGCATTCGAAACAATAAACCGACTAATTTGAAACCAGCTCTTGATAGAATAAGTGGATAAACCGGATATCCCCCCGGTAAACTGAGTTATAAGCCAAAGTTAAAGCTCCTCAAATATTAGGTACAGGTTTTGAAAACTCCTGTTTTCGATCTAGCGATTATTGGCGGCGGAATTAATGGATGCGGTATTGCGCGTGACGCTGCCGGGCGTGGGCTTTCGGTTTTTCTCTGTGAAAAAGACGATCTGGCAAATGGCACTTCATCGCGATCGACAAAACTTATTCACGGCGGTCTCAGATATCTCGAGTATTATAAATTCCGTCTGGTTCGCGAAGCATTGCGGGAACGGGAAGTTCTCCTCAAGGCTGCACCGCATATCATCTGGCCCCTTCGTTTTATCCTTCCACATCATAAAGGTCTTCGGCCTGCGTGGTTGATTCGCCTGGGGCTTTTTCTGTACGATCATATCGGCGGCCGGAAAATTCTCCCCGGCACCACCCGCGTCAATCTGCTCACTGATACTGCCGGACAGGTCCTCAAAAAGAACTTTAGTACAGGTTTTGAATACTCTGACTGCTGGGTGATGGACAGCCGACTGGTCATACTCAATGCTATGGATGCTTCGGCAAAAGGTGCTGATATCAGAACTCGCACGCCTTTACTTGAAGCAAACCGTACCGGAAAAACCTGGCAGCTTAAATGTTTTGATAAACAAAAAAATGAAGAATTTCAGATTGAAGCCAAAGCACTGATTAACGCTTCAGGCCCCTGGCTTGACGACCTGCTGACCCACATCTCTCATACGGAGACAAAAGAGCACATTCGCATGGTGAAGGGCAGTCATATCATTGTCAACAGGTTGTTTGACCATGACCGCGCCTATATTTTTCAAAATGCAGATAGTCGCATCATCTTTGCAATTCCTTACGAAAATGCCTTCACCCTGATCGGCACCACCGACGAGGATTTTCACGGTGACCCGGATGAGGTGACTGTCTCTCCTGAAGAAATCGACTATCTATGTAAGGCCGCATCGGAATATTTTGTCCAGGAGATTACGACAGCTGATGTTGTCAGCAACTTTTCAGGCATTCGCCCTCTTTTTGATGACGGGAAAAATGAGGCAAAAGCTGCAACCCGCGACTATGTAATCAACCTCGATACAGGCAAAAACGAGGCTCCGCTTCTATCCATCTACGGCGGTAAAATTACCACTTACCGTAAACTTGCCGAATCGGTGCTGTCTAAACTCTCTCCTTTTCTGCCGGAAATAGGACGGGAATGGACTGAAATCTGCCATCTTCCCGGCGGGAACTTTCACCCGAACGGTTTTGAGAAAGAAGTACAAAATCTCCTGAATCGTGTACCGGTCCTGAACAAAACTCATGCCGAACGACTCTTTAGAACCTACGGCAGCTGCACCTATAAAATGATTACCGGGATCAAGGATACCAGAGATATGGGAATCCTGTTCGGTCATGATCTTTATGGTTTTGAAGTCGATTACCTTGTAGCTCATGAATGGGCCCAAAATGCCGAAGACGTTCTCTGGCGGCGCACCAGACTGGGATTATTTCTGTCTGCGGCAGAGACGGAAAATCTTGATGACTATATCAAAAAGAAAGCAGTGGAGGAGTCCCATTCTCCGCCGATAATCAATGAGGAGAATTAATGCAGCTCGAGTTACGCAATGTATCCAAAAAAGTCGGCAGGGAGTATCATCTCTCCGATATATCACTCACCTTTGACTCGGGGACCCTCAACATCCTTCTTGGTCCGACCCTTTCCGGCAAGACATCCCTGATGCGCCTGATGGCGGGACTCGATAAGCCAAGCTCTGGCACAGTTCATTTTTCCGGCCGGGATGTTACCGGAGTTCCTGTCCAAAAGCGCAATGCGGCAATGGTCTATCAGCAGTTCATCAACTACCCGAACCTGACGGTATTTGAAAATATTGCTTCTCCTCTGCGTATCGCCAAGGTTTCAGGCCCGGAAATAAAAAAGAGAGTTGCCAAGGTTGCATCGCTCTTGAAACTGGAAAATATGCTTACGCGTTCGCCAAATGAACTTTCCGGTGGACAACAACAACGTACAGCTCTGGCGCGTGCTCTGATAAAAGAAGCCGATCTTGTGCTCCTCGATGAACCCCTGGCCAATCTCGATTATAAACTGCGTGAAGAACTCCGTGAGGAGCTGCCCCGCATCTTTGCGGAGACCGGATCGATTTTCGTTTACGCTACCACCGAACCATCCGAAGCACTGCTCCTTGGCGGCAACACTGCCTCCCTGCATCAGGGCCAAATAACCCAGTTCGGATCTACCATCGAGGTCTTTTCCCGACCGCAAAATCTCATTACCGCCCAGACTCTCTCCGATCCTCCCTTAAATATCCTGCCTGTTACAAAACTAAACAACAGAATGCTGTTCAAGGCGCAGGTGGAGATCCCGCTCCTTGGAAAATTGCCGCAATTACCGGACGACGATTATACCATTGCCTTCAGGCCGCACCATCTCTACCTACACCGCCCTTCAGACAAGGCAATAGCCGTCAAGGCAAAAGTCGCTGTAACTGAGATTACCGGCTCGGAGAGCTATATCCATGTCGATCTGGCAGGTATTCGTTGGGTGCTTCTTGCCTCCGGCATTCACCACTTTGATGTCCATGAAACCATCGAAATATTTATGGATCCGGGTAAATTTTATGTGTTCGACAGTAACAACTCTCTGGTCGTAACGCCGGATGCTGTTGCCGACGTATAGAAGGAGAAAAATAAAATGGCTAATATAACCTTAAAAGATATTGCTCACTCCTATACGGGAGCATCAAACAATCCGGAAGATTACGCCCTGAAAAAACTTAATCTGACCTGGCGTGACGGTGGAGCTTACGCCCTGCTCGGGCCTTCCGGGTGCGGCAAGACCACGCTCTTGAATATAATATCCGGGCTACTGACTCCCACCAGAGGACAGGTGCTTTTTAACGATGATGATGTCACACGACTGCCCACTGAACAACGCAATATCGCCCAGATTTTCCAGTTTCCTGTTATTTACGACACCATGACGGTCTTCCAGAACCTGGCCTTTCCCTTAAAAAACAGAGGGCGCAGCAAAACGGAGATCGAACCGAGGGTTGTTGAGTTGGCCAAGATGCTTGGGTTGGAGAAAGACCTTTATACCAAAGCCCAGCATCTGACCGCCGATGCCAAACAGAAAATTTCTTTAGGCCGGGGCCTAATCCGGCAGAGCGTCAACGCCATTTTATTTGACGAACCGCTCACCGTCATCGACCCGCAATTAAAGTGGGAACTTCGCTCCCAGCTTAAATATCTGCACAAGCAGTTCGGCTTCACCATGATCTATGTCACCCATGACCAGACCGAGGCATTGACCTTTGCCGACGAAGTGATCGTTATGTATGAGGGAGAAATCGTTCAGGTCGGCACGCCGGAGGCATTATTTGAACGACCCGAACATACTTTCGTCGGTTACTTCATCGGCTCTCCCGGCATGAATATCATTCCCTGTTCACTGCAGGGCAACAAGGTGCTTATCGAAGGTCACCAGATTAACCTCGATTGTAATTATAAGGATCAGGCACCTTCCGCAAAAATTGAAGTCGGAATTCGCCCGGAATATTTGAGCCTGGCTCAACCGCATGAGGAGGGGCTGCCGGTAAAAATCCTCAAAGTCGATGATATCGGTCGCCATAAGATCGCAAGAGTCGCCCTAAACGGCCATCAATTCCACGTGGTCATGCCGGAACTTTCAGGAATGACCGGAGATAAAGCATCCCTGGTCTTTGATACAGCCCATACCAATATTTACGTCAACGACCATCTTATTGCAGGAGAACAGCCATGATCGCCAAACAGATAAATCAGAAAGCATGGTTCATGGTCCTGCCGGTTTTTCTTCTGGTAGCTTTTAGTGCGATTATTCCACTTATGACAGTTGTCAACTATTCATTCCAGGACACCTTCGGCAGTAATCAGTTTTTCTGGGTGGGTATGGACTGGTTCAGGGACCTGATTCATTCGGAACGCTTCCATGATGCTTTTCTTCGACAGTTAGCCTTCTCAGGTATCATCCTCGCCATCGAAATTCCTCTCGGAATCATCATCGCCCTTGCCATGCCGAGAAAAGGCTGGGGAGTGCCGGTCTGTCTCATCACCATGGCGCTTCCCCTGCTCATTCCCTGGAATGTTGTCGGCACCATCTGGCAGATTTTCGGCAGGGTTGACATCGGTCTGCTCGGCCACACTCTGGCTTCGCTGGGATTTGATTATAACTATACCCAGGATCCCGTCGCCGCCTGGATTACTATTATCATCATGGATGTCTGGCACTGGACAAGTCTTGTTGTCCTGCTTTCCTACGCCGGACTCTGTTCTATTCCCGACGCCTATTACCAGGCGGCAAAGATCGACGGTGCCTCGCGAATTTCTGTCTTCAGATACATTCAGCTGCCCAAGATGCAGCGGGTACTGCTCATCGCCGTCCTGCTTCGCTTTATGGACAGTTTCATGATCTACACCGAACCTTTTGTCATTACCGGCGGCGGGCCCGGCAATTCGACGACCTTTATGTCCATCGACCTGGTGAAAATGGCCATCGGCCAGTTCGACCTCGGTCCTGCGGCGGCAATGTCCCTTATCTATTTTCTCGTTATTCTCCTGCTCAGCTACGTCTTCTATACGGTTATGAGCAATATAGGCGAAGAAAGCTCAAAAGGAGGTACCTGATATGCGCTGGAAATGGCTTATCCCTGTTATCTATATCTTTTTCCTGCTGTTGCCGATCTATTGGCTGGTCAACATGAGCTTGAAGACCAACGATGAAATCCTGTCGATCTTCAGCCTGTGGCCGCGGGACCTCACTTTTGCCAACTACAAGGTCATCTTCACCGATGCCTCATGGTACTCGGGTTATATCAATTCGATGATCTATGTGTCCATTAATGTGGTCATTTCCGTTTGTTTTGCACTGCCAGCCGCCTACGCTTTTTCCCGGTACTCCTTTGTCGGCGACAAACACCTGTTCTTCTGGCTCCTAACCAACCGTATGGCGCCTCCGGCAGTCTTTGCCCTGCCGTTTTTTCAGCTTTATTCGTCAATCGGCCTTTTTGATACCCATATCGCCGTGGCTCTTGCCCATTGCCTCTTTAACCTGCCGCTGGCCGTCTGGATCCTTGAAGGCTTTATGTCCGGTATCCCCAAGGAGATTGATGAAACTGCCTTTGTCGACGGCTATTCCTGGCCCCGGTTCTTTGTGAAAATTTTCATCCCCAATATTGCCTCAGGGATTGGAGTTACGGCCTTTTTCTGCTTCATGTTTTCCTGGGTTGAACTACTTCTGGCACGAACTCTTACAGCAGTAAACGCCAAACCTATTTCAGCCATCATGACCCGTACTGTCTCAGCCTCGGGGCTCGATTGGGGGGTGCTTGCCGCAGCCGGTGTTTTAACAATTCTGCCGGGTGCCCTGGTTATCTGGTTTGTCCGTAACCATATCGCTAAGGGTTTTGCCCTTGGACGTGTTTAGTGAAATAGAAATTCTTTCCGCTGTTTGGAAAGAATTTCGTGATTGAACTTATTTCCCGCGCTGTTCAGCGGGATTAGTGAATTTACCAAAAGATCTAAGAACGCATGTCCCCAAAAGCGCATTGAAGTCACGCATATGGGAACAAAGGAAAGGAGAAAAAAAATGAATCTTAACTGGATGGCCTGGACCACACCAACCGCTGCCTTCTTTATTGTTATATTCTGTATGCTTGTCGGCATGACTATCTGGGAGATGAAAAGCCCCGGCGGCGATCCGCGTCTTGGAATTCTTCGTTTTGAGACGACAAGAGGTGACCGCCTCTTTATCTCCCTTTTAGGTTCAGCCTATATTCACATTATCTGGCTGGCACTCTTTGCCAGCCTCAGTCTATGGTGGGCTTTTGCCCTTGCCTGCATTTACGCTCTCTGCGTATTCAGGTGGGTGTAGTGGGTGTAGAGGTGTTAGTGAACTGTTTTACCGTTGTTTCGTTCTGTCACTCACACATCGGGGTGACAGGAAAATCGCAAAACAATAGAGGAGAAAATCGATGATCAAAAAGCTCGTAACAGCAACAGCCCTGGCCGCCTTCCTGGCGGGAGCTGCCGGTTTACAGGCAGGGGTGGATGAGGCAAAGCAGTGGGTGGAAAATGAATTTCAACCTTCGACCCTGTCCCAGGCCGACCAGATGAAAGAGATGGAATGGTTCATAAAAGCTGCTGAACCATTCAAAGGAATGGATATCAAAGTAGTTTCGGAAACAATTACCACCCACGAATATGAATCCAAAACCCTTGCCAAAGCCTTTTCCGAAATTACCGGCATCAATCTTACCCATGACCTGATAGGCGAAGGCGATGTTATCGAAAAACTGCAGACCCAGATGCAGTCCAATAAAAATATTTACGATGCCTACATCAACGATTCCGACCTTATCGGTACCCATTTCCGTTATCAGCAGGCTGTTCCGCTCACTGACTGGATGACAGGTGAAGGAAAAGATGTGACCAATCCAATGCTTGATGTCGATGATTTTATTGGCATATCCTTTACTACCGGTCCGGATGGTAAACTCTACCAGATTCCTGATCAGCAGTTCGCCAATCTTTACTGGTTTCGTTATGACTGGTTTAAGCGTCCGGACCTGAAAGCAAAATTCAAAGAAATCTATGGTTATGAACTAGGTGTTCCCGTCAACTGGTCTGCCTATGAAGATATTGCCGAATTCTTCACGGAGAAGGTTGGGGAAATCGATGGTGAAAAAGTCTATGGTCATATGGACTACGGCAAAAAAGATCCTTCACTCGGCTGGCGTTTTACCGATGCCTGGTTTTCTATGGCCGGTGGTGGTGATGAAGGAATTCCCAACGGTCTACCGGTTGACGAATGGGGCATCCGTGTTGACGGCTGCCAGCCGGTTGGTTCTTCCGTCTCCCGTGGTGGCGCGACAAATGCTCCTGCGGCGGTTTACGCTCTCACCAAGTATATCGACTGGTTGAAAAAATACGCTCCTCCTGAAGCTGCGGGTATGACCTTTTCCGAAGCCGGACCGGTTCCCGCCCAGGGTGCCATTGCCCAGCAGATTTTCTGGTACACTGCCTTTACCGCTGATATGGCCAGACCGGGAACTCCTGTTGTTGATGAAAACGACAACCCAAAATGGCGTATGGCCCCTTCCCCGCATGGTCCTTATTGGACTGAAGGCATGAAACTTGGTTATCAGGATGCCGGTTCCTGGACCCTGATGAAATCAACTCCGATTGATCGTCGTAAAGCAGCCTGGTTATATGCGCAGTTCGTTATTTCCAAATCCGTCAGTCTGAAGAAAACCCATGTCGGGCTCACTCCGATCCGGGAAAGCGATATTTGGCATGAGTCTTTCACCGACCGTGCTCCTAAGCTCGGCGGTCTGGTGGAATTTTATCGCAGCCCTGCCCGGGTCCAATGGACTCCGACCGGCACCAATGTACCCGACTATCCGAAACTCGCCCAACTATGGTGGCAGAATGTCGCTGATGCGGTCACAGGTGATAAATCTCCTCAGGAGGCATTGGATTCTCTGGCCGAGCAGCAGGATAAAGTTCTCCATCGCCTCGAGCGTGCAGGTATTCAGGGTGAATGTGGACCGAAACTTAATAAAGAATCGGATCCTTCCTACTGGTTGAACCTGCCAGGATCACCCAAGCCAAAAGTTGCCAACGAGAAGCCCCAGGGTATGACCGTTGACTACGATGAGCTCGTTAAAAGCTGGGCTGCAGCTGCTAAGAAATAAGCTGTGAATTAATAAGTGACTCCCTCTGTCGAATGTTCACGGAGGGAGTTGTTGCACAGTCACACTTCAAAATTGATGTAAATCGTAAAAACCATTATTTCGGGATTGGATTATAGAAGGAGATCCGCAATGGCGTCGTACATCCTCGCAATAGATCAGGGGACCACCTCCAGCAGGGCAATTATTTTTAATGATCAACTCGAAATAATTACATCCGCTCAGCAGGAGTTTGAACAGTTTTTCCCACAATCCGGCTGGGTTGAACATGATCCCGGTGAAATATGGAGTTCGACTCTGGCCACTTGTAGAAAGGCTCTCGAAAAATCCAGTCTTTCAGCAAAAGATATTACCGCAATCGGTATCACCAACCAGCGGGAAACAACCGTCATCTGGGATAAAGACACTGGAGAACCGATTCACAAAGCCATTGTCTGGCAGGACAGACGAACAACTGAATATTGCAACCAGTTGCGCGAAGACGGTCACGATCCCATGATCACCGCCAAAACCGGCCTATTGCTTGATTCCTATTTTTCCGGCACCAAGGTAAAATGGCTCCTTGATAATGTTGCCGGCGCAAGGGAAAAGGCGGCAAACGGCAAGCTTCGCTTCGGCACTATCGATTCCTTTTTGCTTTGGCATCTGACGGGAGGTAAAGAGCATAGTACTGATGCAACCAACGCCTGCCGCACCATGCTGTACAATATTCATGAAAACTGCTGGGATAATGATATACTTGAACTACTGGATATCCCAGCTTCTCTTCTTCCCGATGTAAAAGACTGCTCTACCAACTTCGGCCTGACGGATCCCGACCTTTTTGGGGCAGCCATCCCCATATGCGGCGTCGCAGGAGACCAGCAGGCGGCTCT
>JBARUR010000038.1:0-5341 GCA_049645845.1 Desulforhopalus sp. | reverse complement strand
GGAGTAGACGGCAAATGGCATCCCGTACTTGCCCGGGGGGTACCCATCCGCGATG
This sequence comes from Desulforhopalus sp., assembly GCA_049645845.1. Lineage (GTDB taxonomy): Bacteria > Desulfobacterota > Desulfobulbia > Desulfobulbales > Desulfocapsaceae > Desulforhopalus_A. The sequence continues at coordinate 5,286 of JBARUR010000038.1, read as the reverse complement.
AAGATGGACAGGTTGTCTGCTGGGCCGGCATAAATCTTGACATCGCCAATCTCAAACAGACGGAGAAAAAGTTGCAAAACCTCCTCAGGGAAAAGGAAGTATTGCTGCAGGAGGTTCATCACCGTGTGAAAAATAATCTCCAGGTCATCTCCAGCCTATTCAGTCTGCAGGCGGACAAACTGGCCGTCGAAGGTGTCCGCAGTGAGTTTGACGATATGTGCGACCGCATCCGCACCATGTCGCTGATCCATGAGAAACTGTACAAGACCGGCGATCTGGGCCAGTTGAATTTTGCCGAGTATGCAACTGACCTGCTTCGCTCGCTCTGGCGATCACACAGCGTACTTGCCGAAAAAGTACGCCTGAACCTTGCCCTATCGCCGGTGGAGCTGTCCATTGAGCTGGCTGTACCTTGTGGCTTAATCCTCAACGAGCTGGCCACTAATGCTCTCAAACACGCTTTTTATGATACCGTCGACGGCGAAGTTACGGTGGGGCTGGCTCATGACCCTAACGCCGGTACCGTCTGTCTCCAGGTGGCAGACAACGGCAGCGGCTTACCGAATGGAATTAACTGGCAGGAAACCGGTTCACTCGGCCTGCATCTTGTTCAGATACTGGCCAGGCAGCTAGGCGGCACCATTGATTTCGCCGAGGGACCTGGTGCAGATTTCAGCTTAACTTTCCCACTAAAAGGTTTGCCTGATGAATAAAGGTTCCATTCTGAAAAAAATTGACGAGAACGAACTCACATTGGAAATGTGTCTACTTGGGAATACGAAAATGGAAGATATCTTTACTCCAGGCCTTCGAGTTTAATATGCGGATAGAGTTTTTTCACACAATCTGGACAGATAGCGTGACTGAACGTGGCTTCGGAATGTTCCTGGATATATTTTTCCAACCGCATCCAATACCCTTTATCATCACGGATGTTTTTGCATGAGGCACAAATCGGCACCAATCCTGACAGCTGCCTGACTTTGTTCATGGCTTCCGTCAGCTCTGCGATGAGTGAGTCTTTTTCTTTTTCGGCCTGTCGTTGCAGACTGATATCTCGAAAGACAAGGACTATACCCTGCACATGGTTGTGTTTGTCGTGGATGAGCGCACCGCTACTCCATATCGGTATCTCGATCCCGGTCTGGTTCACTAAGAGCCAGCGATTGTCCGGGTCTGATATTTTTCCACTATTCAAAAGATCTTCCATTGGGGTTGCCAAGGATTGTCTGGTGCGTTCGTTAATAATATGAAAGACCTTACTGAGCGATTTGCCTATCGCTGCAACTCTGGTCCAACCGGTCAGTATTTCGGCCGTCGGATTGATGAAAGAGACAACGCCCTCTTTGTTTGCAGCAACCACGGCATCTCCCATACTCGAAAGAATGACACGAAGCCACTCACGCTGTTCCTGCATTTTTTTGTCGGTCTGATGTCTGTAGAGCGCCAGCTCGATTTGGGTCAAGAGTTCACGGTCCTCGTATGGCTTAAGAATGTAACCCAGCGGCCCCGACAATTTAGCGCGAGTCAGTGTGGCCTGGTCCGAATGGGCGGTAAGGTATACTACAGGTACATCGTAACGACTTTGAATCGTTTCTGTGGTCTGGATTCCGTCCAGCGAACCTTGCAGTTGGATATCCATCAGGATGAGATGAGGGCGGTGCTCGATGGACATCTTAAGGGCCGCTTTTCCGGTTGCTACAACCCCGACCACATTGTAGCCATGTTGCTCAAGTTTCCGGCGCAGGTTTTCTGCGACTATAAACTCATCTTCAACAATAAGAATTGATTTTTGGTCCATATTTATCTCTATCTATCAAACTCGATTGTAAATCGAGTTCCGTTATCATTGGAAACTTCGACATGGGCATTAATTTGCATTGCAAGCAACTTAATGATCCGTAACCCCAAACTCTTGGACTGCTCCCAATCAACAGTTTTGGCAAGACCTATCCCATTGTCGCCGACACTCAGACGGAGATTTTTACCCGAAGTTTCACCCAGCGATACCTTGACTGTACCGCTTTCACGTCCGTTAAAGGCATGTTTCAAGGCATTACTGATCAATTCATTTAAAATCAGCCCGCAGGGTACTGCAGTATTCACCGGCAGCAGCACCGGTTTCAAATCCAATTCCAATCGAATGTTCAAGACCGCCTTCCCCTGGGCTCGCCACAGGTAGCCCACGAGACTTTCGACATAATCGGCGAAGTCAATATGGGCCATGTCACTGGACTGATACAATTTTTCATGCACCATGGCCATGGAGTGCACACGATAAATAAGATCCTGAAAGGTTGCGTGCATGCCGGGTTCCTGGACCTCATCGGCCTGTAGGCTCACCAGGCTGGAGATGACCTGCAAGTTGTTTTTCACCCGGTGATGAATCTCCTTGAGCAGCACCTCTTTTTCGGTCAGAGAGGCGTAGGTTTTCTTTTGTTCAGTCAAGTCCGTTACCACCATGCATACAGTATCCAAACCACCCATGGAAAAGGCACGCAACGAAATTAAAGATGGTACGTGTACCTGGTGGCCGGATAGCAGGTTGATCTCCATTCTGATGTTCTCGCCGGCAAAGACGCGGTGGCGCAAGGATTGGAATTGTTCCTGATCCGCAAAGAATTCTGTAATTGTGCTGCCAGTGAGCTGATGAAGCGGCATCTGCAGTATGTGTGCGAAACTGCGGTTGCAGTACAGCATAACTGCCTCTCTGGAAAAGATAACAGCGCCTTCATTCATTGTTTCGACGAGGATACGGTAGGTGTTATCCGCGCCCTGGAGTGTATAGATGCTCTTTTCTCCCGAATCGGAAACTACCAGGGCGTCAACGCGTCCATTGCGAATCGCATCTATCAGTTCTTCGGCCTCCTGCAATTGCTTTCGCAGTCGCTGGTTTTCCTCCACGAGGGCACGTTCAGTATGCATTGGCTTTCTATTTTATCCGGTCCTTTGGTGCCCTGGGGCTCAAGTTGAGTCCTACCAGGATTTTTTCTGTGTCGGAAAGATCACCGATAAATTGTCTCAGGGGGAGCGGCAGTTTCTTAATCAAAGTGGGAACAGCAACTATCTGTTCCTGTTTAGCCATTTCCGGCTGTTGATAGATGTCGATGACCTCCAGTTCAACCCGACCTTCTAGATTTTCATGGCATATCTTACGGATATTTTGAACGGCCCTGACCGAACAGGAAGTCATGCCGCTGACGAAAAGTTTTAATACATAGTTCGGGGTTCCATCTAAAGCAGTTTCAAATGCTTCCGTTGAAGTGTTTTCTACCGGTTTCTCTTTCATGAAACTCCTCTTTAAAATGAGTTAACTCATTGGAACCAAATCAAGTCCGACCAGTACACGCTCGGTGTCGGAGAGGTCTCCGATGATTTTGCATATAGGTGGGGGCAGCATGCGCACCAGGGTGGGAATGGCTAAAATCTGATCCCCTTTGCCCAGTTGAGGATTTTCAAGCAAATCAATTACCTCAATGCTATACCTACCCTTCAGGTGCTCTTCGCAGATAATTTTCAGATTGGCAAAAGCTTTTAGCGACTTGGGAGTCTGGCCAGCCACATACAGCCTTAATTTGTATTCTTTTTCGTTGTCCGTCGGCATTTTCACGTTCATGTCTTCATTCATATCTTGTCTGCTTTTCGTATGTTTGCCATTTGTTCGCGATTTTTGTAGGCTGCTGTTTGTATGGACTCAAATTCGGCAAACATCCTTTCCACTTCCTGTCTTTCGCCTTCTAAATTAGCCCGCAGTTCGGCAATGCGTGCTTCGGTGGCCGCCTGCTTCTTTTCGAATTCGCGCTTTTTTTGTTCAATTTCCTGCTCGCCTCTGATTGTTTCAGCTTTTTCCCGGGCTTCCTGGGCGACTCGGGCAGATCCGGTCAATACACCGCCAGGTCCTGTATAGACATCGATAATATCGATTCCTTTATCGGTAAACATAAATTCCCGCAGTTGATTGGAATGGCCCATGCCCCGCGATTTAATGATTTTGATACTGCGGTTAGTCTCACCGCCGCTTTCGATATCCCTGAGCAGCATCCAAGTATCCATGAGTGAGGAAATTCCCATCTGGTTTTGTCTAAAGTCATTTTCGGATTCAATCAGGCTGGTGAATAATGAAGTAATCAATTTGGACTTGAGCAGGTCGACCAGGCGCATCAGGGCGTTTTTTACCTCATTGGAATTACCGACGGAGATCAGATTGGTGATGGGGTCAATCACTACCACTGCCGGTTGAAATTCAGAAATACTCCTGAACATCGTACTTAAATGGGTTTCCAGTCCAAACGTGGTGGGACGGATGGCAACGAATTGCAATAACCCTTTTTCCCTATGAGGCGCCAAGTCTATGCCTGTAGATCGCATGTTGCGGATGATCTGGCTGCTGGACTCCTCGAAGGCGTAATAGAGACATCGTTCGCCATTGAGGCAGACGTTGTTGGCAAACTGGGCGGCATAGGTAGTTTTACCTGTACCGGCGGTGCCGGAAATCAAAATGCTGCTGCCCCGGAAATAACCTTTACCGGCAAACATGGCATCCAGCCGGGGTATTCCCGAGGATATCCGCTCTTCGGAAACTTCGTAATCCAATCCGATTGATGTGATCGGCAAAACGAAAATGCCGCCATTTTCGAGGAGGAAAGGGTATTCATTGGTGCCGTGAGAGGAACCACGGTATTTAGCTACGCACAGGCGTCGGGTGGATACCAGATCTTCCTTCTGATGGCTGAGTACGATCACACAGTCTGAAACGTATTCTTCCAGGCCGTGACGGGTCAGGTTGCCATCTCGGCTGCCGCGTTCGCCAGTAACAATTGCCGTGACACCCCGCTCCTTGATCCAGCGAAACAACCGACGGATCTCGGATCTCAATACCAATTCATTGGAAAATCCGGAAAACAGGGCTTCCAGGGTGTCAAGGACTATACGTTTGGCTCCGATCGAATCGATGGCGTATCCCAGCCTGACGAACAATCCTTCCAGGTCGTATTCCCCGGTTTCTTCAATCTCGGCCCGATCGATATGCACATAATCCAGTGCTATTTTTTGTTCTTCCAGCAGTTTTTCCAGACCGAAGTGCAGTGATTTGGAATTTTCAATCAAATCTTCTTCGGATTCTTCAAAACTAAAAAAAACTCCTGGTTCGTCAAATTCTGTGGCCCCGCGAAAGAGAAATTCCATGCCGAACAACGTCTTGCCACTGCCGGCACTACCGGCTATAAGCGTAGGTCGTCCTTTGGGCAGCCCACCAAAAGTAATCTCGTCAAAACCTTTTATCCCGGT
>JBARUR010000037.1:0-2888 GCA_049645845.1 Desulforhopalus sp. | reverse complement strand
CAGGATTAGATTACGAAAATGGCCATCTGGTTTTTGTCAATCAGCATCAATTCCAGTTACCACCTTCCCCTATCTCTCGTGCTAACAGATCATCAAGATATAGGCAGTCATGAAGAGGTTTATTGATAAGGACTTAGATCAGGATGATTGACGGACTATATGCCATCGGTCAAACCGGTAACAGAGATGACGGTTCATTGTCTAGATATTCGACGGACAGACAGACATTGATGGTGTATCTTTATGGGATACGGCGCACCGGATATAAGGTTTATACGCCGTTCCATGGTTGTTTTTCTGACTCAATCGAGGGAAAAAACAGTAAAAACAGAAATCCCCACTTGCCATCCAATTTCAATAAGTATATATTAATAGTATCTACACAAAGGAGACTTTCAATGGAAACTGCTAAACTTTTTCAGAATGGCAATTCACAAGCGGTGAGGCTTCCAAAAGAATTTAGAATGCCTGGCGATAGAGTAAAAATCTCAAAAAAAGGCAGTCAGATCATCCTGGAACCGCTTGAAACGACGTGGGACTCATTATTCGACTCTCTCAAGGATTTTCCCGATGACTTCATGGAAGAAGGGCGGCAACAGCCGGAGATGCAGAAAAGAGAGTCATTCTGATGCACTATCTGCTCGATACCAACATCTGTATTTATCTTATCAAAAAACGACCACCGGAAGTCCTTGAACGATTCAGGCAGTATTCACCGGAGGAAGTTGCCATCTCTACTATTACGCTTTTTGAACTTGAGTACGGAGTACAAAAGAGCCAACACATGCAGCGCACCCAAGACGCCCTTGCCCGTTTTATCCTGCCGCTCACGCTCCTTGACATTGACCCTCCTGCCGCTACCGAAGCCGCTGTCATTCGTGCCAAACTTGAAAGAAAAGGCACGCCCATCGACCCCTATGACCTGCTTATTGCCGGCCTGGCCAAATCGAGGAACATGACCTTGGTTACAAATAACGCTAGAGAATTCGATAGAATTGATGGTTTGGGTTTGGAAAACTGGGTTTGATAATCTCTTCTTTTTGCCAAGGAAATCACTGGACCGCATATTTCAACAGACGCCTCCATCACACATTTTTTCTGCTAAGAGAGCTCGACAACAAGCCTTTCTTGCTCTGGTTACCATGTGTTGCATGGTAATCCTCTTTTGACTGCGCTGCAGTCCAGCTATAGTCCTTGATTAGCGAGCGACTTACTTTTCATCGGGATGCGACGCATCGGAGAGGAAGGTTCCATGCGGCGCATGGGAACCAGGCTTAAAATTTATTGAGCGTCTCGATTTAGAACAAAATTACTCATTTCTAGACAGACACTAGATAAGCTAAATGGAAAAAGGAGACATCCATAGACACTTCCATCAAGAGCTTGTACTTTAGGTGTTTTGTATATCAGTCGGGATGCGGCGCATCCGAGCTAAGATCCCCATGCGGCGCATGGGGACCAGGGTGGTGCGAGAGGCAATGCGTCTTTCCTTCGGGGACCTGACCAAACTCAACTGGACACTCAGTCATCTTTTACGATTCCCAGTCCATTAGATTTAAAAGGAGAGTCATGTGATTCAACGGGGACTCTTGAAAACCATACCGGAGGTAAAAATTCCTGGCCTGTTCTGAGAGTGCATGGACCAGCAGAGCTCGAATTCCCGCCTGCTTTGAAACGGTGAGGGTTCGCAATACAGCATCTCTCAACAGACCCGCCCCCACGCCTCTATTCTGCCAAGAAAGCTCGACTGCAAGCCTCCCTAAAACCAAGACGGGTATTGGATCCGGCATCCTGCGTTTTATTTTTCCCGGCGCCTCCTCACGTCTTACGCTTCCTGTAGCTAAGGCGTAAAAACCAATAACTCGACTATTCTCACAGATAACAAATGTTCGGGATGCTCCCGACATTTCGTTGACCATCGCCTGTCGTTTCAACCACTGGTTGAGCGTCTGATTACCGCAATCGAAAGCATCAAGACTGTGTGTTTTCAGGATTGGTTCTGGAGCGGTTATTTCTCCCATGGTGTTTTAGTTGCAAGGAGTGTCTTCATTGCCTCTGCCATGGGTGCTTTTAATGCAGCCTCAAAATCTTTGAACTCTTTATCCTGTAAAATAAAAAGACGCTGGTCCAGCAGGACATTTTCGGCCTCCCGGCACGCAGCTTCCAGCATGAAATCAGACCGGCTTTTGTTGCGTATCGCTGCTGCTTTATCGATGAGATCACGTTGTGCTGCTAATGCCCTTATATTGATCGGTGCCTTTCGTATTTCGATGTTATTCATACCACATCCTCCTTTCTGTATATACGATCAATATACATTTCGGTTGATTAATGTCAAGGTGTTAATGGATGTCGGTAGACCCGATTTTGTGCTTTGTATTACCTATTGGGATGCGGCGCATCCGAGTGACGGTCCCCATGCGGCGCATGGGGACCAGGGTGGTGCGGAGGCCACTGGAGGGGAGTGAAGCTGGTAGGCAGGTTGTTTAGCGGCAGATCAATTCCGGTCAGCCATCTGAACCAGACCACACAACTCATCGGCCATATCATTAATCACGGCTTCATCTTGTCCCTCAACCATTACTCTTATCACTGGTTCGGTGCCGGAAGGCCTTACCAGGATACGGCCGGTTTTACCGAGTTTTTCTTCGAGTTTTAATACCGTTTCGGGGAAGTGCTGGATAGAAGATACGTCGATTTTTGTTGAAGTTCTTACGTTCTTTAAGACCTGCGGAAAACTCTTCATGATGTTGGCTAGCTCGGAAAGAGGCTGTCCGCTTTTTTTCATGATGGCGAGGAGCTGCAGGCCTGCCAGGATTCCATCGCCAGTGGTGATATGATCCAGAAAAACAAGATGCCCCGATTGCTCACCGCCAAAGGAGTAGCCC
>JBARUR010000036.1:0-12103 GCA_049645845.1 Desulforhopalus sp. | reverse complement strand
AAGCTCAGGTATTCCCTCTCACGACTGAGGTAAAGAGATTCATGGACAAGGTCAAATCTGAAATTGCTTTTGTTACTTAGAAGAAGAAGGTTTTGGGGAGTGACACAAGTTCCTGGACACAGTAGACTGTCTACCTGAGGCGATTTTAGGCCACAACTTAGGGCCAGGTCTTGAAATATCATTTTTGTAAATGTAATATTTCAAGACCTGGCCCTAAGCTTTTCGTTCGGCAGGCTGCTTAAGTATGCGAAAATCTGTCGGGTCGAAAAAGTGATGCGTCCATACCTGGAGGTGAGTGTGTGAAACCTGCAAAAAATGTAGCGGCTTCGGTTCGGGGGTCCGGGGCGTTCAAATAAGGTCGGACCACAACAACCATTTTTCTATACAGTTAAGCGTAAAAAGTAGGCCTTTCTAATCTGGTGGATTGGTTAATAATAAAAATGGAGTTCAAACCTTACGGAAATTGGAACCAGACATCGCGCGGCGCTACACTCCGCACAAAGCCGGCAGTGATGTTGAATAAGGGTGTCCATAAGAACAATGTGGACTAATGTGGACAAAATAAACAATCAAGGCTTTACCGAAAACACCCGGTAAAGCCTTGATTTTATTGGTACGCCAGACAGGATTCGAACCTGTGACCTACGGATTAGAAGTCCGTTGCTCTATCCAGCTGAGCTACTGGCGCTTATTGTATTTTTTGATGCGGCTGCGGTGAGCATAGCACATTCAGCGTCGACATAATACTCAAAGTTTATCAAAAAGCAACTTGATTCTTGGCTGTTACTCCAAATCTCTTGTTCTTTTCCAGACGGGGCCGTTTTCTGTATCGATGATCACGATTCCTTTTCTGGCGAGTTCCTCCCGGGCTTCGTCTGCTGCCTTCCAGTCCTTAAGAAGCCTGGCTTGTTCTCTGCGCTGGATAAGTGCGTTCACGTCTGGAGCCAGGGGGCAGCCCTGCAGCCGGAACACATCCAGCACCTGGTTTAGCCTGCCGAGGCTTTCCAGGATATACTTTTTCTGGTCCTTGTCGAGATGATTCACCTGGAGGATCGGATAGAGTTTTCTGATAAAGTTGTATATAGCCCCCATTCCTTTCGAAACGTTCAAGTCATCATCCATTGCCTCGATAAACTGGTTTTCCATGGCAGAAACAAAGGTGGTGACCTCGGGATGGGGTTTTCCCGCGGGTAGGCAATTAAGTTTGCAGGTAAATTCATCGAGCCTTCTGAGGGCCGTACGGACATTATCCAGTCGCTTATAGGAAAAATTCAGCGGCTTTCGATAATGCACGGAAAGCAGCATAAACCGCACCTCGCGTCCGGTATATCCTCGCTTAAGGAGTTCCCTGAGCGTTACGTTATTGCCCGCGTCGGCAGACATATTCTTGCCATCAACCAGCACCAGCTCAGAGTGCAGCCAATAATTGGCCAACGGCTTACCGGTGAGCGATTCGGCAATGGCGATTTCATTCTCGTGGTGTGGAAAGATAAGGTTCCTGCTGGAGGTATGGATATCCATGGTAGGGCCAAGATTCCTGGTGGCCATGGCTGAACACTCCACATGCCAGCTGGGCCGCACATTGCCCCAGTCCGTCTCAAAGAATATGCCTTTCTTCAATTCTCCAAGTGTTGATCGCTTTAAAAGAGTAAAGTCGCGCGGATTATCCTTTTCATAATTATCAAGATCGACAGTCTTCCCAAGCTGGATCTTGCTTAAATCAATACCCGAGAGCCGACCGTACTTTTTAAATTTGGAGATATCAAAGTAGATGGACCCATGTTTTTCATAGGCATACCCTTTATGGAGCAGCTCATGGGCGATCTCGATCATATCCGCCACATTCTCGGACGCCATTGGATAGCCCTTGGCCCGCTTAACTCCGAGCGTATCCATGTCCTCCATGAAGCTATCGATGTATTCCTGAGTGAAATCCTTTAATGGTTTTTCCGCTTTTTCCGCTCCGGCGATTGTATTATCGTCGATGTCGGTGAAGTTCATATAGGCGTCAACCTGCAAACCTTTGGATTCAAGGGTGCGGGTTATAAGATCCGAAACAATAAATCTACGGCAAAGGGAGAGGTTGGCCATCTCATAAGCAGTCGGGCCACAGGAATAGAAGGTCACCTGCCCTTCCCGCTGGGGCATAAAATCTTCTTTCCTCTTTGACATGGTGTTGAAGAAGCGCAGCTTTTTCTTGCCATCTGCTTTCTTTGGCGGCGTAAAAAGCGGGGTACTGAGATAACGCTCACCCCCGTCCGGCAAAATGACAACCACCATCCCGTTTTCCAGCTCTTCGGCATATTTGATGGCAGCAGCCATGGCTCCACCGCTGCTCATGCCAACCAGCATTCCTTCGTGACTTGCCAGTTTTCTGGCCATGCTAAAGGCATCTTCATCATCGACAATGACGATCTCGTCAGGAACGGATTTATCAAAGATTCCTGGTTTATAGGACTCCTTCATATTTTTCAGCCCCTGGATTTTATGGTCCAGATGCGGTTCAACAGCAATCACTTTGACGTGAGGATGAAATTCATGGAACCAGGCGCACAGCCCCATGATCGTTCCTGATGTTCCGAGCGTGGCGACCAGATGCGTGACCTTGCCGTCCGTCTGCTGCCAGATCTCCGGGGCGGTATGATTGTAATGAGCGCGCCAGTTTGCTTCGTTATTATATTGATCGGTCAGGAAATACCGGTCCGGAAATTCTCTGACCATGGCGTAGGACTTTTCGATTGCCCCATCGGTCGCCCTGTTTGCCGGAGTCAGCAAAAGCTCGGCACCATATGCCTGCATGATTTTGCGCCGTTCGATACTGGCAGATTCCGGCATAACCAGTACGCAGCGGTATCCTTTTGCGGCACAGACCATGGCAAGACCGATGCCGGTATTGCCGCTTGTTGCTTCAAGAACAATTTTATCCGGAGTCAGGGCACCACTTTCTTCGCCCGCTTCAATCATGGAAAGAGCAATACGCTCCTTTACCGAACCGCCCGGATTAGCTGATTCCAGTTTACCGAATATTGAAACCGCTTCGTTTTGAAACACTCGATTAATCCGGATAAGGGGGGTATTGCCGATAGCGCTTAATATGTTTTTATGTAACATTTTTTATTGCTCAATTACGATGGGATAACTTTGGTAAGCACCTGTTAACTATTCAGTTTGCCCGTCAACAGGATAATTTATTCTTTTTTCCTCTTACATGCCTCGGCAAGATACCAAAACTGCATAAGCGCTTCCCGACATTTTTCATCTGCAACACATTCAACCTGTCGTTGGAATGCTTTTATTTTTTCTTCACTTGGCCTAACGAACTCTATCGGAGCAAGCGGTTTTGGACCAGATGCCCCTTTAGATTTACCCTTCGGCAAGACCATCTTAATATCGTTGAGTCTTGACAGTCGAAAGCAGCTATTCAGAGTATCAAGTAATTCCATTTTTTCGTATTGATACTGCTGCAGCCATGATGAATTAGCGACTTCCAGCCAGAGCACACCTCGCTCGATCTTCAGCGGCTGGGCGTTTTTATTCATTTCTTCTCCGACGATCTCTTCCCATCTTGGAAAGATAGAATGCAGATCAAGCTGCTTTTCCCATCCTTTTTCATGGACAAGGCTGGGGAGCAATTTGGAGATTTTATTTTGATTTGATTTTTTCTTTCCGGCCATGCCATCACCGATGTTACTGACTTATAGATTGTTTTCATTCTTTGGGCAAGAAAATGAGCGTTAATCCTCTGCACTCTTTACCTAGAAAATGTACAATCTGCAAGCACTGCACATTCTGTTAATTCGGCCAAAAACGAAAAAGCCCGCTCTCCTCATGAGAGGAGTGCGGGCTTTATTCCATCTTTGAAACAGGTATCCGGTTAATAAATTGACAGATATTGATCAAGTTCCCAATCAGTTACAGCGGTTCTGAAACTATCCCATTCTTTCTCTTTTGCTTCAACATACTTCATGAAGATATGGTCACCGAGTGTTTCTTTACTCAGTGGGTTAGCTTTCAGTTCTTCAATGGCTTCCTTCAGATTGGCAGGCATTACTGCAATCCCGCATTCATCCATTTCTGCAGAAGTCATTTTGAAGATATCACGCTTTACTTCAGGTGGTGGAGCAAGTTCATTCTTCACACCGTCAAGACCAGAATTCAACATCATAGCGAAAGCAAGATAAGGATTGCAGGTCGGATCCGGGCAACGGATCTCGGTTCTGGTCGACAATCCGCGTGCTGCAGGAATACGAATAAGAGCAGAGCGGTTGGATGCAGACCATGCACAATAAACAGGAGCCTCATAACCAGGAACCAATCGCTTATAGGAGTTCACCAAAGGATTGGTGACCGCAGCAAAGGTGCGGGCATTTTTGAGCGCTCCGGCGATATAAGAGTAGGCAACCTTGGAAAGCTTCAATGGATCAGACTCGTCAAAGAATGCATTGGTGCCGTCCAGGTTGAACAGGGACTGGTTGGTGTGCATTCCGGAACCGTTAATACCAAAGATAGGCTTCGGCATAAAGGTCGCATGCAGACCGTATTTGGCAGCGATTGACTTAACGACCCACTTGAAGGTTACGGTATTGTCTGCTGCAGCCAGGGCGTCGGCATATTTAAAGTTAATTTCATGCTGACCTTCCGCCACCTCGTGATGGGAAGCTTCAATCTCAAAGCCCATCTTCTCCAAGGTTTCGATGATCTCACGACGGCAGTTGTTACCGGTATCTTCGGGATCAAGAGAGAAATATCCGGCCACATCGTTAGTGATGGTAGTAGCCAGACCGTCCTGGTCTTTTTCGAACAGGAAGAATTCCGCTTCGGTTCCGACATTCATGGTATAGCCAAGTTCTTTTGCTTCTGCCAGAACACGCTTGAGGTTCACACGGGGGCAACCGGAAAATGGGGTTCCGTCTGATTTGTATACATCACAAATGATTCGGGCGGCAGCGATCCCATCCTTGTTTCTCCATGGGAGAACAGTGAAGGTGTCGTAGTCGGGCTTGAGGTACATGTCAGATTCATCGATACGGACAAAACCATCAATGGAAGAACCATCGAACATCATATCCCCGTCCAGAGCTTTTTCTATCTGGCTTTTTGGAATTGCGACGTTTTTCATAAATCCAAAGATATCGACAAACTGGAGGCGAAAAAATTGAATATTTCCATCCTCGATGATTTGCATAATTTCTTCTCTAGTCATTTCAACAATCTCCTTTCTAATCAGTATTATTTTTTCCATAGCCAGCATTGTTCTTTCAGGGAATCAATTAACCCTTCATTAACATTTCTGACAGTATTTGCAACAAACAAATGAAATTCTCTTACATGTTTGTCATTTTTTACAGCAGTCCATCCTCCGGCGAAAAAACCACAAAAAGCAAAAAACAAGCTATTTTGCAGAGTGGCTAATGAAATGCAGGATACCCTCTGTAACCTCTTTAATAAAATCCTTATCAACCAACTTTTGCCCCCTTGAATCAAGGACATAAAACACATCGATCAACTGCTCTACTTCTGTTGCTATATACGCTTTGTGAATATTCAGCCCAAAATCGGCCATTGCCTGGGTAATATGGTAAAGCTGCGCGGGCAGATCCGCCGCATACACTTCAATCACCGAGTATTTATCCGAGCTTTCATTGTCGATGATAATTTTAGAGGCAACATCGCCTACCGTCTGCGACCGCCGTCCATAAGTTGAAGACAGCTTACTGTATAGCCGGTGGCTCAGCCCCATTCGATGTTCTACGGCAAGATCAAGCTGCTCGTTGAGTGCCTGCCAGTCTATTTCTGCAAAACTCAGGCCATTTGTTGATCGAACGTCGATCACATCAACAACAGTACCGTCCTGCCAGGTAAAGATCTGCGCCTTGGTGACTGAGAGATTGTTGAGGGCCATCACTCCGCAAATCTTTGCCAACAGCCCCGCCCGATCTTTGGTCATAATCAGCAGCGACCATCTCTCTTCAGTTTCATCGGCAATAATCAATGACTTTTGTCGAATACGCTGAAAATTATCCCGCAAAGTCAGCACATGTCCGGCAATAACTTCCGGTGAAAAGGAGAGAATATAATCAGTACTCAGGGTTTCCGGATCTATCTTCAGATCTCCGTTGCCCTTTAACTGCACTCGAATCTGTTCACGCAGCCACTCGACTCCCTGTTCTTCATGGGCTGTCACATCATGAACTTCATGACGGCCTTGGTCGAGATACGGATAAACTTTGAGATAGAGCTCCTCCATCAGCGAAGCCTTCCAGTCACTCCAGGCAGAAGGTCCGGTCGCCTTCGAATCTGCCACAGATAGCAGATACAACATCGACAGGCGGTTGACGCTGCCGATTTTATCCGCGCATCGTTTGATAAAAATCGCATCGTTGAGATCACGGCGCAGTGCATTCTCCGGAATAAAGAGATGATGCCGTATAAGAAATCGAAGAGCGCTGCATTCCTCTTCGGTAAGACAAAATCGCTGGCCAATCTCACCGGCAAAGGCAGCTCCTTCGATGGAATGATCCCGGCCCGACCCCTTCCCTATATCGTGCAGCAGCGCTGCAAGATAGAGGATTTTCAAATCCTTCACCCCTTCGACTGCCGGAGTCTCCGACGCAACCAATGCATGGAGTTCAACCACCGCCTGCAGCGAGTGTCGATCAACAGTATATATATGATACAGATCATGCTGGGCCAAAGTGGTGATTTTGGAAAATTCAGGGATGCAGGCAGTCAGCACCCCGGTCTCCAGCATGGTTTCCAGGACCATTGCAATATCTTTGGCCTCAAAGAGCAGGGTAAAAAATGTTTTGGCAAATCTGGGTGAAGTCCGCTCTTTATCCGTGATCAAATCGACAAATCCCGAAATAATCTTACGGGTCCTGTGATGCATCGGCAACCCCGTGCGCGCCATTGCCAAAAATACCCTGACGAGCGTCTGCGGCTTGGCAAGAAGCTGCGATCTCGAAGCAGTAAGGTGCACCCGCCCGCTTCTGATTTCTATACCGCTCTCAATAACCTTATCGGCTCCTCCCTTCCCCTTCCCGGCCAGACCAAGCACCTCGTCGACATGGTCAAAAAACAGATCACTGGTGACACTTATAGTTTGCAGGGCGCCGTAGATATCACGCATAAACAGTTCTACTCCGCGCACTCCGTCGCTCGGCTGGTAGTTAAATGCCTTGGCCGCATCTTCCTGATGTTCAAAATAAAGCTGGTCATTTTTGCGATTACTGATGAAATGCAAATGACAGCGCAACCGAACAAGTGTGTTTCTGGCTTCTACAAACTCCTTCTTTTCTTCTTCAAGCAGCAATCCGGCAAGCTGAATATCATCCAGGGTATTCAGACCGAATACCACCCTGGCCGTCCACATCATAGCCTGGATATCGCGCATTCCCCCTCGCCCTTCTTTTATATGGGGCTCGAGCAGATAGCTGTGGCAGCCGTAACGATCGCGGCGACTCTGGCGATATGCCTTCATCTTTTCGACGAACTTTTCCCTATGTCCATCAACATAACGTTTACGATACGCTTTAAGAAGTTCATCAAACAACTCCTGCGAACCATGGATAAGCCGGGCATCAAGCAGAGCGACAAGAAAGAAATAGTCCTCCCGTGCATGGCTTATCGATTCGGCAACAGTACGGACACCATGCCCGACTTCAAGGCCGGTATCCCAGAGCGGATACAGCACCGCATCGGTAACACCGGCGATATGCTTCCTGAGCTTTGGATGATACAGGATCATTAGGTCGACATCCGAAAAAGGAAACAATTCCTTCCGGCCATAACCCCCTAAGGCAACGAGTGCAATCTTCCCATTGCTCTCCGGCAGCTCAGTCTCTTTATAATTGTTGATGATGTATTCATCGACCAACCGGCAGTTATCCAGGAGGAGATCATCGCCGACACTTCCCTTTGCCCAATTGCTTTCAAGGGCTTGTCGTTCAACACGAAACGCAGAAATCATTTATTACACCGCGTCTCGATCTTCTTCACCCGTACGTACCCGTACGACACGCTCAACCGGCAAAACAAAAATCTTACCATCGCCGATCTTGCCGGTGTTGGCTGCGCCCCTGATTGTCTCTACAACCTGCCCGACCTGGTCGGCCGGAACAACGACTTCGATCTTAATCTTGGGGATAAAGTCGACGACATACTCAGCTCCACGATAAATTTCGGTATGTCCTTTCTGACGGCCATATCCTTTTACTTCAGACATGGTCATCCCGGTAATGCCGATGCCGTTCAGGGCATCCTTCACATCATCCAACTTAAATGGCTTTATGATCGCTTCTATCTTTTTCATAACCTTTCCCTTGTTAAGGCACCCCTGCTTGATTACCAGGCTGCCTCTTTTTCATAAAATCGCCTAATTCCTGAAGAAAAGGTAACACATTTTATACAAATCTGTACACCTGCAAGTTTCGCCTAAAGTCCTTTAGCAGCGATTGAACTTATCGGCATCAATTGTTATACGCATTTTCCATGTGTTCGGCATAATCCATTCCTCCCACTTCGGCATCATCGGCAAGTCGCATACCAAGTACGCTGTGGATAACCTTAAAAAGGATCCAGCTAACCACAAAGGCATAACCGGCAACGACCACGACTCCTATCAGCTGCTTGCCCACCTGCGAAGCATTGCCGAAGAACAGGCCGTCAACGCCGCCTGGGTTGACCGCAGTCGAAGCAAAAAATCCAAGACATATTGTCCCGACAATACCGCCCACGCCGTGGATCCCGACAACATCAAGCGAGTCGTCCAGCCCGAGCCTGGTTTTGAGATTAACCGCGAGATAGCAGAGCACGCCGGCAAGACAGCCGATAATAATAGCCGAATTCGGTCCGACAAATCCTGCGGTGGGGGTAATCGTCGCCAAGCCGGCAATAGCCCCGGAAGCAGCACCAAGGGTTGTTGCTTTTCTATGGAAGATCCATTCCATGACCACCCACATCAACATTCCCGCCATGCCGCCGAGATGAGTTGCCACAAAGGCAGTTGCGGCTACTCCATCTGCGGCAAGAGCCGAACCGCCGTTAAAACCGAACCAACCGAACCAGAGGATGCCGGTTCCAAGCATTGTCATTGGCAGGTTATGGGGCATAAAATTTATTTTGCCGTATCCTTTTCTGGCTCCAAGCACCAGAACTCCGGCAAGAGCCGCTGCACCGCAGGTTGCATGGACAACCAAACCTCCTGCGAAATCGAGCACCCCGAGATTACCAAGCCATCCGCCCTTACCCCAGATCCAATGGCAGACGGGATTGTACACCAGAATCGCCCAAAGCAGCGAAAATACAAGAAAAGGAACAAATCTCACCCTCTCCGCAAAAGCGCCGGTAATAAGCGCGGGGGTGATAATTGCAAACATGCACTGGAAAATCATGAACACCGTCTGCGGAATGGTTGTGGCATAATCAGGGCTTGGCGCGTTGGTCACGCCATTTAACGCAAACCAGGATAAATCCCCAATAAAACCGCCGACATCGGGGCCAAAAGACATGGAATAACCGATATATACCCATTCTATAGA
This sequence comes from Desulforhopalus sp., assembly GCA_049645845.1. Taxonomy (GTDB): domain Bacteria; phylum Desulfobacterota; class Desulfobulbia; order Desulfobulbales; family Desulfocapsaceae; genus Desulforhopalus_A. The sequence continues at coordinate 2,564 of JBARUR010000036.1, read as the reverse complement.
TATAAGCGATATCAGAATCAGGCTCTGCATAATAGTACCGAGGACATTTTTGCTCCGCACCATTCCACCGTAAAATAGAGCCAGCCCCGGGGTCATGAGCAAAACCAACCCTGAAGCCGCCAAGATAAATGCGGTATCTGCGTTATCCATTCTTTTTCCTCCAATTTTGTGATGTGCTTGTACCAGGCGCAGAGAAAGACTCCTGCAAAAGGTACCTTTGCTATTTATGGTCAATCTAACGAAGCACGACGATCGACACCTGAATGTTCCGATGCCCATATATATCAATGATTATGCCATAATCTTTTTCTCTAGGTATCACACTGTAAAGACGTTATTTTTTATCACAGCACAACCAACACAAAGCCCCAAAACAATACATTATCGTAATATTTTGCTATTTTTATTACATTTATGTTGGACGAGTCGTGCTTTCTGACAAAAATGGTGTGACAGAGATCGATATTTTGCCTTGGAGCAGCTACAGTATGCGGCTATAGTGTCTTGAATGATTTGAAAGAAACCAACTCAACCGTTCACTTTGCCCTGCATTGCCTTTTACACATGAAAGTTAACAAAAAACATTATCGTACAATATGGCCCGACCCGCAGAACAACAGGCAAATCTGCATAATTGACCAGAGACAGCTGCCCCATGAGTTTGTTGTTGAAATACTGGCCACCTCGGAACAGGCAGTGACAGCCATAAAAGATATGCACGTCCGCGGCGCCGGGCTTATCGGCGCCACCGCCGGTTTTGGAATGTATCTCGCAACTCTGGAAGCACCGGAAAACGGATTTGATGCATATATGCAGAATTTTGCCAAAACACTCGGCAACAGCAGACCCACTGCACGAAACCTGATCTGGGCCATTGACCGAATCCTCAAAGCATTCGCTGATATATCGGATATTGAGGAAAAAAGACGAATGGCTTTTACCATCGCCTGCGAAATAGCCGACGAAGATGCTCGCTTCTGCAAACAGATCGGGGAACATGGACTGGAAATCATCCGGGAAATCAGCTTGAAGAAAAACGGCGCTCCGGTCAATATCCTCACCCACTGCAATGCAGGATGGCTTGCCTTTGTAGACCACGGCAGCGCCACAGCGCCTATTTACGCGGCGCGGGATGCAGGCATCCCCTTACATATATGGGTTGACGAAACACGGCCATGGAATCAGGGTGCAAGACTTACCGCCTGGGAGCTGCAACAGGAAAACATTGACAACACCCTGATTTGCGACAACTGCGGCGGTCATCTTATGCAGAATGGGATGGTGGATCTTGTTATCGTCGGCACAGACCGAACGACTCACACTGGGGATGTGGCTAATAAAATCGGCACCTACCTCAAAGCGTTAGCCGCTTATGACAATAATATCCCATTTTATGTCGCCCTGCCTTCTTCGACATTTGACTGGAAACTTGACAAAGGGGTTGAAATTCCTATAGAACAAAGATCAGGGGAAGAAATAACCGCCATCTCTGGAAAAGACGAACAAGGGAGGATTACTACAGTTACTTTAACGGCAGACGGCACTAAAGCTGCGAACTACAGCTTTGATGTGACTCCTGCCCGATTGGTCACCGGCCTTATTACCGAACGAGGCGTGGTGAAGGCTGAAAAAAATGCAATCCACAGGCTTTTTCCAGAGTCAGATAAATGAAGTTTTTTAGCCCGTATTTCTCATCAGTTCAGGCAGCGTCAGCATCAAAGTTTTTGGCAGTGAACTTGTGGGGTGTAAGAGAAGAATTAAAACAATGTCAAACTTATTGAAAATAAAAAATATTTATTCTGAAAATCAACACAATGCTCATGAGAAATGCGGGTGAGTAAGTCATCCGCTTAACGAGCGCAAGGAAAATTTATGACACCACGAGAACAAAGAAGATTCATCCGATACGACGCCCTCCACCTCCTCGACTATCTCGTCCTGGACGAAGAAGGTAATCCCGGCACCTACTCGATGGGACGAACTATAGATGTCAGTGTCGACGGCTTGAAACTGGAAACAACGACAGCCCTTAAAACAGACACCCGCCTGCTTATTACGCTTGGCATCGAGGATGATCTGGTAGATCTCGAGGGACGAACAACCCATGCCCATCCCCAGGATGGCCGCTTCATCTCCGGCATCACCTTCCTGAAAATCAACAAAGAAGGTAGACGTGTCTTAGCAAAATATGTCGAAGCATTTAGAAAACGTCAACGGGAACTCGAAGAAGGACAGGACGGTTAACTATTCATTTTAACCTGGTAACTCAATCGAAGGCAATGTAGGGGCAGGTTCCAAACCTGCCCTTTTGCAATTCCGTTCTCCAGATTATTTTCATCCAATTGCTAACTCGCAGGAGCGACCCTGGAATGGGCGGGTTTAGAACCACGCCCCTACACCTGATTCTATAGGTTGGGGTGAGAGCAGCAGATTGTGGTGGAACAGGCTCCGGTTCTCAGTTAAATCATAAGCCGTTAAACAATTGAACTTTCGGTTTTAACCTGGTAATTCAGTCGAAGGCAACGTAGGGGCAGGTTCCAAACCTGCCCTTTTGCAATTCCGTT
>JBARUR010000035.1:0-4802 GCA_049645845.1 Desulforhopalus sp. | reverse complement strand
CCTTAATCCGGTATATTTAATTTGAATTTCGATATCAGGTTCTTTTCCTGCAAGCCTGATCATCTCTCTCGCCATATGATCAATTTTGACGGGCTGTCCCATCTTGAGGATAAACACCTCCGACCCTTCTCCACCCATTGAGCCTGCCTGAAGGATTAGTTGGGCGGCCTCTTCAATCGACATAAAATAACGGGTAACTTCGGGATGCGTTACAGTAATAGGTCCGCCTCGTTCAATTTGTTTTTTGAAAAGAGGGACGACAGAACCTGAAGAGCCTATAACATTGCCAAAGCGTACCGCCATAAATCGGGTATTATGCATTGGAAATGTATCATTAAACATCGCCGACTGTTCAATCTGCGGATAAACTTTCTGCCATGCCTGGGTAAACTTCTTATCCCAATTATTTCGGTCATAGGCCTGAACCAGTAGTTCCGTCATCCTTTTTGAGGCACCCATGACATTGGTCGGTCGAACAGCCTTATCCGTTGAAACCAGAACGAATCGCTCTACCTGATGAATAATAGCCGCTTCTATCAATAGCTGTGTGGCAAAGATATTGTTGTTTACTGCCTGCCAGGGGTTGCGTTCCACCAACGGCACATGTTTATATGCGGCAGCATGAAACACGACTGACGGACGATGGGTGCGAAAAATCAGATCGAGCAGCCTTACATCCTGCACCTTGCCAAGAACCGCAACTGCATCAAGAGTGCCTAGTTCATGGAACAATTCCATCTGTATGGCATAGAGATTTTCTTCACTGCTGTCAAAGAGGATGAGGCGTTCCGGAGAAAAACGCAGGGTCTGTCGGCATAACTCAGAACCGATAGAACCTCCAGCACCGGTTATCAGGATTGTCTGTCCGGTTAGATATTGTCCAATTTCTTTCTGGTCAAGCTGTACTGCCGGTCTTCCCAGCAAATCTTTATAAGAAATATCTCGACTGGAAGTTACGCTTATCTTGCCCTTGATGATTTCGCCGATACTCGGCAAAACTTTAAACTTGATCTTTGATTTCTGACAAAGATCTGCAATTCTTTGCATTTGTTCTGCAGATGCTGAAGCAACGGCGATTAAGAGTTCTTCCGGTTTGGTTCTGGTTATACATTCCTGTAGCTTATCTAATCCGCCGACAACAGGTATGCCGTGAATCTTTAGTCCGTGTTTGTTTTGATCGTCATCGACTAAACCGACGACTTCGTATGGTATATTCTTGTTGTCCTTGATTTCCCGAATAACTTTTTCGGCTGCAGCACCCGCACCAATGAGCAACAATCTTATTTTATCGGGCTTATCAGAGACTTGAGACAGCCAAGGCATCAACACTTTATTCTGAAAAAGATAACGGATAGTGCCGCGATGCAAACAGAGAAACAAGAAGGTAAAAACACCGTCCATGAAAAAAACCGACCTGGAAAATCCATCAAATCGATTTAGATACAGAACGGACATGATTATGAATCCGGAAGAGACACAGACAGCTTTGGTTATATTGATAAGATCTGCTGTACTGGTGTACCGCCACATCCCCCGGTAGAGTCCGAATATATAAAAGACAGGAATCTTAGTGATTACAAGAAAAGGAAGAACAGTGAATATTTTTGGTAATGTCCAGGAAATATACCAGTCAAAACGAACCAAGTTGGCAAGGAAATGAGCTGCCACAATAAGGACAATGTCGATCAGGAGAACTATCCAGAAGTTCTTCCTTACAATCAGAGTCCATAGAAGTCTAAGTTCTTCTTTCAGTATATTGATAGCTTTGGTTTTCATATATCAATTTACCTCAGACTATTTGTATAGAATGGTCTGTACTCATGGTAAGTGTTTTTATTATTACGGTTTTACTAATAAAAGAACTGTGAATTCGGGATCTATTTGGATTGCAACTGCTTCTCCAAAAGTTGAGCAGGAGGTTAAAACAAGTCATGGATATGACAGTTTTTGTAAATCTACCAGAACAACTCAATACCATCATTTGTCACTTTACAGAGATAATTTTTCAATCTGAAATGATCTTAAAAGGCTCGAATATTGATGGGGATTTTGAGGATATTTATGCGAGGCTTTAAGGATCATTTGTGTTGTGCGACTACCACATACCATAACTGGACCTTGCATTCAACTATCTAACTTGTTTTTTTCTGACTAGGTCAGGAACGATTTGGACAATATACCATGGCAGGGAAATTTTATACATAATTATGGTTTTAAATTTTTTGTTTGGTTCGTTGCTTGATGGGTTGCTTGTAGGAGCCTACTCTTTTTATTTGATGCCCCATCCTTTCTCTCTACGGTTTAAGGACGGCGATGGGAATCACTGCAACCCCGTCGTCCCGCAGGTAGCCGTAACCAGTCCCGGTGATTACTGCTAGCAGAGATGGGGAACCGCACTTGTCGGTATCCACTCGATCGACAAATTTCAATAGAGAGGCGGCGCCTTGCTCCACCATCCCCGCCCCCAGCTTTATTTCCAATGCCCCCCAGCGGCCATCGGCGCATTGGATCACAGCATCTACCTCCAGCCCAGTGTTATCGTGATATTGCAAAACCTCGGCATCCACGAGCTGGGCGTAACCCCGCAGGTCACGAACGACAAGCGATTCAAACATGTACCGTAGCAATCCTGTGGAATGACAATTGGATGGAAATTGTTTTGAGGGTGGAATTGCAAAAGGGCGGGTTTAGAACCGCGCCCCTACGGAAGTGAAATCTCATCAATTTTGGTAAGATACTATATTATTTCCAGTTTTTTTATTTTGTTTCCTTTTATAGCGGGAGAATTGGCCTTAGTACCGGGCGGTGATGCGGCGCATCGAGGATGGGTACCGGTGCCCCGCGACCAGCGAACCACCGGTGATGCGAACCCGAGAAATCAAGCCCGGAATGACGTTGCCCCGACTTTTTACGAGTTTTCAATAAACTTCTTCGTTTTTCCTGAAACGCCTGCGGTGTCTGCAAATTCCGGCCATCGTTTGACTGCGGCAGTAACTTGCTCGCTCATGGATTCCATATCCTTTTGGCTGATATCGTACTGCTTGGCCAGCAGGGCGAAATGGCGGAGGCCAGGGGCGCGACCTTCACCGGCTACGGTGGTGCTGTGCTCTCCACCGGGGCCAGGGGAAAAGGTGAGGTCATAGGCCGGTGATAATGCCCACTGACCTGTCGCATCGTTGAGGATAAAGCTGAAATTTTTGGCATGATCGTCGCGATTATGGGCCAGAACATTAAAGAGCATTAGGCGAAAGGCGCGTAGGAGGTCGTTATGGTTGCGGGTCAAAATCGAGGTGACCTTGAGCAGGTCTCCATAATCACATGCCGGGATACGGAAATTTGACTGGATCATATTGCCGAAGGTATGGATGTGGTAACGACGATTTCCCGGTCCACGGTCAAATCGCTTTACTCCAAAAAATGAATCTCCCTGTGCTGTTGTAAATAACCGGGTCTGGGGCATCTCGACTCCGGCGGCAGCAGCCATCAGGCTATAGGCATACTCCACCGGTCCGGCGTCGCGGGCATCCTCTCTGGCAGAAAATTTCACGATCCAGTGTTCAAAACCCGGAGCTATGTCATCGTTGCCGACCATAATGGTCTGTTCCGGTGAATTGTAACCGACCAGCACTTTGGGGCTGGCCCCGCCCGGGCTGCCACCGGCGCGCAAAAGCAACGGCAGGACCTCACCCTCGGCCCCGGCATAAATTTGCTGCGACTGCAAGGCCAGTTCATGCAGGTCCAGAACTGCATTTTCAGGGATGTCCTGCTCGGTTGTGGGATGATAGGTAAGGGCACCCATAGTGCACCGTCCGAGATAGAGAAGGCGGTCAAGCGGGGAGATGGCAGGCAGATTCAGGCCCAGACTGCGGAAATGGCGATCCATAAGCAGAAACCCCCAACCATCGGGCAGGGAATCATCAAACAGACCAAAGAGTGGACCGAATTCCCGTTGCTTATGCTCCAACAGTCCGGGTTTAGCTGGTAGGGTGAAGGGGGAAAGTTCCAGCTTTCGCTGGAGCCAGGATGGGCTGTACTCAAAAAAAAGGCGCTGTCCCTGAGATGCCAGGATGCCAACAGACTCAGATTTATCCGGACTGGCCGTGAAATGGACCTGGATTTCCTGAAGATCGGCGGCCATCTTAGATTCTACCCCGCTTTGGCGTCTTTTTCTGAATCTGATCCCGCAGTTCGGCAAGCGATGTCGCCCGGGAGGCGACAAAAAGATCTGCAAACTCGGGAAGCCGGTCAAGGGCATGGGCCAGGCGCAAGAGATTTATTAAAGAGACCTGGCCCGTGCTCTCAAACCGTTTCAAAGAGGCGAGAGTCACCCCAGCGTATTGGGCCAAAGTGGTTCGTTTGTAACCGGCCTGGAGACGCAGGGCCTTAAAGCGCACGGCCAGTAGCTGTGCGGCTTCAGGAGGCGTGAGGAGGTTGGGCAGTGATGGTATCGTCATGTCAGTATTCTACCAGATGAACAAGAAAGGACAACATTTTATCCGTTTGTTCATTAAAGGCGACACTATGGACAATATATGATCCTTTACATCCAGATGGTACTCCGGGATGATTTCCTAAGAACAATGATTGCAATAATTTTATGATGTGGGTTAGTACCGGTGGGTGATGCGGCGCATCGAGGATGGGTAACCATGCGGCGCATGGGTACCAGTGCCCCGCGACCAGCGAGAGGATGTTGTTGGTGGGTGTGACTTAATATTGGTGCTTGTGCGTTGTTTCCTGCTGGTAAAGGGCGGGTTTGGAACCGCACCCCTACGGAAGTGAAATCTCTTCAATTTTGGTAA
>JBARUR010000034.1:0-3008 GCA_049645845.1 Desulforhopalus sp. | reverse complement strand
AATAGAGGAAAAAATGACTATTCAGCAGTATAACCCTATGCACCCAGGAGCATTTATCAAAAGAGTGTACCTGGAGCCTTTTAAGATTGGATCAAACGAGCTAGCTCGTAAACTTCATGTGAGTCCTGGTTTAGTAAGCAGATTTCTCAATGGTAAAAGTGATATCTCACCAGCAATGGCTCTGAAGCTTTCGAAGGTACTCGGCCGATCGCCGGAAAGTTGGATGTTGATGCAGGATAATTACGACCTTTGGCAAGCGCGGAAAGAAATTGACCTGAGTGAATTCGAATCAATCTCTTTTGCCGCTTAAAATTCAGGAGTTATCTTTGACATCCTCTCCCTCCTTTATAATTTAAACGCCCTTCATGGGTTTGTACTTTCTTGTGGGGTGGCCTCGTCAGCAAGAAAGACCGGTTGGCTGGCTCCGTTACCGTGGAGAACGACGTGGTAGAGTCCACCGGTGAGATGAATGCGAGGTCTACGTGCCATGTCGGCAAAATAGCTGAATCGGCTAACTTATCAACTTCTAGTCTGACTCCACACTACGTCGGCTCCGCTTCCCAATTGTGCAATAACTTGGCCTCCGTTACCGCGGGAACAAGATTGGGAAAAAGAAAGAAATTGGTTATAATTATCGAAAGATTGTAAGTTCTATAAAAACGGTGCAAGCATTCTTGAGTGACAATTATTGTGTAAAATAATTGAGGTAGTGTGATGGCGAATGTGAATAGGGAAAATGTACTTCGAATTTTGGGGATACATAAAGACGAATTGACGCGTGATTATGGTTTGCTTAAACTTGGCGTTTTCGGTTCAGTAGCTAGAAACGAAGCTAGAGAGGACAGTGACATTGATATTGTTGTGGAAACCCAGGTGCCTGATCTTCTGCGAATGGTGAATTTGAAAGAAGATCTTGAAGAGCTGTTGCAGAATAGAGTGGATCTTGTTCGCTATCGGTTGCGTATGAATGCTTTTCTGAAAAAGCGCATAGACACTGAGGTACACTATGTTTGATAGTGAATTACTTCGTGAAAAGTTGATTCAGATATCCGAAGCTTTGGATAGAGTGGCCAGGCGCTTCGAAGGTATACATTCAGCCGACGATTTTCTCGTGAGTGAACATGGTATGGATATGCTGGATGGTATTTGTATGATGCTCATTGCTGTCGGTGAGAATTTTAAATCAATTGACAGAATGACCGATAGCCAACTTCTGGAGCAATACCCAGAAGTAAATTGGAGAGGTGTCAAGGGTGTCCGAGATGTGATTTCACACCAATATTTTAACATTGATGCTGAAGAAATTCATTATATCTGTAGTCATGATCTGGAGAAGCGGAAACACCACACTTGCAGTTTCGTAAAATAGAAAAAAGTTGTCCCATCGACCTGATGGTAAATGGCCAACACGTTTGACCCTCAATCAACCGCCGTCATTCCGGGCTTGATCCGGAATCCATAATTGGTGCAAGAAATAGATTCCGGATCAAGGCTCGGATGATCGAAATTGCCTAAAACCGGAAGTGAGGTCAAACCCCGGATGACGCGCTCTGTGCTATTGGCGGTACCTTGCGAGCTGCCTCAACCACTAACAAAATCCAGAAAACACCCGTTTTTCGAGTTTCTTTAATCGTTTGGAACATATCGGGGTAAATGAAGATGTCTTGAGGTGTGATCTGACCTCCCCCCTGAATTAAAATGGTTAAATTTCGAAGCCTTTGTTCATTATTTCGCGAACAAGGGGATCCTCTTCGGCAAAGGTGGTTGGGTTAAAGGGTAGCGGTTCAATACGATCATCAATGATATTTGCGATTTTTGTTAATATTACCCGTTCTTCAAATCTATCATCGCTGATCTGAGGAGAAATTACAGCAACATCAATGTCGCTCCATTTGTCGGTCCTCCCGGTAAGGTGAGAGCCAAACAAATAAGCCTTCGTAACATGAATACCTGATGTCTCCAGCCGATCCAGGAATATTTTAACTTTTTCAAGCACTACTTTGTCGATTGCAACCATTTGAAAATCTCGTAAATTTTATCAAGTTCCTGCGAAGTGAACTGTTTTGTACATTTGTTTCGAAATTTCTTTTTATAGTCGGGATACCTCGTTTCAAGATTGAAGGCCGTGATTCTAACCCCGGTGAATGGGAAATAAGCCGGGATAAGTGCCTTGGCGGTGTATTCAAGTCATTAATGTTAAATGATATTCTCCGTTTTCCTGTTTTTTATGACAGAAATTTAGGAGTAAGGCACTAATCAGATCGACAAGTACTTCCTCGGGGAGAGCCAGATTTGCGGCTTTTGCAATTCTAGGAAGATTGTGAGTTCTTGGTACATTGTCGTCTATGTTTCTGACATAAATCGACTTCAATAATTTTTCAATAGCAAGATGGCCAAAAAAAAGAGCATAAGAATAATCCTTTTTTTCGAAGAGATGATTTGCAACCTGTAAGGATTCTTTAGCTTCAGTATCCCAATACTCTATGATTTCTTTTTTATCCATATCATCAATTCTACCCCAATTAACCTGGGGACACAATACCAATTGATAGAGCGTCAATTGGTATTATTGCCCCGGATTTACATAAAAACGAATTGTGTGATCGCTCAATACTGTTTTTCTATGTTGGGTCGCCATTCTATTAATTCAAGTTTTTCATGAAGTAGAGCAGGATAGATGATGTGATGGGGCAAATTGCGAAAGACCAATCAACCACCGTCATTCCGGGCTTGATCCGGAATCCATAATTCGTGCAAGCAATAGATTCCGGATCAAGCCCGGAATGGCCGAAATGGGGCAGAATCCGGAAGTGAAAAAGGCATGTATTTTACAATCTATTAACAAGATGAACCTCAACCAGCGCCCCTTCATCATAGTGCGTTCGCCCAGGCGGCAGCAAAATAAAACAATCAGGAATTTCAAGCCGTTCAGCAAAACGCACCAAACACCTCCCCTCCGAAAACGTCAGAACACCATCTTTTAGCCGCAGCACATCATTTCGTTTTAT